>PLXO01000018.1 GCA_003151425.1 Acetobacteraceae bacterium
TCCGGCCATGACGTTGACAGGCCGTACCGCCCGACCAAAATGAGAATTGCTGGTCATTCGCGACCGGCTTTGACAGCCCTGCGCGCCGATGCAAGGCTTTTCCAAGTCGCGCACACCGCCCACAAGCGGCCAACACCGCGTGACGACGGGAGGTGCGGTGAAACTCGAAAACATCCGCCACGCGCCGGAGCAGATCGCCGCCTATCGGCGGGCCGGCTATTGGACCGAAACGACAACGGTGGACGTGCTGGAACGCCATGCGTGCGAGCAACCGGACCGGCTCGCGCTCGCCGATGGTCGCCAACGGCTCAGCTATGCCGCGTATGCCCAACGCAGCCGGCGCCTCGCCAAACATTTCATCAAGCTCGGACTCACCAGCGACGACGTCATCGCCTTGCAATTACCGAACTGGACCGAGTTCGCCATCGTGGTGAACGCGGCGATGCTCGCCGGCATCCCGTTCTGCCAGGTGCACAGCGACTTCCGCGCGCGCGAAATCGAATTCGTGCTGCGTTATACCGGTGCCGCCGTGTTCATCTGCCCGGTGGCGTTTCGTCGCTTCGACTACCTGACGATGGTGGGCGAGCTGCGCCCTGCCCTGCCCGGGCTGCGCCACGTCATGGCGGTGGGGTCGGACGTGCCGGACGGCGTTTTCGACCTGCGTGCATATCTTGATCGTGCGTATCTTGATAAAGCCGGGCTCGACCAGGATGGGCCCGATCAGGACGGGCCGCGCGAAGTACCGGACGCGGTGTTGCACGCGCGCCGGCCGCACGGCGATGACCTGGCACGCGTTGCCTTCACCTCCGGCACCACGGGCGACCCGAAGGCTGTCCTGCATCTGCACAACACCACCAACAGTGCGGTCCGCTTTGCCAATCGCGGCCATGGGATCACGCGCGACAGCGTCGTGCTGGTGTTCCTGCCGGCCGGAATGAACTGGGGGCTGCTGAATGTCTTGCAGGCGCTGGAGGCCGGCTGCGCGCTGATCATGCTGGACGTGTTCGATGCGGTCGGCGCGATGCAATTGATCGAACGCGAACGCGTCACCTATTTCTGCTGCGCGCCGGCGCATCTGGTGGCGATGCTGAACAGCCCGGAGCTGGAACGGTTCGATCTCGGCTCGTTGCAGACGGTGGTCACCGGCGGGGCGTCCTGCCCGATCGAGGTGATTCGCGCCTTCCGCACCCATCTGCGCGGGGACCTGCTGGAACTCTACGGCATGCTGGAAACCGGTTTTCAGAGCTGGACCCGGCCGACCGACGATGTGGCGGCCGTGTGCGGCACGTGCGGCCCCGCGATTCCCGAGGTGCAGTCGAAGATTCTCGATGAGCACGATCGGGAATGCGCCCCGGGTGCAGCGGGCGAGATCCTGTTGCGCGGGCCTTCAGTGACCATCGGCTACTACAACAACGCCGACGCCAACGCCCCGTCCTTCACCGCGGACGGCTGGTTCCGCACCGGTGATCTCGGCACCTTCGACGCCGACGGCCTGCTGCGCATCGTCGGCCGCCGCAAGGAGATGATCATTCGGGGCGGCGCGAACATCTATCCACGCGAGATCGAGGAGGTTCTGTACCAGCACCCCGACATCATGGACGCGGCGGTGATCGGCATCCCCGATGCGCGGCTGGGCGAGCGCACCTGTGCCTGCGTCGTGCCGCGCGCCGGGCGCACGCTGGGCTTCGACGATGTCGTCGGCTTCCTACGCCCGAAGATCGCCACCTACAAGCTGCCCGAGGTGGTGGAGGTGCTGTCCGAGATGCCGCGCACGCCCACCGGGAAGATCCAGAAGGCGCCGCTACGCGCCATGATCCTGCGCAAGCTGCAATCCGGACAGGAGAGCGCGGCTCAGGGGACCGGGTTGCACACCCCACTCCCCTCCCTGGTCGACCCCTCCCCCAACCTTGGTCCGCTTCGCGGCCCAAGCCCTCAAGGGGAGGGGGAGAGACGGTGACCCGGGGCTCCGCGGCATGAGTATTGCCGCCGCAACGATGCCCATCATCGACCTGCACTCGCACTGGGCCACGCGGCGCGGCTACGTGCTGCAGACCGAGGCCGAAGTGGCGCAGCAACACGGCACCTGGCGCTCCAGCCCAGCATACCGCATCGAAGACGAAATGGCGGCCGACTTCGAGCAGGCGAATGTCCGCACGATCCTCGATTTCGGCTTCAGTAAATTCATTCCGTTGGCGCAAGCGGCCCCGCTGCACGACTATGGCTTCGCCACGCAGCGCCGTTTCCCCGAGGTAATCATCGGCAACTGGTTGCATTTCCAACCGGAACTCGGCGCGCCGGCACTGGCCGAGTTCCGTCGCTGCCTCGACGTGGCCAACGGCTTCGTCGGCCTGTGCGCGTCGGGCGGCGGCGGCCTGCCGGCGAGCGATCCGGCCTGGTTCCCGTTCTATGATCTGTGCATCCAGGCCAAGGTTCCGGCGCTGATCTTTGTCGGCACCACTGGCCTGGGGGCCGGTTTTCGCGGCGGCATGGGCATCGTTCTCGACCACGCGCACCCGCGGCATCTCGATCTCGTCGCGGCACGGTTTCCGGAACTGACCATCATCGCCGGTCGCCCTGCCTGGCCGTGGCAGTCCGAGATGATCGCGATCCTGTTGCACAAAGCCAATGTCTGGCACGAGCTGCACGGCTGGTCGCCGCGCTATCTGACCGACGAACTGAAACGCGAGATCGCGCGCCGGCTGCAGGACCGCGTGCTGTTCGGCGCCGACTATCCGCTGCTGTCCTACGGTCGGCTGCGCGCCGACTGGGCGCAGCTCGGCCTATCCGATCAGGTGCTGGAAAAGCTGTTCCATCGTAACGCCGAGCGGTTGTTCGCCGAGCTCGGCCACGACCTGACACCGATGAACCACGTTCGCGCGGCGCCGGGGGCACCAGGCACCGCAACGCCCGGGGCCGCAACGCCCACCGCCGTAACGCCCACCGCCGTAACGCAATGAACCTCGGGCTTGCGGGGCGCGTCGCACTGGTCAACGGCGCCAGCCAGGGCATCGGCTACGGGATCGCGCACACGCTGGCGGAAGAGGGCGCGCGCGTGGCCGTTGCGGCGCGCCGCACGCCGGCGCTAGTCGCCGCAGCCGACCGGATCGCACGCGAGACCGGGGCCGAAATATTCCCGGTCCAGTGCGACATCCGCCGCGCCGAGGACTGTGAACGTGTCGTCGCCGAAACCGTCCGCCGTTTCGGCGCGTTGCACGCCGTGGTGAACAACGACGGCGCGCCGCCGCTGGGCGGGTTGCTCGATTTCGACGACGAGGCTTGGCGCAAGGCGGTCGAGCAGAACCTGATGAGCGTCGTCCGCCTGACGCGCGCCGCGGTGCCGCACATGAAGACGGCCGGCGGTGGCGGTATCGTGAACATCACCGCGATCTCGATGCTGGAACCGAAGCCCGGGTTCGGGCTGTCGGCCGCCACCTGGGCGGCGGTGATGGGCTTCGCGAAGACCGCCTCGCTCGAGCTCGGCCGTGACCGCATCACGATCAACACGATCGCCCCGGGCCTGGTCGAGACCCCGCGTCTGCACAAGGTCACCGAACAGTCGGGCAAGGTGATGGGCGACTTCGCCGCCGGGATCCCGCTCGGCCGGGTCGGCACGCCGGCGGATATCGCCGCGCTGGTGGCGCTGCTGGTCTCGCCGCGCGGCGCCTACATCACCGGGACGACCATCCCGGTGGACGGCGGCCTGCTGGCAAGCCTGCGGTAGTGGAGCTGGGGTAGTGGAGCTAGCGATTATTTCCATATGCAGAACGAACGGCCCCGGAATTGAACCCATGGACGACCCCGGATGACTACGGATAGGACGTGTCCGCATGTGGAATGCCCCCTATCCGTGTTCATCCGGATTCGTCTGCGGTCCATAAATCTTCCCGCGGGCCACAAATGAGCGGATGTGGGACAAAGCCCGGCGGGTCCTCTCTTGCCCCGGCCGGTTGCCCTGGATCGCCGAGGGTGGCAGTGAGATATTGTCAAACCGCCATGTTTCGATAGACAAGACGATTGTCATGCGAAGCCGACACAACCGAATCGGACTGCGTTGCCCACCGCCCCTCGGCGATCGTTCCGCCACGCGGTGCACGGAAGATACCTTCATGACACTGGACGACGCGTGCGCGGGTATGTGATTGGATTCATTTTGCTGATGTATGCTGCACTGACGCGCCGCGCTGAGCGACCGCGTGACCACGGAGCAAAACTGTGCGGATCGTGAACGCCCCAGAGGAAGCCGGAGCAGAAACCGGCCGGAAGCCCGGCAGGATCGGCCGATTCGGGCCGGTCCTGCGTCTGATCGGAGCGACAGCGCTGCTCGCGGCGGCCACCGTGCCAACCCCGGTCAGCGCGCAATCGGTGGTGCCGCAGGGCTCGCCAATCCCGCGCATCCTGCCCCCGGCGCCACCGTCCGTCTCGCCCGGCGCCCCGACGCTGGCCCCGCCGGCACCGAGCACGGAGGTGCCGAACCAGCCGGTACGGGTCACGTCGGTGGCGGTCGAAGGTGTCACCGCCTATCCGCAACCTGAAATTGCGGCGTTGACCGAAGGTTTGGTCGGCCCGGCGACCCCGCTGCCGCGGATCGACGCCGCCCGGCTGTCGATCCTGCAGCGCTACCGCGCGGACGGCTACGTGCTATCCGCCGTCTCGATCAATTTCAATGTCGCCAGCGGCCAGTTGCGGTTCATCGTCACCGAGGGACGTATCGCCAGCGTCAAGCTCGACGGCGACATCGGCCCGGCCGGCACGCAGGTGCTGCGCTTCCTGAACCGCCTCACCGAGAAACAGCCGATCGATTCGACGACGCTGGAACGCTACCTGCTGCTGGCACAGGACGTGCCCGGGGTCACCCTGCACGCGGTGCTGCAACCCTCCGCCGACGATCCGGGCGCCCTTACCCTGGTCGCGCAGGTCAGCCGCCAGCCGATATCGGGTCTTGCCACCGTGGACAACCGCGCCTTCGTCCACACCGGACCGATCGAGGCGCTCGGCGTCGTCGACTTCAACAGCTTCAGCGAATTCGGCGAGAAGACCGAGGCCGAGATTTATCACACCTTCCCCAACAGCGAGACCTTCGGCGAGGCTGCCTTCGAGACGTTCCTCGGCGGGTCAGGCCTCAAGCTGCGCATCTATGGTGGTGCGGGCGCGACCACACCGACCGGCGCGCTCTCCCAGGAGAACTATCTCGGGAAGACAACGGTGTTCGGCGGACAGTTGACCTACCCGCTGATCCGCTCCCGCCAGCAGACGCTGAACCTGCACCTCACGTTCGACGGCATCCAATCGATCGTCGATCTCGGCAACCCCGCAATCCTGAGCAGCTACGACTCGCTGCGCGTCCTGCGGGTCAGCGGCGACTACGCCCTGTCGGATCTGCTGCTGGGTGCCGACCGGTCGGCGATCAACGGCGTCTCGCTGAGGATCTCCCAGGGCCTGCCGATCCTGGGTGCCACGGCCAACGGCGCTTTGAACGCACCGCGCCTGGGCGAAAAGACCAATTTCACCAAGTTCGACTTCCAGCTCAGCCGCACCCAGACCTTGTTCAGCCCGTGGCAGGGCGCGTCGGTGGCCCTGATGGGCCTGCTGGCCGGGCAGTACAGCCCCGACGTGCTGCCGCTGTCCGAGGAGTTCTACCTCGGCGGCCTGCAGTACACCCGCGGCTACTATTCGGGCCAGATCACCGGCGACAACGCGCTCGTCACCACCGCGGAGCTACAGCTCAACACGTCGCTGGATTTCAGCACGGTGCACCTGCCGGCGGACATGTCGACGCAGTTCTATCTTTTCTACGACTGGGGCCAGACCTGGAACAACCAATCGCAAGATCCGGACGTTCATATCAGTTCCGCCGGCGGTGGGATGCGCATGCAGGTCACGTCGCGTGCAGAGCTGGATCTTGAGGGCTTGGCCCGGTTCAACCGGTACCCGACAGGATCCGGAGCGGGCGTCTCGGCGCTGTATGGCGGCGCGTTCTACTGGCGGGTGCTGGTGCGGTATTGATCGAGGCTCCGGGGGGAGATCACGCTGCGATACCAGCCCGCCTGACACGGAGGATGTCGGATGGCGCACGGACCGCGGTGGACCCAAGGCAGGCAGGAGGCCGGCGGGCAGGAGACGGGCGGGCAGGAGACCGGCAGGTTGTTTGACGCGGCGCGGCGCCGGCGTTCCGTGCTGCTGCTCGGCACTGCATTGCAGGCAACCGCGTCCCTTCTCCTGGTGACGCCCGGCCGGGCGCAGCCGGCGGTGAACGCGCGTCCCAGCGGGGGCGTCGTGACGGCGGGCAGCGCCTCGATTGGCACCAGCGCGAGCACGACGACGATCACGCAGAGCAGCCAGCGGGCTGCGATCAACTGGCAGAGTTTCAACGTCGGCGCGCAGCAGACGGTGGATTTCGTGCAGCCGTCCTCGTCCTCGGTGGCACTGAACCGGGTGATCAGCAGCGACCCGTCGCAGATCGCCGGGCACATCGACGCCAACGGGCAGATCATCCTGATCAACCAGTCGGGCGTGATCTTCTACCATGGCGCGCAGGTGAACACCGCCGGGCTGATCGTCTCGGCGGCGGGGATGAGCGACGTTAACTTCATGGCCGGCAAGCTGGTGTTCGACCAGGCGGCGCGGCCGAACGCGGCGGTGGTGAACCAGGGGACGCTGACGGTTCAGCAGGCGGGCCTGGCGGCGCTGGTGGCGCCGCGGGTGGCGAACTCGGGGGTGATCGACGCCAAGCTGGGCCAGGTGGTGCTGGCCGGGGCGAAGACCGCGACGTTGGATCTGTATGGCGACGGGCTGCTGGCGCTGGATGTCAGCAACGCGGTGACGCAGGTGCCGATCGGCGCGAACGGCCAGAAGGTGACGGCGCTGGTCACCAACACCGGGGTGATCGAGGCGGACGGCGGCAGCGTGCAACTGACCGCGCGCGCGGCGGATGGCCTGGTGCAGAACCTGGTGCAGGCGGGCGGCAAGATCGTCGCGGACAGCGTGGGGTCGAAGACCGGGACGGTCGTGCTGGGCGGGCTCGGCGGGTCGATCGTGCTGAGCGGCGTGGTGAGTGCGGACGGCAGCGCGCCGGGCAGCCACGGCGGGCAGGTCCAGGCGGACGCGAGCGAGGGGGTAAAGCTGGCGACGGGGTCGCGCATAAGCGCCTCGGGTCCGGCGGGTGGCGGGACTGTGGCTGTTGGCACCACGCTGGCGCGGGCCGCCGGTGGGCCGGGGACGGCCTCGGCGCTGACGGCCAAGACGGTACAAGTGGACCAGGGTGCCAGCATCGCGGCCGACGCCACCAGCAATGGCGACGGTGGGCGGGTTACCGTGCTGTCGAGCCTGTCCACCAGCATGGCCGGCAAGATCTCCGCCAACGGCGGGCCGCTGGGGGGCAATGGCGGGTTCGTCGAGGTCTCGGGCGAGCAGGGATTCGCGCTGACCGGCTCGATCGACGTGTCGGCGCAGCTTGGCAACCTCGGCACGATCCTGCTCGATCCGACGAACCTCACCATCATCGCCGGGGCGACGGGCGACGGCGACCAGGACGGCAACCTGACCACAAACGGCGGCACCATCCTGGCCAGCGGCCCGGACACGACCAACGACACGGTGTCCAACGGCGCGATCGACGGGCTCACGGGCAATGTGCTGCTGCAGGCGACGCAGTCGATCACCATCAACGCCAATGCGCCGATCAGCCTGACCGCCACGGCCGGCCAGGCGCTCACGCTGGAGGCGGGCGGCACGATCGCCGTGCACGCCTCGATCACCGCCACCGGCGACATCATCCTGGCGACCGGCGGCGCCGGCCCTGGCACAGCGCCTCCGGCAATGGCCAGCCCGCTGATCGTGGTACAGAACGCGGCCGTCACTTCCACCGGTGGCTCGGTCAGCCTACTGGCGGGCCCGGGCGGCACGGTCGCACTCGGTGGGATCATCGGGAACATCGTTACGTCTGGCACGCTCACCGCGGCGTCGGGCAAGCTGGTGACGCTGCAAATGGATACGCTGGCGGTCGCCGGGCCCGCCTCCTTGATCACCGCACCGAGCGGCGCCATCGAGATCGCGCCGGCGACCCCCGACACCGACGTGACCCTGGCGGGCGCCGGCGGCCTGTCGATCACCGCGGCCGCGCTCGCCCACATGAGCACCGGCACGCTGCGCATCGGCGCCGCCACGATCAACGGCACGCGCACCCGCACCGCCGCGTCGATCACGGTGGCCGGCACGGTGGACCTGGCGGGCATTGCGACGACACTGGAACTGGACGCCGGCGGTCCGATTACCGGCACCGCGGCGCCGTTGCTCAATGTCGGCACGCTCATCGCCTCCGGCACGGTGATCAACCTGCAGAACCCCAGCAATACGATCACCAATCTGGGCAACGTGACCGGCAACACGTTCGAACTCGATGACGACACCAACCTGACGGTCCTCGGTACGGTGAACGGGGGTACGACCGCGACCATCAGCGACAGCGGCGGCGTGCTCGCGATCTCGGGAACGGTCAGCGCGGGCGCCATCTCCCTCGCCGGACTGACCCTGACCATCACCGGCGAGACCACCGACGGCGGCTCCGGCACAACGAACCTGCTGGCCTACACCGGCGGGATCGCCGAGACCGGCGGCACGGTGATCGCCGGGACGCTGACGGGTTCGTCGGTCGGCTCGGTCAGCCTGGGCGTCACTTCAGCGAACACCATCACCACCCTGGGAGCGTTCGGCGTGTCCGCGCCCGCCGGCAGCTTCGCGTTGACCGACACCAGGAGCCTGTCGATCACCGGCGCGGTGTCGGCGCAGAACGGCATCTACATCGAAAGCGCCGGCGCCGCCGGGATCCAGCTCGGCGCGGCTGCCAGCGTTACCACCGGCGGTGGCGTCATCGTGGGCTTCCAGGCCGATGCGTTCAGCATCGCCAACGGCGGCACGGTGGTGGGCGTGGGCGCGCAGTTCGAGCTGGCGCCGAACACCCAGGGCCTCGGCGTCACGCTTGGTGCGAGCGGAATCGGGCTGGAACTCGATGCGACCGGCCAGGTGACGGAGACCATCGGCGCGACGCTGACCGCCGCGACCCTCACCGGGACCGCCGCGGGCTTCCAACTGAGCACGACCGGCAATGCCATCGGCACGATCGACGACCTGACGGCGACCGGCGGGAACATCACGGTCGTCGATGGCGAAAGCCTGGTGCTGACCGGCACGCAGAGCGGCAACAACCTGTTCTTCGAGGTCGCGACCGCCGGCGACATCCTGTCGCTCGGCACGATCGTCGACTCGGCAACCATTTCGACCACCCTCACCGCCGCTACGGGCGGGCGCATCTCCCTGGTCGCGGACAAGTTCAGCGAAACCGCGGGGAACTCGGTCACCGCCACCGGCGGCACGGTGGAACTGGCGCCGTTCTCGGCGATCAACACCAGCCGGCTCGGCAGCAGCGGCCTGGTGATCGATGCGACGATGCTGTCGGCCATCAGCACCGGCGCGACCGGCACGCTGGTGGTCGGCGGCTTCACCGACGTGCCGAACGGCGCCATCGCGCCGGCGGCGCGGGCGAGCTCGATTTCGGTGGACGCAGCGACCGACGTGACCAGCGGAATCGCCGGGACGCTGGACCTGCTGGCCACCGGACCGGTCAGCCAGAGCGCCACCCTGACCGTGGGCACGCTGATCGGCACCGCCGGCACCGTGACGCTGACCAATCCCGGCAATGACATCACCACGCTGGGCAGCTTCACCGCGACCACCGCGCAATTCGCGCTGGACGACAACGGCAACGCCGGCACCTTGACCGTGACCGGCCCGGTGACCGCCGCCACCGACACCACGGTGAGCACCGGCGGCACCGGGGCGATCGATGTGACCGGAAGCATCGGCGCCGGCAGTATCCTGGCGGTCGTTGCCGGCAGCGGCGGCCTGGCACTGAACGGCAGCGCGACGCTGACCGGCACGACGATCGACCTGGCCGATGGGTCGGGCACCATCGCGCTGAACGGCAACGCCGTGGTGGGGCAAAGCGGCGCGTCGGTCGATCTGATCGCGACCGGCAACATCAACCAGGCCGCGAGTGCCACGCTGGTCGCGGCAACGCTGCAGGCCAGCAGCAACGCGGTCGTGGACCTTGCCGGGACGGCGAACGCGGTTGGCGCGCTCAATGGGGTCGTCGCCACCACGAGCTTCACGCTGAACGACAGTGCCAACCTGGTGGTGAACGCGGTATTGCAGTCGCCACGGATTGCGCTGCTGGCGCCCGGCCAGCGCGTCTCGCTCGGCGCCGGCGCCACGATCATCACCGGGGGCAGCCCGCCCGCATCGCCGGGGCCGCTGGTGCCGGCGCAGGAACCCTCGAACGGCGCGCCAGGCGCCTATATCGAGGCGGCCAGCTTCAGCCAGATCGGCAGTTCCACGTTGACCGCCCTGGGGAACGCGAAATCGACGCTGGAGATCAGCGTCAGCAACAGCGCGCAGTTCGACCCGCCGCTCGGCCTGCAGGCCTCGAACGGATGGCTGATCCTCAACCTTGGCGCCGGGACCGCCGGCGGCAACGTCTTCGTCAACGCGCTCAACGTGACGTATGGCGGGCCCGGCGGCGCCAACCTGTTCGGCAGCATCGACGGCATCGCCGGTCGCAGGGCGGCCGCGTCCGGCTTCATCCAGCCCGCCGTGAACGCGAACTACACGTTCAACGGCTGCGAGATCGGCGCGCTGGCCTGCCTGGGCGGCTCACTGGGGCAGCAACAGGGCGGCGGGTTGGGGCTCGGCTCGGTCTACCCGTTGCTGCCGGAGGCATTGCCGCCGTTGCTCGGCCTGCCGACGCTGGTGCTGCTCGCGGTCCCGCCGCTGGCCACGCCGGCCTGCGAGCTGACCGACCCCAACGTGGTGCCACCCAACGCGCCACAGCCGAACTGCGCGCTGACCGACCCTGACGTGGTGCCCCCGAACGTCTCCTACGTGGATTACTGATCATGCGATCGCTGTTAACCTGTTGCGCGCTGGCCTGCCTGCTGGCCGGCTGCGCGCTGCCCCCGCCGGCCGCATATGTCGGTGGCAATCCGGTGTCCAGCGAGGCCGCGAAAGCCGTCGCCCTGGGCAGCGACGCCAGCGGCGAGAGCTGCAACCAGTTGCCGTCCGACGTGGCCAACGCGGTCGACGTATATTGCGGCACCTGGCAGCTTCCGGCGGCGCACATCCGCTTTGTGCCCGCGACCACGGCCTCGCCGGTGGAGCTGGCGAGCGGCGGTGCCTGGCGCGATACGCTCGAGCTTCGTTACGCCTGCGCACCGTCGGTCAGCAGCAGCATCCTCGATGGCGTGCCCGCCGCCTTACTGCAATGCACGCGGCGGATCGGCGGCTGGCCGCAGGTTGCGCTGGTCGCTTCGGTGGGCGGCCGCATTTATCTGGCGGACGGGATCCTGCCGACCCTGCCGGTGATGGAACGGGCGATCGGCGTGCTGTCGGGTCGAGCCACTGCCGGAACGGTCGCGTTGCTGCCCTCGGCGGTCGATGCGCTGCTGGCCGGTCGGCTGGCCGCGCGCGCCTTCAGCGCCGGCGATGTCGGCGACTACGAGCGACTGATGGCGCTCGGCGCGCGTGCCAACCTGGCGGAGAGTTTTGCGACTGCCGAGACCGCCGATCGCGCCGCGCTGGCGTTGCAGCAGAAGGCACTGGGGCGGAATGATCCGGACACGGTCAACGCGCTGATGCACCTCGCGCTGCAAGTGTCCGACCAGGGCCGCTTCGCCGAGGCCGACACGCTGTTCCAGCAGGCCGACACGCTGGCTCCGCACGCGACCGACGAGGCGGCGCCCGCCCGGCTGCTGCACTATCGCGGGCTGCACGCACTGAACCAGGGACATACCGAGGAGGCCCTGGCCCTGCTGTCGCGCGCGACCGCCGCCTACACACCGCTGGTGCCGCCGGAGAGCCTGCGCGGTGCGGCCGGGACGGGGCAACCGCTGCAAGTTGCGGCCGGGGCGGGGCGACCGCTGCAAGTGGCGGCCGTCGGCACCACCATGAACGACCTTGCGAACATGCCGAGCGAACGTCTCATGGTCGATCCGACCGCGCAGTCCGCGCTGATTGGCCTGATCGAGACGTTGCGTTATCGCGCCGTCGCCCTCGGCCTGCTGGGCCGCTTCGCGGACAGTGCCGCCGTGATCGCCTCGGCCGAGGCGCTGGCCGTCGCCAACCGCATGGAGGTCCCGCTGGTGAGCGCGCGGCTGACCCGGACCGCCGCCACCACCCGCGCGGCCGCCGGCGATGTCGGACTGGCCGAGGCGGGCCTCGCGCGCTCGCAGCAGGATTTTACCCAAGTGCTGCCGCAGACGCGGCCAGTGGCGGAGACGGAACTGCTGCAGGCGGCCGATTACGTCCGCCAGGGCAAGGCGGAGCCGGCGATTGCGCTGTGCGACCAGGCCACGGCGTTGCTGCGCCAGTTGCGCGTCGGCATCGATTCGACGCTGCTGGAACCTTGTCTGGCGTCCGAGGCGGCGTCGGCTGAACGCGATCCGTCGCGCGGACAAGCGCTTCTCGCGCGGATGTTCGAGACCGCGCAGCTCGGGCAGGGCAGCGTCACCAGCCGGCAGATCGGCGAAGCCGCGGCGCGGCTCGCGGCCGGCACGCACGACCCCAAGGTCGCCGAGGCGATCCGCCGGCGCCAGGACGCGGCGCAGACCCTTGCCGAATTGTTCCGCAGGCGCGACGCACTGGCGCATCCGCCCCCGCCGGGCACGTTTCCGCCCGCAACAGCGGAGCTCAGCCCGGCCGAGCTGGACAAGCGCATCGCGGCCGCGCAGGGCGAGCTCGGCGATGCCGACGCGGCGCTTCAGGCCGCTGCGCCGAACTATGGACAGCTCGTGCAACAGGTCGTGCCCGCCGCCGACGTGCTGCACGCGCTGGCGCCCGGCGAGGCGTTCGCCGCGATCACGCTGACCGGCCACGGCGGCTGGACTTTTCTATTCCGGAGCGGAATGATCACGGCAAAGCCAGTGCATGGCGACGAAGCCGCGATCGCCGCCCTGGTCCGCAAAGTGCGCGCCGGCATCGAAATGACCACCGACACCCTGCCGACCTTCGATGTCGCGGCCTCGCAGGCGCTGTACAACGACACGCTAGGCGCCGTGGCACCGCAGCTCAGCGGCGCGCAGGCGCTGGTCGTGGCACCGTCCGGACCGCTGCTCGCGCTGCCGTTCGCGGTGCTGTTGACCGGCCCCGCCAGCCCGACCGAGCTGGCGGGCGCGCCGTGGCTGATCCGGCAGGTGAGCGTGGCGCACGTCCCCTCGGCCGCCAACTTCGTGGCACTGCGCAAGGCCGGTGCATCGGCGGCACCGCATCCCTGGTTGGGCTTCGGCGGCTTTCGGCCCGTGACGCTGGCGCAGGCGCGCGCCAGTTTCCCCGCCGCGGTCTGCCGCGACAGCGCTGCCCTGCTGGCCTCGCTGCCGCCACTGGATTCGGCGCTGCGCGAGCTGAATGCCGCGCGCCAGGTGGTTGGCGCATCGCCGTCCGACGAGATCCTGAGCGCCAACTTCACCGTTCCGGCAGTGGAACAGGCCGATCTGAAGGACTACCGCATCCTGCACTTCGCCACCCACGCACTGCTGCCCGCCGAGCTGCGCTGCGAGGACGAGCCGGCCATCGTCACCTCGGCCCCGCCGGGCGCACGCGACGCGTCGGGGGCGTTGCTGACGGCGAGCGACATCGTCGGGCTGCACCTCGACGCGGACCTTGCCATCCTGTCGGCGTGCAACTCCGGCGGCCCGGGCGGCGCGGTGGCCGGCGAAAGCCTGTCGGGTCTGGCGCGGGCGTTCTTCTATGCCGGCGCCCGCTCGCTGCTGGTGACCCACTGGTCGGTCAATGACCAGGCGGCCGCCTATCTGGTCGTCGATACGCTGAGCCGGCTGCGCCGCGCGCCGGCGGCGGGCGTTGCCGCGGCGCTGCGCGGCGCCGAGCTGGGGATGCTGGACGCCGCCGGCCACAGCATGCCGGCCGCGCTGGCCCATCCGTACTTCTGGGCACCCTTCGCAGTGATCGGCGACGGGTCTGCTGCGCGCCAGGTCGCGGCGGCCGGGCGGACAACGCTCGCCGCAAACTGAGAAGCTGACCGCAGTGCCGGTCGGGCCACGTTGGTCGGTCATTTCCGTCAGGCTCGTCACGATCGCACAATTTTTGCCAACGGCATGCGCGTCGGCGCGGCCATCGGAAGCGTGCCTCTGCGTGGCATGTGTCGCTGCATCGCGCGCCACTGCAGGGCGTGTTGTGCCCGGCCATTCTGTCGGATAGCCTGCACGCTCGGAATTGGGGTGCCGCAAGCACCAGGAAGAAGGGGGATATGCAAATGACCACTGCCATTCGGTCGATGTTGGCCCGTTGCTGCTTGTTGCTGGGCGCGATGGGCATCGCGCTTTCGCTGTCGGCGGTAGGACACGTCGCGGCGGCGCAACAGACGGAGGACCTGTGGAAGACAGCGCAGGATCGCGGCGTGCTGCGTGCCGGTGCGGCGCTCGCGCCGCCGCACGTGATGCGCGATCCGAAGACCGGCGAGTACAGCGGCATCTTCGTCGATCTCGTCAGGGAGTTCGGCGAGCAGGTGCTGGGCGTCAAGGTCGAGTTCGTCGATACCACCTGGGACAACATCATCGCCGGCATGCAGGCGGGCAAATGGGACGTCGCCCTGGCGCTGAACCGCACGGCCAAGCGCGCGCTCTCGATCAACTACTCGATCGCGCCGTGGCAGTATGAGATTTCGTTCGTGTTCAACAAGTCTAACCCGAAGATCAAGCCGGAGTGGAAATCGGTCACCGACTTCGACAAGGACGGCATCACTCTGTCGGTCATGTCGGGCACCGCGCAGGACCACACGATCACTGACCAGATCAAGCACGCAACGATCATGCGGCTGCCCGATGTGGACTCGGCGCGGCTCGCGGTATCGTCGCGGCGCGCCGACATCTCGGTCGACGATGCCGACACCAACATGCTGTTCGCCGCGGTCAACAAGGACTGGTCCGCCACCGTCAAACCGGAGCCGTCGCTCGCCAAGCAGGGCGTTGCCTTCGGCTTCCGCAAGTCGGTGCCGCTGGAGCAGATCGAGGCTTTCGACATCTTCCTGCAGGAGGCGGTTGCCGAGGGCCACGTGGCCAAGCTCGGCGAGTTCTACGTGAACAAGGTGATCAGCGGCGGCCAGCAATAGTCAGCGGCCGGTAATGGGCGGCAGGGGAAGGGTGTTGCGGCAGGTCCTTCCCCTGGGTGTTTCGTTGCGTCATCATCCCCAGCGCCAAGCCCCGTCTCGTGTTGTGACCCTAATGCCGACTATCCGCTTTGTCGCTGTCATTGCTATCCGCTTTGTCGCTGTCGTTGCTATCCGCTTTGTCGCTGTCATTGCGAGCGAAGCGAAGCAATCCCCCGCGTGCATTGGTGCGACATCTCCGGGAGATTGCTTCGCGTCGCTCGCAATGACAGTGTTGGCGCTCTGATGCCGGATCAAGGCTTCGTCCGGATCAACGGGCTGCACAAAAGCTTCGGACAAGGCGCAGTCCAGGTCTTCAAGGGTCTCGATCTCGAGATGGGCCGGCAGGATCGGCTCGTGATCATCGGACCGAGCGGCGGCGGCAAGAGCACGTTGCTGAGATGCATCATGGGGCTGGACCCGATCGATGCGGGCGAGATCCACATCGACGGCAAGCTCTACATTTCCGCCGGCGGGAGGAGCCAGAAGAACCGCATCGAACGGGCGATCCAGCGCCAGATCGGCATGGTGTTTCAGCACTATACCCTGTTTCCCCATCTGAGCGTGGTCGGAAACCTCATCCTGGCGCCGGTGACGTCGCGCGGTGAGGCGAAGGCAGGCGCCACTCAGCGTGCGATGGCTTTGCTCGATCGTTTCGGCCTTGGCGACAAGGCGAGATCCTATCCCGCCCAGCTCTCCGGCGGCCAAAAGCAGCGGGTCGCCATCGCGCGCGCGCTGATGCTGGAGCCCAGGCTCATGATGTTCGACGAGGTGACCTCGGCGCTCGATCCCGAGCTGGTGGTCGAGGTCGAGCGCATGATGGTCGAGCTCGCCGAGCAGGGCATGCCGATGATGGTGGTGACGCACGACATGTGGTTCGCCAAGAACATTGCAACGCGCGTCGCATTCTGCGCCGGCGGCGTCATCCTGGAACACGGTGAGCCCGGCGCGTTCTTCTCCAACCCGAAGCTGGATCGGACGCGCGACTTCATCGTCAATATTCTGCGCGCTGCCTAGGAGCCGATCCGACGTGGCCGCGGAGAACGGAGCGTAGGCCACAGGATGAACTACCACCTCAACTTCTTCTTCGTCCTGCGCGACTTCGACAAACTTCTCGACGGCCTTGTCGTGACCTTGGAGCTCACGGTCGCGGCAAATGCCATCGGCCTGACGTTTGGATTCGGTGTCGCACTGCTGGTGATGAGCCCGGTGCGCGTCATCCGCTGGGCGGCAACCGCCTTCGTCGAGTTCTTCCGCTGCACGCCTGCGCTCATTCAGATCGTGTGGTTCTTCTACTGCGTCCCCATCCTGTTCAACGTTTTTCTCGACGCCGTAACGATGGGCGTGCTGGCGCTTGGTCTCAATCTCACCGCCTTCAACGCCGAGGCGTACCGCGCGGCGATCCAGGCGATCCCGCGGGCCCATCTCGACGCGAGCGTGGCACTCGGCCTTGGCTGGCGGGCGCGCATCCTGCATGTCGTGTTTCCGCAGGCACTGCGCATGGCGCTGCCAGTCCTGATCAGCAACGCGATCGGGTTGTTCCAGCAGACCGCGCTGGTCTCGCTCGTTGCCGTCAGCGACCTGATGTACCAGGCGAAGACGTTGTCGACCCAGACCTACCGGCCGATCGAGACCTTCACGGTCGCCGCCTTCATCTATCTCGCGATTTCGTTCCCAGTCGGCCAGCTCGTTACCTATTTCGAGCGCCGCAACGCCCGGCGACTGGCCGGCTGAGCGGGAGCGCAGGCGATGACCTATCATTTCTCCTTCGGTTTCATTCTCGACTACTGGAGCGCCTTGCTGGTGGGCCTGGCGACGACGCTGAAACTCACGGTCATCTGCGTCTTCCTCGGCATGCTGCTCGGTTTCGCGCTGAGCCTGATGCGCACGTCCGAGACCTGGCTGATCCATGCGATCGGCTCGATCTACGTCGAGTTCTTCCGCGGCACGCCGGTGCTGATCCAGATCTTCTGGATGTTCTTCTGCCTGCCGATCGTGCTGCATGTGGATCTCAGCAGTCTGGCCTCGGCGATCATCGCGCTAAGTCTGTATATGGGGGCCATCTCGTGCGAAACGTTCCGGAGCGCGATGAAGGCGATTTCGCGCGACCAGCACGATGCCTGCATGGCACTCGGCCTAGGCCCGCTCGCCAAAATCTCCCACGTCATCTTGCCGCAAACCATCCTGCGCGCCATACCGACGCTGCTCTCCAACACCGTCAGCCTGTTCAAGGAAAGCTCGCTGGTCTCCGCGGTCGGCATGTCCGACCTGCTCTACGTCGGGCAGAACATCGCGACGCGCACGTTCCACCCGGTCGAGATCCTGACGACGGTCGCCTTCATCTATTTCGCAATCGCCTTCCCGCTGACCCGCGCGGTCACGATCGTCGAACAGCGGCTGCTGCGAAAGATCGAGGCATGACCCGGCGTCGGCCATTTCGTCCGACCGTCGCCTACAGCGCCGCCTCAATGCGCTCGCACAGCGTCCGCAGCACCATGATGCGGGCGAAGTACTTGTCGTTGGCGGCAACCACCGCCCACGGGGCGATGGCGGTGTTCGTGCGATCGACCATGTCACACACCGCACGATCGTAGTCCGCCGCCTTTTCCCGATTGCGCCAGTCCTCCGGCGTGATTTTGAAGCTCTTGAACGGCGAGGTCTCGCGCGCGCGGAATCGCGCCAGTTGTTCCTCTTGCGTGATGGTCAGCCAGAACTTGACGACGATGCCGCCCGCCTCCGCCAACTGTTCCTCGAAATCGTTGATCTCGCCATAGGCGCGCATCCAGTCCGCCTCCGCGCAAAACCCTTCGACCCGCTCCACCAGGACGCGGCCGTACCAGGAGCGGTCAAAGATGGTGACCCTGCCAAGCCGCGGCAGATGCCGCCAGAATCGCCAGAGGTAAGGCTGCGCGCGCTCCTCCTCGGTCGGCGCCGCGATCGGGATGACCCGGTAATGCCGCGCATCCAGCGCCCAGACGGCCCGGCGGACGGCACCGCCCTTGCCCGCCGCGTCCATGCCCTCGAACACGACGATGGCCGAACGTTGGCGAAATTTGCGATGCCGGGTCAGCAGATTGAGCGCCCCCTGGTGCTTCTCCAGCGCCTGGCGATAGTCCTTGCGCGGCAGCGCCTGGCGGTAGTCGAGGGTGGACAGCACGGTGCGGCCGTCCAGCGGTGGCGCCGGCGGCGCGAGCGGTTGCGTCGCAGCCGCTGGCGTGGCGTCGGCCAAGCGGCGCTGCAGCGCCTCGGCGATCGCCCGCCCAACGGTCAGATAGCGGAAGTTCGGGTCGCTCCCCTCGACGATGGTCCACGGCGCGTGTCCGGTGCTGGTGCGACGCACGGCGAGCTCCGACGTCTTGCGGAACTTGTCATACAGCTTGAACCGCGCCCAATCGGTGTCGGTGATGCGCCAGCGCGTCTTCGGGTCGGCCTCCAGCGCCGTCAGCCGCGCCTTCTGCGCCTGCTTCGACAGGTGGAACCAGAATTTCAGCACCAAGGTGCCCTCGTCCACCAGCATGCGTTCCAGCCGGACGATGCGCTCGGCGGCGCGCACCAGTTCGGCCTCGGAGGTCTTGCCGGCGACGCGGTCGAGGATGGGGTCGCTGTGCCAGGCGCCGAACAGGATGCCGATGCGCCCCTTCGGCGGCAGCGCGCGCCAGTAACGCCACATCCGCGGGCGTTCGCGTTCCTCGTCCGACATCTCGCCGAAGGCACTCGTGACGATGTAGCGCGGGTCCATCCACTCGTGCAGGACGTTGAGGGTCTCACCCTTCCCCGCGCCGTCCACGCCGCCGATCATGATCAGCACCGGGAAGCTGGCCTTGGCGAGCAGGTCGTATTGCAGGCCCAGCAGGCGCGCGCGCAGGACCGGCACCTCGCGGTCATAGTCTGCGTTGGTGATCCGATGGCCGAGTTCCGCCGATTCGAACATGCTCCGTGCCCTTCGTAGTTGCTGTTGGCGTTGCCCCCCGCTTCGGATGGCGCCGCAAGGTTCACGGACTGCTCCCGGTCCGATAGTGTATCTCATTGTCATCGATGGAGGCGAGACGCCCGTGCTGCGCGAGGCGCAACTGGCGGTCCTGTTCGCCGACGTGTCGGGCTCGACCCAGCTCTACGACACGCTGGGGGACGTGCGCGCCCGCACCATCGTCGCGCGCTGCATCGCTGTCATGACCGAGGTCACGCACCGCCACGGCGGCACGCTGGTGAAGACGATCGGCGACGAGGTGATGACAATTTTTCCCGACGCCGCCGCCGCAGCCGAAGCCGCCTGCGAGATGCAGGAGGGCATCACCGGCGCGATGGTGATCGAGGGCCGCCCGCTCGCCATCCACGTCGGCTTCCATTTCGGGCCGACCCTGCTGGAGGAGGCCGACGTCTTCGGCGACGCCGTCAACCTGGCCGCGCGCATGGCGAGCCAGGCGAAGTCCGGCCAGATCCTGACCACCGGCGCCACGGTGGAGAGCCTGACCGGTCCACGGCGCAAGTCCTGCCGGCAGATCGATCTCACGCAGGTGAAGGGCAAGCGGGAGGAGATCGCGATCCACGAGGTGGTGTGGCAGGCCGAGGAAGCCACCATGGTGCGGGCGCCCTGGGCGACGCTGCACCGCGCCGAGGGCCGGCTGGTGCTCACCGCCGGTGGCACGCGGCTGGAACTGGGCGAGGGCCACCCGTCGCTGACGATCGGCCGGGCCGACCAGAACGATCTGGTGGTGCACCACCCGCTGGTTTCGCGGCTGCATGCGCGCATCGATTATCGCAACGGGCGTTTCATGCTGACCGACCTCAGCGTCAACGGGACCTATGTTGTGGCGGACGGCGGGGGCAGCGGCTACGTGCACCGCGACAGTCAGGAATTGACCGGCGCCGGCATGCTGGGTCTCGGCGAGGCGATCTCGCCGGACTCGCTGGCCGGGGTTCGCTACGAGCCCGGCTAGAGCATTTTCGGCCTGACTGGAATTGCCGGCTCCACCTGTCATTGCGAGGAGCGCAGCGACGAAGCAATCCCCTGCGTTGGGGCGGGAGATTGCTTCGTCGCTACGCTCCTCGCAATGACAGGCGGTGTTTCCGGTCAGCGTGAAAATGCTCTAGTCTTACTGCGTCAAAAAT
>PLXO01000146.1 GCA_003151425.1 Acetobacteraceae bacterium
GAAACAGTGGTCGAATTGATCGCGTCCACCACGACCCGGGCTGGCCTGACGGTGCGATGCGAGAGTGATACACGCGACTATCCGAAGTGCATCAAGGTCAGCGACGCGGAGATGATGACCCTCAATGTCAAGGGGGACACATTCCATCCGGAATGGAATTATACGATCTACCCGAGAGGGCCAACCTGAAGCGGTAGTCTTTGGCCGTCGCCTTACTGTCCGCCAAACCAACGTGCAGCCCCACAAATCGAGGCGGGATATGGGCGCACACGGGCGCACGGTCAAGCACGGGTGAGGTGCCAAAGACCGGCTGAATATCGGGGATCTTTGCACGCTAGCGCACACGGACGCGTAACGTCTTGGCGGATGGGGTGTCCGCCTAAGGCACGTCCCAGACAATCCCAGCGCGTCCAGAAATCGCACGAACATGCCGATCACCACAATAGCTTCGTTCATGCCCATTTCCGCTTGTCCCCCGCTATCCCGTGCCATAGTGTATGCCAGAGTGTATGCTGGCAGGCGGGCGGGGACATGGGCAAGCTCAACGCGGCGAGGCTGCGGACACTAACGAAGCGGGGGGCCTATGGCGACGGGGCGGGCCTCTACCTACAGGTTCGTGGCGCCGAGCAACGGTCCTGGCGGTATCGCTTCAAGCTACACGGTGAGCCGCACCTTATGGGCCTGGGTACGGTGGCCGACGTGTCGCTCGCCGAAGCGCGAGACGCCGCTGCCGCGGCCCGCAAGCTGGTCAGGCAGGGCATTGATCCGATTGCCCGGCGCCGGGCGGAGCGGGCCGACGCTGCCGGGCGGGCGGGCCTCAACACCTTCGCCGAGGTAGCGGACGCCTATATCGCCGCGCACGCGGCAAGCTGGCGCAACGCCAAGCATCGCCAGCAATGGCGCAACACGCTGGACACCTACGCCCGGCCGGTGCTGGGCAACTTTGGCGTGGCGATGGTGGATACCGGCGGCGTCATGCGTGTACTTGAGCCGATCTGGCGCGAGAAGCCGGAGACGGCATCCCGGCTGCGTGGGCGGATCGAGTCGGTTCTCGACTACGCCACCGCGCGCGGCTGGCGCACAGGCGACAATCCCGCCCGCTGGCGCGGGCACATGGACAACCTCTTGCCGTCGCGCGCCAAGATTGCGCGGGTGGAACACCATGCCGCACTGCCCTGGCGGGAGATCGGCGCCTTCATGGCGGACCTTTCGAAGCAAGAAGGTGTCGGCGCGCTGGCGCTGCGCTACGCTGTGCTGACCGCGGCCCGGACGGGCGAGGTGATCGGTGCGCGCTGGTCGGAAATCGACATGCCGGCTGGTGTCTGGACGGTTCCGGCCGAGCGAATGAAGGCGGGTCGCGAGCATCGGGTCCCACTGTCGGATGCTGCCCTGGCCGTTCTGCGGCAGGCCACGACGCTGGCAGCGAAGCAGGACCCGGGTGGTTTCGTGTTCCCCGGCGGGAAGGCAAGCAAGCCGCTGTCCAGCATGGCCATGCTGATGCTGCTGCGGCGGATGGAGCGCGGAGACCTGACCGCGCACGGTTTCCGCAGCACATTCCGCGACTGGTGCGCCGAGTCCACGAACTACCCGCGGGAAATCGCCGAAGCGGCGCTGGCGCACACCCTGCGCGACAAGACTGAAGCGGCCTATCAGCGCGGCGACCTGATGGAGAAGCGGCGCCGGCTGATGGCGGAGTGGGCCGCCTTCTGTGCCCGGCCCGCTCCGGCCGGAGAGGTGGTGACGCTGCGCGCTGAGGCGTGACGCCGAGGGACATTCTGGGACACAACCGGCGCGCCGGATCCGCTATAGTGCCGATTCGGTGGGGCTAGGCTGGCCCCCGAATGCCCGGACCCTCCGCGCTGGGCTGCCCAGCCGGTTTCGCGCGGGGAGTGCGGAGGCGCGATGTGCCCGAACCTGATAGCCCACGGCTGATTCCAATCGAGGACCGTAAGCTTGAGTTGATCGCGGCGCGCCACACTGCGCGCGTGCGCCGCCTGTATGGGATAAGCGAAACGGCGCAGCCAGAGCCTGCGATCCTACCGGTCTTTCTGACGGTAGACGACGTGATTGGCCTGATCGCATATGGTCGGACGAAAGCACTTGACGGGCCTGCTCCTGGTGCACCCCCGATGTTTGAACGATGGCGAAGCCACGTCACTGGGTTGCCATCCGACGATCGGCAGTATCCGCTCGTTCAGCAAATGCGCCTGGTGCTTGCCCGCGTGCGTTGGTGGCAATCGTCCAAACGAAGGCGCAGTAGCCCGGTCTCATGTCCAATACGTCCGCTGGACCGGATCTCGCGTGGGCATGTGCGGTGGATCATACGGCGCCACAAGAAGCCGGCAGTGGAGACAATTGCGCTGCTACGTGCCGACGTACGGAAGCTGAATGCCGCACTATCGGCCCATGAGATTGCTATTGAGAGTGCGATTGCCGCCCTTTGCGCTGAAATAGCGGCAGAGCACATCGTTGCCTGGGGGCGGCGGGGCGTGTGGAGCAATCGGCGCTATACGAGTGGAATCCACGAGAGAATCCCTCCTGAGTTCTTTGCTAGTCCAAATAATACGATTCTCGGCGACGGGTGGGCTACCTGCGGTTGGGACGTCTCGGTACAGCATTGGGCCGACTGGAAAGGTCCAGACTGGGGGGATGTGCGATTCAAGCGAGATGACGTGTTGCGGTTGATTGACCGGCACTTCGGACCGAGAAGCATTCAATTTAGTGGTGGTTACATATCCCCTCTTTTCGTGACCGACGAAGAGAAGCGCATCGTCGAACTGTCTGAGCCATACATCCTCATATATGAAGGCGAGCTGTACGACAGTATGCGCATGTTACCGATCCTGGAATGGATTGTCACCTCAGAGAGGCCATTTCTGTTCATTGGTGAAGGTATGAACAGTTCCCTTTTGAAGCTCATAGTCTTAAATCGGCAACGCGGAGCGATGAAGGTGGCCGCCGTGCGGGTGCGCGGGTCGAACGAGGAGCGTAGGTCGATTCTTCAGAATATCGCCGATTTCACGGGTGGCTTTGTACTCAACGATGATCTGGGAATAGAAATAGAGCAGCTCACGATTCGTGAACTTGGCACAGCCAACAATGCGATCGTCGAGAGAGGCCAGACTACGTTGTATGGAGGTGGCGGCAGGACGGTCAGCCAGCGTGATCTCGTGCCAGTTGCTCAAGGTCCGGCGGAGGCTTTTGTCCATAACGTGGTGGCGGACCCCAATAGTCGACGGTACCCCAGCGGCATGACCTGGGTAGAGAAGGAGTGCGACGGGCGGCTCCGAGAGGCGCTGAGTTCAGCCGAGAGGGACGAAGCCGTTGATGGCAGTCGTGCTGACACAAACAGGACGGAGGACCCCATCCGACCCCGTGCTCGCCAGCCTCCGGTCGCAAACGCAGCCCTGGAAAAGTGGTACGTCGAGAGACGGGGCCTGTGGCCCATCGACCGCAAGCACCCGAGCCAGGACGAGGATCTGGTTGACGCCAGACAGCAGTTCCCTGACCACAATGTCACGCGGCCGGCGATCCGAGCGATGCGCGCTAAGCATGCGCCTGCTTCGTGGACGGCTCATGGCCGACCAAAACTCGCACAGAAATAACTCGGTGGCGAGTTTGCGAGTTTAGACGGCGCGTTTTCGCCTCGCCATTGTCCCACCGCATCCAAAACCACGCGATGGGACCTCCATGCACGACACCGACACCGCTCCCGAGTACGGGCGTATCCCCGAAGCCTGCCGCCGCTACGGCCTATCCCGCAGCCGTCTGTACCTTCTGGCCGGCGACGGGTTGATCCGATTTGTGAAAGTCGGCAACGCGACCTTGGTCGATCTCGGATCGGTGCGCGTCTATCTGGCGAGCTGCCCGGCCGCCGAGATTCGCGCTCCGAAAGCCGCCTGAAACGCAGCCACCCCGAGCGCGGTGGCACCCGGGACGGCTGATCGTGAAATCGCAGGCGGACACCAGCGATATTGCACGGTCGGTTGGCCGGTTCAAGCACCGCGCGGTGGCCAACGGAAGCCCCCGCGATGATGTACGCCATCGATGTTGCCACCCGCCTCGGCGTCAAGCGGTGTTCACGATCCTGGCCCGACGTGTTGGTGCCGCATGAGGCGTCGCGCGGCATCGAACTGAACCAATCCCGCGGTCGATTGTCGCAGACCCGCACCGTGTGCACGCGGCGCAAACTGCTGCGCATCGTCGAAGGTCAGCGTGACGCTGTTCCGCGACTTCAAGCAGCGGCAACGAAGCTGAGGACGTGCGATAGCGTCGGCGCCGTGCTGGCCGCATTCGCCGCCTGGGGTGTGCCGTTGCGGTGGCACACATGAGCGCCCATGACACTGCCAGCCTGCCGCTGACCGTATCCTGGTTCAACACAGCCACCCCGGATGGACGGCCAGCACTCGGCGACCCGGAGTGCACCACTTGGGGTGCGTTCACCGGCGTGTTCTGGTGGCGACGTGAAGGCGAAAAGGACGGCCCGAATTTCGTGGGCGCCCGGTTCATGTTGGAACCGGATGGGCGCCGCGTCAGGCGAAAGCAAAAGAACCTACTTGCGCGGACGCTGGTCGCGCTGGACTGCGAGACCAACAAAGAGACTTGCCAGGCACCCCCTCCGGTCTCTGAGGTGGTGGGACGGATCAAGAGCCGACCCTGGGCGACCCTGGTCTATACCTCGCACAGCCACACTCCGGAGGCGCCACGATACCGGATCGTGATGCCGTTGTCGGAGGAGATCGCAACCGACCTGCCGGCCGTGGAGGTGATTGCCGGCGAACTTGAGCTGCTGGGTGTGCTGGACCGCAGCAAGGTGGGCGCGTGGTCGCTGTTCTATCTGCCGAGCGCCCACCCGGGGCAGTTGGACCTCCACGAGACGGTGGTGGTCGAAGGCGATCCGATCAACGCGGCATGGATGGAGGAGCGCGCTGGTGCCATCCTGGCAGCCCGTGAGGCCGAACAGACACGCCAGCGCACGGAGGCGCTGGAAGCCGCCGCCAGGCGGCGAGAGGAGCGGATCAGAGCTGGCATCGATCCCGACGCCTCGATCATTGAAGCCGTCCGCCACCGCCTGGACCTTGCGGGGGAACTGGTCAGTCACGGCTACAAGCCGTCGGGCGATGGGCGATACCTGTACCCCGGGTCGCAAACCGGCATCCCTGGGGTCCGTATCATGGCCGGTCGGGACGGTGTGGAACGAGTCTACAGCCACCACGCTGCCGACCCACTTGCAGCCGGCAACCTGCCAGCGTGCTGCCACGCGAAAGCCGTCGATGCGGTGGACGTGGTGACGATTCTGGATTTTGCCGGCGATCAGAAGGCCGCGCTGCGGACCCTGGCGACGCGATTTGGAATCGAGACCCTGCAACCGGCGAACGATGCACGGCCCCGGAAGGCCGACCCGCGCCGCCGTGAGATCGCCCGCGCCGCCTTTCGGCTGCTGCGCCGCGGCGTGCCGAGCGGCGAACTACTGACCGTCCTGCACCGGCTCAACGAGCAACGCAGCGATCCGCTGCCGCCCGATGTGATCGCCGACACTGCGAAATGGGCCGCGCGGCAGAGAGGCGAGCGCGTCCATGCGCGATGACGCCGGAGTCGCAGCCGAACTCGATAAGCTGCGCAACGACGCACCTCTCATCCTATCACCGGGTTCGCCGCTGGACAGTGCGCGCGAGATGGTGCGCCGTGCCTATCTGCACCCGGAAGGTCGGACACTGCACCACCAGCAAGACGCATTCTATAGCTGGCGCGGCACTCATTATGCCGAAGTCCCCCGCGAGGTAATTCGCGCTGCCGTTTACGATTTTCTCGACGGCGCAACATGCATTGTTGACGACAAACCGATGCCGTTCAACCCCAACAAGTCCAAGGTGGCGAACGTCCTAGAGGCATTGGCCGCGGTGACACAGCTACCAGATACCGCCATCGCGCCAGCATGGCTGGACGCTGCGCAACACCTTCCCGCCAGCGAATTTCTGTCCTGCGCAAATGGGCTGCTGCACCTTCCGACGCGCGTTCTCACGCCCGCCACGCCGGCGTTCTTCGGCCTCAATGTCGTCGATTATCCCTATGATGCCGCCGCGCCGAAGCCCGTGGCATGGCTGGAATTTCTCGCGTCGATCTGGCCGAACGACCGGGATTCAATCGACACCCTGCAAGAATTGTTCGGGCTGCTGCTGACCGCGGACACGTCGCAACAGAAAGCCTTCCTGATCGTGGGACCGAAGCGCAGTGGCAAGGGCACGATTGCGCGTGTCCAGACTGCGATGCTGGGAAAAGCTAACGTAGCCGGCCCGACGCTTTCGAGCCTGACGCAGAATTTCGGTCTCGCGCCGCTGATCGGTAAGCCTCTGGCTATCATCTCCGATGCCCGGCTCGGTGGCCGTTCCGACGCTAGCGTGGTCGTCGAACGATTGCTCGCCATCACCGGGGAGGACGCGATCACCGTCGATCGCAAATATCGAGAGGCATGGACCGGCCGCTTGCCGACGCGATTCCTGCTTCTCACCAACGAACTGCCACGGCTCGCCGATGCAAGCGGCGCCTTGGCGTCCCGGTTCATCATCCTTGTGCTGACCAAATCATTCTATGGGAAGGAAGATACTGCCTTGACGGGCAAGCTGACCGCGGAACTGCCCGGCATCCTAGTTTGGGCGATCGAAGGGCGAGACCGGCTGGTCAAGCGGGGGTATTTCGTCCAGCCCGCCTCCGCCCAGCAGGCGGCCGACGAACTGGCCGACCTTAGCAGCCCAATCGGGGCATTCCTTCGCGACTGCTGCAATGTCGGCCCGAGTTACGCAGTGGATACGGACAGCCTGTACTATGCCTGGACGTCATGGTGCGGCGACCAGCATCGAGATCACCCGGGCACGAAACACACGTTCGGGCGTGATCTGCGTGCTGCGGTGCCTGGTCTGAACATCACGCAGCCGCGGGACGGGGGGACGGGCAAACGGCTGCGATACTATCAGGGGGTGGGGCTGGTTCATCCGCCGCCGATCAAGGCGAGCCATCCTGCCAACGCGGACCACGACCCGAGTGAACCGCCCAAAGGGCGCTGGCCGGATGACGCGGACTGGTACGACGACGGCATCTCCCCGGCATGGTGAGGGTGGCCAACGCGGGCGGTTGGCACGCGCTGGCACGCGTGCCGCAGCATTCTGATTCTAAGTATAAGGGAGACGGACTCTGCTACGCGTACAATGGTCAGGCACGCGTGCCATCGCGTGCCAAGTGTTCCGACCAGAGGCTGGGGTCCCCCGTTGGACCTTGGCACGACCTCTCGGCGAAGTGGCCTCGGACCATTCCGTCCAGACGCGTGCGACGGTCGGAGAACTCTCGCGGAAGTCGGATATTCAAATACCCCCTGGACTCCAGCCGGGGCGTTTCAATCGCACTACGCGCGTGGGATATCCAATGACTCCGAGCACGGCGGCGTGCTGTAGAACGATCTGCGACCCGGGCGACTGCGGCAATGCCGTAATTTTTTCAGTCCTTCGCACGCGCGCGCGTACTGGGCGGAAAACTACGGCAGCGCCGCAATTTCTGGGGTCCGATATATGCGCGTCCCGCGGTATATGCGGAACGAGTTGCGGTGTGCGGTGGTGACGGTCAACAGGCAAAGGTACGCGGCATGGAAAGAGAGACGTGACCGTCTCCGCGAGCTGTCGGGCGTGGCGCCTAAGCCCCCCTCCGTCATCCCGGCGATTGTAGACGTGGCGGCGATCCGCCAAGGTCTCGGGGGCTGGCCTGCGGTCACACAAGCTGCCTTTGCCGGCCGGTTCGGTTTCAGCGCCGCTGCCGTGCGGGATTGGGAACAGGGCCGACGCAAGCCGGATGCCGCAGCTCGCGTGCTGTTGCTGGTGATCGCGCACAACCCCGCTGCGGTAGATGCGGCGATCAAGGCCGCCAGCTCCCCGACAACGCAAACGTCGTGAGCGAGATTGCTCCGCGCATTCGCCCCTCACTCGGGCCATTTAATTCTGAAATGCCGGTACAAACTGCTATATCTGGGCGCGCAGTGTTCGGGAATCAGCAGATGCTCACATCGTCTCTAGCCGTCTTCACAAGTTCGGGACCGTCCCAGCATGACTGGGGCACCGCCATCCTCTGCCCAAGTTAGCCAAGAAATTTAGGCAAACAAAATCCCATGTCGCGTGGAGGCCACAACTGGAAGGGTCGAGGGACCGTAGAAGGTGCCCGACCGCTTGACGTGATGAAGCTGGCGCGCGCCGGATATCTCTCCGGTTCGAGGACTGGCGGTTGGCAATGGACCAATGGAGGCGACCGAACTGCCACGATAGGCATCGTTGGTGGCAGGGATGCAATTACCCTGGGCTACCGCATCCAGGTGCACGGAGAGGATTGGCAGGAGGTTGAACAGCGTGTGCCGATCCGCTGGACCCCCTGCCGCTTCGGCGGCGAGAGGCCCTGGTTCAGTTGCGATGTCCTGGAGAACGGGGTGCATTGCGGCCGACAGGTCGCCAAACTGTACCTCGCCGGACGCCTGTTCGCGTGCCGGCACTGCTACGGCCTCGGCTACCAGGTGCAGCGCGGAGGACTAATGGACCGCGCGCACCATCGCCTCGGCCGGCTCCATCGGAAGCTCGGCGCCGATTACGATGGGCCGGACGGACCTCCGCCGCCGCGCCCCAAGTGGATGCGGCAGCGAACGTATCAACGCGTCGTGCAGCAAATCGAGAATGGCGAGGACCACTTGAACGCGGTGTTCGTAGCGGGCGCACAACGACTGCTTGCCCGGATAGACAGATCGTAACAGTGCGGAGGACGACGACGATGAACGCCCTATCGCCACCGGCTCCGGCGGTGCCGAACGCCAGCTACGACGAGACACGCTTCAACGCGCTGCACCACGGCGTGCTGTCCCGCTACGCGGTGTTGCCGTGGGAGGACAGGGCCGAGTACCAAGCCCTGCTGGATGCGCTCGTGGCGGAGCATGTGCCACAAGGCCCGACCGAAGAGCACCTCGTCGAGGAACTGGCCGGGGTCATGTGGCGCAAGCGCCGACTGCAACTGGCCGAGCTTGCAATCTACCGGGACAGGCTCCGCAGGGATGCTACCGGTACCATCCACCCGGACCAGATTGCGACCGCCGCGCTTCTCCCGATGATCGGCGAGCACAAGGTCAAGGCGGATATTCCTCAAGCTCTCACCGCGACGCCGACCGACACCGCACGCGATCTGCGCGATGTGAAGCGCGACCAGGCGATGACCTCCAAGGCGATGAACATTCTCACCGCAGGCGGACCGGACGGCTATGCCCGCGCCCTGGCGGCGCTGCGAGAGGATACCCGCACGTGCTGGCTGGACTGGCTGGAGGAGTCAGGCGGCGAGGACCCGACGTACAAGCCCACTGCTGAGGCGTTGAAAGCTTGGCTCCGCCAGCACTGGACGGAGTGGTATGACGGGCCGATTGCCGCGCTTGAGCACCGCGACGCTATCAGGGAACAGGCGATCGGTTCCGCGTACACCGGCCAGCGACTGGAAGTGACAGCCCGCTATGAGGTTCACCTGGACCGCAAGCTGGAGCGGACGCTGGCTATGCTGTTCCGGTTGCGGGAGCTTCGACGGCCTGCGTTGCCGGGATGATCCGATTGGCAAAAGCGCGGCGACAGCAGCAACATGTCCGCTGAGAACACCGCGCGCGCGACTCGCACCCCGTCTCACGGGGTAGGGAAGCTGGCGGCCCCGTTCCCGCTAGGCAAATCCGGCACCCCGGCCGGCAAGCCGAAGGAAATCCGCGAGGTGGTCGCGCTCGCGCGCACCTACACCGAGGAAGCCGTTCACGGCCTCGCCAAGATCGCCCGGGACACGAAGAAGACGCCGGCGGTCGCGCGCGTCATGGCGTGGAACTCGCTACTCGACCGCGCATGGGGGAAGCCGATCCAGCCGACGTTTCACGCATTCGACGCGCGGGCAAATGCGGCGCCGATCGACCTGGATCTGCTAACCGAGGAACAGCGCGAGGTGCTGGCGGATATCCTGCTGCTCACCGGGCAACCGGAGGCGCCGCTGATCGAGGGCGAGACGCCCGCGACGGAGCCGGCTGCGATCAGCCGGCGATGATTGAGGGGAGCGCCCAGGCCGGCGGGTAGCGCCCAGTCGGTCGGTGCGCTGATCAGTAAACGGACGCATTCGATCAACTGACACCGCTCACGCCGTCATCGCCGCCTTGATGCGCGACACGGCGCTGTTGCCGACACCGACCCCTTGGCGACCTTCTTCGCGCCCTCTCCCGCCGTCAGACGGGCGCGGCTTATCGGCGGGCCATCTCCTTCCTCAACGCCGCGGCCGACCCAACGCTGATGCCCGCGGCCATCGCCGCCGCGCGGATGCTCTTGCCCTCCGCCAGCGCCGCACGGGCCGCGTCCACCCTCCTGGTCTTCAGCGCAGGGCGCCCGATCGCCTTGCCCGACTTCGTCCCCTCTGCCTTGGCGCGGGCGATGCCAGCATTGACGCGCTCGACGATGATGGCGCGCTCGAACTCGGCGAACACCCCGAGCATTTGGAAGAATGCTTTGCCGGCGGCGGTGGACGTGTCGATGCCCTGCTGATGCAGGAATAGGCCGACCTTGCTCTCCTTCAAGGTCTGCAACGTGTTCAGCAGATCCGTCAGGCTGCGTCCCAGGCGATCGACCGCCCAGACCGCGACCATGTCAAACCGGCGACGGACGGCGTCCTTTAGCAGCCTGGAGAGAGCGGGACGCTGGTCGCTGGATTTCGCGCCGCTGATGGCACGGTCCTCGTAGACCTCGGCGACCGTGTGGCCGCACCGGGCCGCCCATGCCTCAAGCTCGCGCCGCTGGTTGGCGGTGGTCTGTTCACCGGTGGAAACCCGGAGGTAGATCGCGACGCGCTTGGTCATGTCCGATGTCCTTGCCGATCCCGCACCCTACCAAAGGTCTGATCATAAAGCCATCTGTTTATGATCAGCTTTTCGATGCCCGAAAATTGGCGGAATTGCTGGGGTCGGTGAGCGGGATTCGCGATGGGGTTTTTGAACAGGGGGGTGCGGTCGGCATCCGGCGTGGATCGGCACTGGCGGGGTGCGGTCGCGCTCGATGTCTACGGCGCACCGCTCAGGTTGCCATCGCGGCTGCCGTGGCCGGGAGATTTCCGCTGCCCGATATGCGGCGCGCCGCATCATTGGGTCACGACGTGGGGCTCGGCAATGTGGGGATTTGGCCCGAATAATTCTCATCATATACAACAGCGTCCAAAAGCAACCAGCGATATTCTCGCCTTAAGCGGTAACCTGACATACGGAGCGGGCTACGGCAGTTTGCGATTTCTACCCGCAGAAATCGACCGTTCGGAGGCTCCAGGGGCAGAGCGCCTGGCCTTCTTACGCGATCGTTTCCAGGTTGTGGCAGGCGACGGTGTGCCCGACGAACGGGCGCAGCTCGGGCCGCTCTGCCGTGCAGCGGCTCGTCGCGTACGGGCAGCGGCTGGCGAACGCGCAGCCCGGCGGCGGGTTCAGCGGCGACGGCAATTCGCCCTTGATGGTGACTGCGCTTTTCCGGTGCCGCGGATCGACCGACGGCGTCGCGGCGAGCAGCATGCGCGTATACGGATGCTGCGGCGCGCTGAAGATCGACTCCTTCGGCCCGTGCTCCACCGGCCGGCCGCAGTACATCACCATCACCTCGTGCGCGATGTGGCGCACCACGCTGAGGTCGTGGCTGATGAAGAGATACGCGAGGTCGAACTCGTCCTGCAGATCCATCATCAGGTTCAGCACCTGCGCCTGGATCGAAACATCGAGCGCCGATACCGGCTCGTCGGCGACCACCACGCGCGGGTTCAGCATTAGCGCGCGCGCGATCGCGATGCGCTGGCGCTGCCCGCCCGAGAACATGTGGGGGTAACGGCCATACTGATCGTGCCGCAGCCCCACCTTGTCCATCATCGCCCGCGCCGCCGCCTCCCGCGTGCGCGCGTCACCGCGATGGTTGATCGCCAGCGGCTCCTCGAGGATGCCGCCCACGGTCTTGCGCGGATTGAGCGAGCCGTACGGATTCTGAAACACCATCTGCACGTTCAGCCGCAGCGATCGCCACGAATTCGGATGGGCGGTCGGTTTGCCGTCAATGGTCAGCTCGCCCGAGGTCGGCGCCTCCATCAGCGTGGCGATGCGCGCGAGCGTCGATTTGCCGCAGCCGGATTCGCCGACCACCGCCAGCGTTTCGCCCGTCCGCAGCGTGAACGAAACGCCGTCCACCGCCTTCACCAAGCCCTTGCGTCCGAACAAACCGCCGCCGACCGGGTAGTGCACCCGAATGTCGTGCGCCTGCATCACCGGGTTCATGCGGCCGCCCGCGCTCCTGTCGGCTGGCCGCTTTCATCGAGCGGATAATGGCAGCGCGCGCGCCGGCCCGCCGGGCCTTCCAGCGCCGGCGGCACTGCGCCGCAATGCGCGGTGGCGAAGCGGCAGCGCGGGTTGAAAAGACAGCCGCTCGGCCTGTCATCGATGCCCGGGACCACGCCGGGAATGGTCGGCAGACGCGCGCGGCCCATGGCACGTTCCGGCAGCGCATCTAACAGCGCGGCGGTGTACGGGTGGCGCGGCCTGGCGAACAGTCCCTCCGTCGGCTGCTCCTCCACCATCTGCCCGGCGTACATCACCTGCACGCGCTGCGCGGTCTCCGCCACCACGCCCATGTCGTGCGTGATCAGCACCAGCGCCATGCCGCGCTGCTGTTGCAATGAAATCAGCAGGTCGAGAATCTGTTTCTGAATCGTCACGTCCAGCGCCGTGGTGGGCTCGTCGGCAATCAGCATGCGCGGGTTGCAGGAGATCGCCATCGCGATCATGGCGCGCTGGTTCATCCCCCCCGACAACTGGTGCGGAAACGCGTTGAGCCGCGTCGCGGGCGCGGGGATGCCGACTTGGTCGAGCAGTTCCACCACGCGGCCATGCACTCGCGATTTCTCGACCGCGTGGTGCGCACGCAGCGCCTCGGCGATCTGCCAGCCGATGGGATAGCAGGGATTGAGCGAGGACATCGGCTCCTGGAACACCATCGCCATGTCCTTGCCGATCAGTCGTCGGCGCTGCCGCGGCGGCAGGTGCAGCAGGTCGATGCCGGCGAAGCGCATGAGGTCGGCAGTGACGCGGCCGGGCCAGGGGATCAGGCCCATCACCGCCAGCATGGCGACGCTCTTGCCAGATCCGGATTCCCCAACGATGCAGAGAATCTCGCCCTCGTCCATCGTCACGTCGACGCCGTCGACGGCGCGGAACCGGCCGCGCGCGGTCGCGAATTCAACCGCGAGGTTGCGGATCTCGAGCAGCGCCATCAGCGTTTCAGCTTCGGGTCGAGCGCGTCACGCAGCCCGTCGCCGAACAGGTTGAACGCGAGCACGGTGATGAGGATCGCGAAGCCGGGGAATGCCAGCACCCACCAGGCGCGCTGGTAGAATTGCAGCGCGCCGGCGAGCATCGTGCCCCATTCCGGCGTGGGCGGCTGCGCGCCCAACCCCAGGAAGCCGAGCGCGGCGGCATCGAGGATAGCGGTCGCGAAGCCGAGCGACACCTGCACGATCAGCGGCGCCAGGCAGTTCGGCAGCACGGTCGAGAACATGAGCCGCAGCGGTCCGGCGCCGGCGCAGCGCGTGGCGGCCACGTAGTCGCGCGCGAGTTCCGACAGCGCGGAGGCGCGCGAGAGCCGCGTGTATCCCGGCAGCGTCACCACGGCGACCGCCAGCATCGCGTTGAACAGGCCCGGGCCGAGGATAGCCACGATAACGATCGCCAGCAGCAGCGACGGAAACACCAGCAGGATGTCCATCAGCCGCATGATGGCGATGTCGACCACGCCGCCGGCGAACGCGGCCGTCAGCCCGAGGGTCGTTCCCGTCAACAGCGCCAGCGACGCCACCGAGGTGCCGATCATCAGAGAGAGCCGCGCGCCGTAGATCAGGCGCGAGAGCATGTCGCGCCCGACATCGTCGGTGCCCAGCGGAAATGCCGCGTCGCCGCCGGGCCGCCAGATCGGCGGGGTGAGGAAATGGGTACGGTACTGCTCGATCGGCGAATGCAGCGCGATGACGTCGGCGAATGCTGCGAGCAGCACTAACGTTACCATCACGCCGAGCCCGATGACGGCGCCGCGGTTTTCCGAGAAGCTGCGCCAGAACAGGCGCAGGCCGCCGGGGGCGGCGATCGGTGGCGTGACCGCGGTGGTTTGCGTGAGCGACATCAGCGGCGGATCCGTGGATTGAGGAAGCTGTAGGTCAGATCGACGCCGAGGTTCACCAGAATCACGAGGATGCCCACCACCAGCGTGCCCCCCTGCAGCACCGGATAATCGCGCCGCTGGATGCTCTCCACCAGCCAATGGCCGACGCCGGGCCAGGAGAAGATCGTTTCGGTCAGGATCGCGCCGCTCAGCAGGCCGCCGACGGAGAGGCCGATGACGGTCACCACCGGGATCAGCGCGTTGCGCAGCGCGTGCACGATGATCACGCGCGGGGCCATCAGGCCCTTCGCGCGCGCGGTGCGGATATAGTCCTCGTGCAGCACCTCCAGCATCGACGAGCGCGTCATGCGCGCGACGATCGCGAGCGGATAGGTGCCGAGCACGCAGGTCGGCAGGATGAGATGGCTCAGCGCCGAGCGGCAGGCGCCGGCGTCATCGGATCGCCAGCAGTCGATCATCATGAAGCCGGACCATTGCTGCACGAAATACTGGTCGCTGAGGCGGCCCGAGACCGGCGTCCAGCCGAGCGCGACCGAGAAGACGAGGATGGCCATCAGCCCCCACCAGAAGATGGGCATCGAGGCGCCGGTGACCGCGGCGCCCATCAGCCCGTAGTCGAACGCCGAGCCGCGCTTCACCGCGGCGATGACGCCGAACGGCAGGCCGATGATGAGGGCGAAGGTGATGGCGCAGACCGTCAGCTCGATGGTGGCGGGAAACAGCGCCTTGAACTCGTTCCACACGGTTTTGCGCGTCACCATCGACTGGCCGAGATCGCCGTGCGCGATCTGCACCTCGTAATCGAGGAACTGCTTCCAGAGCGGTTGGTCGAGCCCGTACTCGTGGCGCAGTTCCGCCAGCCGTGCCGGATCGATGCCGCGTTCGCCCGCGCGCACCTCGATGGGGTCGCCGGGCACCAGGTGCAAGAGGATAAAACTCAGGAACGTCACGCCGATGAAGGTCGGAATGATCAGCGTGACGCGGCGAAGCAGGAAGCGAAGCATCAGTTGGCGAGCCTGACTCTCAACAAATACGTCATGCCCGGGCTTGACCCGGGCATCCAGGCGGAGGCACGCACCGCCTCCTGGATCGCCGGATTAAGTCCGGCGATGACCAGGATATTGTACCCGCGATCTCAGCCCTGTCTTTTCATTGCAGGTCTACAGTGCGGAAGTCGTGCGCGCCGAGCGGGCTCATCGTGTAGCCGGTGACGTTGGCGCGCATCGGCAGATAGACGACGGAGTGGGCGATCAGGTAGTACGGCGCCTCGCGGTGCATCACCACCTGCGCCTGCTCATAGAGTTTCGTGCGCGCGGCCTGGCTGCTCAGTGTCGCGGCCTTGGTGACGACGTCGTCGTACTCCTTGTTGCACCAGCGGGTCGCGCTCGATTTCGCGGCTGCACAGCTTGCCAGCGTGTCGAAGAAGTTGTCGGGATCGCCATTGTCGCCGGTCCAGCCGATCTCCGCCATGTCGTGCTCGCCGCTGCGCGTGCGCTTGAGGTACTCGCCCCACTCGTAGCTGACGATCTTCGCCTTGATGCCGACCTTCGCGAGGTCCGACTGCATCATCTCGCCGATGCGGCGCGCATCGGGGTTGTACGGTCGCTGCACCGGCATCGCCCACAGCGTCGTCTCGAACCCGTTCGGATACCCGGCCTGGGCCAGCAGCTTCTTCGCCGCATCGGGATCATATTTGTAGTCTTCGATGCTGTTATTGTAGCTCCACATGGTCGGTGGAATCAGGTTCGTCGCGGGGATCCCCGATCCCTGATAGACGGCATCGAGGATCGCCTTCTTGTCGATCGCCATATTGATGGCGACGCGCACGTCACGATTGTCGAACGGCTTGTGCTCGACGTTCATCGCGAGGTAGCCGATGTTCAAGCCGGGCTGCGACATCACCTTCAGGCTGGTGTCGGCCTTGATCGAAGGCAGGTCGGCTGGGGTGGGGAACGGCGCCATCTGGCATTCGTTGGCGCGCAGCTTGGCGAGCCGCACGGCCGGGTCCTTGGTAATGGCGAAGACCAGCACGTCGATCTTCGGCTTCGGGCCCCAGTAGCCGGCAAACGCGCGATAGCGGATGGTCGCGTCCTTCTGGTACTGCTGCAATTCGAAGGCGCCAGTACCGATCGGGTCCTGGTCGAGCAGCTCGGGCTTGCCCATCTTCATCAGCGTATCGGCGTATTCCTTCGACACGATCGAGGAGAAATCCATCGCCATGTCCGACAGGAAGGGCGCGTTCGGAATGTTGAGCGTCATCTTGATGGTGTAGTCGTCGACCTTGTCGATGCTCTTGAGCAGCTTCGGCATGCTCATGTCGCCGAAGTATTCGAAGCTGCCGATTTTATGGTACGGATTTGAATCCTTCCACTGCCGCTCGAACGTGAAGAGAACGTCGTCGGCATTGAAGTCGTGGGTCGGCTTGAAGTTGGCGTTCGACTGCCACTTCACGTTGTGGCGCAGGTGGAAGGTGAACGTCGTGCCGTCCTCGGAGGCGTCGAAGGATTCCGCCAGCATCGGCTCGACCTCGGTGGTGCCGGGCTTGAAGTTGACCAGCCGGTCGTAGATCGGGCGGTTGGCGTCGAAGGTGGTGCCCGAGGTGAACAGCATCGGGCTGAACCCTTCCGGTGAGCCCTCCGAGCAATAGACGAAGGTTTTGGCGTGGGCGGCGCCGATTGTGGCCGCGAGCGCAAACGCGCAGGCGGCGGCGATCGTTCGGTGGGACATGGCCGTTCAACTCCCCAGGGGTTGGTGCGCGGGGCCAATCAACAGTATTTCAGGGGGAATTGGAAGGCGGAGGGTGGCGCGATGATTACACCATCGCCGTCCGCAGCAGATTCGCGGAACGGCACACGCCTTCCTCGGGCGTCAGCAGCAGGTCCTCGTGCTCGATCGACAGCACATCGTCGTAGCCGGCGAGCTTCAGCCCCAGGCAGAACTCGCGCCACCAGCCCTCGCCGTGCCCGTAGCCGAGCGTCACATAGCCCCAGGCGCGGTCACGCACCTGCTGGCTCGGCACCGTGTCGATCAGGCTGTTCACCGCGGCGGTGGCCGGGTCGATGCGCGTCTGCTTGGCGTGCACGTGTGTCACTCTGTCGTTTGAACTGAGAACATTTTTGCTGAAAATTCAAAGGCCGGTCTCTGCTGTCAAATTGCGAATATGTCGCTAGAAATGCGGATTTGGTTGCCGTCCTGCCCTTAATGGGGTGATCCGGCGCGACCCGATCGCCCACGGCGACGTGCTGAAATACGACCTGGCGCGCCGCCACAATGATGGCGACACCGACATTCCCAGGCTGCGCCAGGGCCGCCTCGGTGGGCAGATCTGGGCGGCCTACGTGCCCACCGAAATCGAACATCCCGCGCGCAGCGTGCTGGAGCAGATCGATATCATTCTCCGCATCAATGCCGCGCATCCGAACGTGTTTTTGCCGGCGACGCGGGCGGCCGATATCGGCCGTGCCAAGCGGATGGGCAAGATCGCGTCGATCATGGCGGTCGAGGGCGGCGTCGGGCTGGAGAACAGTCTTTCGCCACTCCGCGTCTGGCACGCCGCCGGCGCTCGGCTGATGACGTTGTGCCACAACGGCACGCTCGACTGGGTGGACAGCGCCACCCACGCGCCGCGCCACGGCGGCCTGACCGAGTTCGGCCGTGCCGTGGTGCGCGAGTTGAACCGTCTCGGCATGATCGTCGATTGCGCGCACGTGTCGCCCGACGTGATGCGCCAGGTGCTGGATGTCTCGACCGCGCCCACCGTGTTTTCGCATTCCAATGCGCGCGGGCTTTGCGACCATCCACGCAACGTGCCGGACGACGTATTGGAAAAACTCGCCAGCAAGGACGACGGGCTAGTGATGGCGACCTTCATCCCCGATTTCATCAGCGAGGAGGTGCGGCTATGGATGGAGCCGATCCGCATCGCGCTCGCCAACGATCCCGTCACCAACCGCATGGAAATGATCGCTACGCATGAGCGCACGCACGGGTCTCGGCCGCAGGCGACGCTGGCGCAACTGGCCGATCACATCGAATACATCGCCGGACGGGTGGGCAAGGAACGCGTCGGCATCGGCTCGGATTTCTTCGGCGTTCCGACCACGCCGGTGGGGCTCGAGGATGTCAGCCGCTACCCGTATCTGTTAGCAGAAATGTTCCGCCGCGGCTGGTCCGACAACGCCGTCGCGGGGATCGCCGGCCGCAATTTTATTCGTGTGTTCCGCGCGGTCGAGCGCGAGGGCGAGCGGTTGCGGGCGCACGGGAAGCCGGCGGTGGGACGTACTGAGGATTTCGCCGCGGGTTGAGCTACGCGCCGTCGGCCGCGATCGCCAGACTTCGTAGGGTGGGTTGTCCTTACCATGTGGGAGGCGTTCGGCTGTGCGCGGTTAGTTGTCACGGGGCCGGAATTGGATGCGGCGAGGGCCTTGGTCGGACGTT
>PLXO01000220.1 GCA_003151425.1 Acetobacteraceae bacterium
GCGCAAACATTCTGGGTCAGCCTCTCATACCGGAGGTCGGTATTGCGTCCTGCATCAATTTCCACGGTACGAATAGCCGTATCCTTGATCTTCTCTTGATACCCATCGGATAGCTCGCGGAAGGTTTGTCCGTTGAGACTTGGCATGCGCGTCAAACGTTGGAGCGGAAATTTATTGGTTACAAACTCGATCAGGGTGGTCAGGCGTTGCTGACCATCGATGACTTCGAGTTTGCCACCTTGTAGCCGACCAAAATAGAGCGGTGGAATGGGAATCTCTAGCAACACAGACTCAATCAGACGGGACGGCAGTTCTGGCTTAAGGCGCCAAACGTATTCACGTTGAAAATGAGGCTGGAGATCCAGCTTTCCGTCGTCCCACTTTTCGCGCAGCGAAGCTATGGTCCAATCTGCGGGCTTACTGACCACAGGGCGGTCGTCATCCGCCGCTTGTTGTTCGTCGTCATCGGCTTCTGGTTCGAGAAAATCATCCGAGGGCTCATCAAAACGGGCGCTCATTTGAACTATCTTTTCTTCCGCCGCTGCCGCCGGCTTGGGTCCGGCCTGATGCGTCGGCTTGTGGCTGTCTGATTCGTCGGTCGATGATGGTGCTGTCCCGGCTCCTCCGATCAAACGGAAGGTAATGTGATCATCGACGCTACACTGGGTGAAGTCGGGTTCTGTCTCCAACCCGGCTGAGAGAAGCGCCGATCTAATATTTGAGATGACGACCTTGCCACGCTTTTTGGCGTCAAACCACTTCAGCAGAGTCTCGACCGGCCTGCGGTTCACCCGCTCGTTGCGACCAAGGCGTGCCGCTATGTCGAGAAGCTGAGACGGAATTTCCGGCACGTTGGTTTCTCCCAAAACTGCGTCCGCCCCGACCTCTCCACCATCACGCCATCAGTCTCGAAATCGTGCGGTGGCTCACATTGTAGCCGCGGGCGATCTCCCGCAAGATCTCATCGCCATGATCGCGGCGCCTGATCGCCTCACGCGGCTGAGGCGGCGCCAGCTTCGGCTTGGGGCCAAGCTTCACACCATGCGCCACGACGCGTGCCCGACCTTCGCTCGTCCGCGCCCGGATCAGGTCGCACTCGAACTCCGCCAGCCCGGGAGAGTCAAACTTCAGCGCCGATTGACGCGCTGACCCGCTAATCCTCGGAACCAGCCCCCACCAACCCCCTGAGCTCACCCTGCGGGATGCGCTCCAGCGCCAAGTGTATCAGCACGCTGGCAACCTGCGCCGGAGATGCCTTGTGGCGGCCGACCGCCACGTGGCTGGCGATGTCCACGATGGCCTGCCAGTCCTCGGCCGAGACCTGCACGCGCTGCCGGGGGCCGTCCCCCGACAAAGCCGGCCGGCCCCCCGTCGTCCGCAGCCGCTGCATCAGCGCGTCGCGTATCGTCAGCAGCGCGAGCGGTGCTTTGTCATCGCCCGGCTTTATCCCAAGCGGGCGCCCCCCAAGCGCCGTCATCACGTCCGCGACGGCGATCGGCGGAGGCCTGCGTGATACGTCCACAAGGCCGTGCCGCGCGGTTCGGGCAATGAGCCGGGGTTCGCTGGCCGGCTTCTCGTTCGGCTTTGCCATCGTCCAGGGCTTCCTCGCCCAGATCGTCAGTGGTCTGGCCCTCCGAAGGGCGGAAATTATAGGCAATGCTGGGCTGGAATACCTGGTCGGGGCCGCCTATTCTCTCTCCATGAACGAAATCCGCCCGCCACGTCGCCGTCGCGCCGAGACACCGCCTGACCTTGCGCCGCCGGGGACGCCGCCGCATGTCGCCGTCGCGCCGGGCCTGCTTGATCACGAACACGTCGTGATCCGCGCCGACGACGACACGGACGAGGACTATGAGGCCAAGCAGCTTCTTCTCGATGCAGCGCTTGCGTTCGCCCGCAAGGGTTGACCCTGCTCCCCTTTCAGGATGGCGACTTCGTCTGGTGCGCCTTTCCCGAACGTGAGAACCCGACGCGGCCCGGCCCTCTGCGTCTTGGCTATGCGCTGGCGGTTTCCGGGACAACCGGCGCACCGTCCGCCCTCATCGGATACACCACGAGCCAGAAGTGGCCGCCTGACGTGACCCCGCCACTTGGCGTGTTCCCGTTCGACCAGGAAGCCGCCGCCAATTTCGGCCAAGCCCGCGCCTTCGTGATGGACCTTCGGCGGGTTGCTTTCGTGCCGGTGACGCAAGCGTGGTTCCCACGGCTCGACCAGCCCGGCCACGGCATCCACGGCCACGCGCCGAAGGGGCCACAGCGGCGTTTCCGACAGGCAGCTACCGACCTTCTGACGCGCCACGGCGAGATCGTGCAACGGCTCGGGCCGCTCTGGCCGGGCGGGCAACGTTGACCACGGCAACATGGCGGCCCGGGTCAGGCGAGCCATGCAGCAATACGCGGCGGACCCCACGGCTCACGCGAACAACGTGACGCAACTGGTAGGATCGTCAGCCAGCCGGATGCGGGTCGGCGACTACCGCGTGATTTTCGTCGAGACCGACGCAGAGTTGTCGGTCGTCAGAGTTGGGCCGCGCGGCGGCGTTTATGATGAAGGGACGTAGGGCATGACCATCCAGACCACGATCTCGCCCGACGGGCAGCGTCTGGTGACGATGACGGCGGAAGACTATCAGGACCTGATCGACGCGCGCGACGCCGAGGCCGCCATGCGGGCCGTCGCGGCCGGAACGCTTCAAACGCTGTCCAGTGGCGATGTGGACGCCTACCGCGCGGCTGCCACGCCGCTGGCATTCTGGCGCAAGCATCGCCGGTTCACGCAAGCGGACATGGCCCAGGAGATCGGCGTATCCCAGCCCTATCTGGCCCAACTGGAGAATGGCCAAAGAGAAGGTTCGGTCTCGGTTTATCAACGGCTCGCCAGGCGGTTGGGAGTCAGCGTGGACGAGCTGCTGCCCGACGAACCGGCCGTCGCGACGGATCGTCTCCGCCCGGCAGAAGCAGGCGAATCACATGACGCGGGTCGCGGTTCCACGCCCGATGGCCAAGCTGAAATGACCAAAGCCCCTGACCCTCCGAAGGGCCGAAAGTCATAGGCAAAGCCGGGCTGGAATACCTGGTCGGGGCCGCCAATTCTCTCTACCATGGACGAAATCCGCCCACCACGTCACCGCTGCGCCGGGACGCCGCCCGACCTTGCCCCGCCGGGGACGCCGCCGCATGTCGCGGGCGATCACCAGTAGGTCGGTCATATCACGCGAAAGACGGTCAATCGCAGGGATCACCACCACGTCGCCGGCGTCGAGCTTGGCCATCAGCGTCTTGAGCTGGGGCCGCTCCCGTCGTGTTTCTCTCTTTTATCGTGCCATTCAACGTGGCTGTGGTGGTGTTCTCTCCAACGCCCGCTGCACGGCCTGCGCGTCGGCGGCAATGACTCTGAGGTACGCGCGAGCCGGTTGATCCGGCTCCGCCCTGCCCTGCTCCCAGTCTCGTAGCGTCCCGATTGGTATCTGAAACCGCGCCGCGAATTCTTCCTGCGTCAGTCCGAGCGCACGGCGCAGCGTCTTCGCGCGCGGCACCTTGCGGGCCGCCTGCCACTCCGCATCCGTCATGGGCCGCGCGTCCGGGTCATTCATGGCCGCCGCGTGCACTTCCTCGTCGGTCATTTCCCGCAGCCGCGCCCAGTCCGTCTTGTCTTCAAGCGGTCGGGTTGTGCCGTCGGGTAGCACCTGAACGAACGTCCCGTCACTCTGCCGTTTGGTTACGATAGTATTCTCGTTGCTCATGCTTCGTCGCTTTTCTCGCCGAGATGATGCGCGTGCGCGCGCCTCGCTCTGTGTAGACGACCGTCAAAAGAATGCCGTTGACCATGCCGGTGACGATGCACCTGACCTCGCCACCCAAGCCGCCAATATCGAGACGATCAAGGGCAAAGGCATCATCGAACACGCGAAGCGCGGTCTCAAAGCTGACCAGGTGTTTGGCGAGGTTGCTTTGTGCCTTGCTGGCGTCCCATTCAAATTCGTCATCGTTCATAATATACGGTTTACCCGTAGTTCTGTCAACTGTCCATGCACCCACCATCCATAGTCCGGCGTGCTCTGCGCACAGGCGACATAAAGCTGCAGTCTCGGACGTCGCCGCCCCCTATGGACTCCGCGGACGACAAGCCAACCGGGGTCAACTTTGCATGCCGATCCAGGTGCAAACGTCCGCGCCGATTGACTGGCTGACCCGCTAATCCTCGGAACCAGCCTCCACCAACCCCCTGATCTGGCCTTGCGGGATGCGTTCCAGCGCCAAGTGTATCAGCACGCTGGCAACCTGCGCCGGAGACGCCTTGTGGCGGCCGATCGCGACGTGGCTGGCGATGTCCACGATGGCCTGCCAGTCCTCGGCCGAGACCTGGACGCGCTGCCGGGGGCCGTCCCCCGACAAAGCCGGCCGGCCCCCCGTCGTCCGTAGCCGCTGCATCAGCGCGTCGCGTATGGTCAGCAGCGCGACCGGTGCTTTGTCGTCACCCGGCCTTATCCCAAGCGGACGCCCTCCAAGCGCCGTCATCACGTCCGCGACGGCAATCGGCGGCGGCTTGCGGGATACGTCCACAAGGCGGTGCCGCGCGGCTCGGGCCAGCAGCCGGGGTTCGCCGGCCGGCTTCTCGTTGGGCTTTGCCATCGTCCAGGGCCTCCTTGCCCAGATGGTCAGTGGTCTGGCGCAAAGTCCTCGACCGTGAAGAAGTTGCCGTCGAATTCGAGGGCGATCGCGCCCTGGTTGGTCTCGCGTCCCATGCGTCGTACGAACGCCGCCAGGTCAGCCAGCCGCGCAACGAATGGTGCCGGTTTGACGTAGGCATAAACAACCACCGGCTCTTCGATCACCACCTGTCCGGTTTGCGGGTTCCGCCAGGCTCCCGTCACCGGAGGCATGGCTGTCGCGCCGCCGGCTATGTCAGTCAGAAGTCGCAATGCGGCATCGATCCATGTCGCCTGATCCACCGCCGCGCCGTCGCGATCCTTGTTGGGGATATACATGGCGAAGCGCTGGCCGTAGTCGTTCGTTCCGCCGAACGCGGCAATGATGTCGACCTCGGGCGGCGATTCAGTGATGACGCACTATATGGCCTTCTTGGGCAGAAAGTCCACCACCTCGCGGTCACGCCACGATGTGCGGGGCCCCCTATGGACCCCGCGGACGAGTCGCCAACCGAGGTCAACTTTGCACGCCAAACCAGGGTCAAACCTTGCCTATCCGGTTGACACAGACGACCACTATTGGTGGTGGACTGCCACCCATCTCTAGAGATTCCTCACACCAGATGTTGCGGCTGTGTGCGACAACCGGATAGGCAAGGGTCAAACTTCAGCGCCGATTGACATACTCGGCGCCATGCTAACCGGGTCTCCGCGTTGCTGCCTCAGACGGCGCCGGGCGCCCTGATCAGCGCCGCGACCTCCTCACGCCCCGCTTCCGTGAGGCCCTCCACCGCGCCGGCGCGATCCTCGGCCGGGCGATTCTGGCTCATCTCCCACTTGCCTTCGAGCCGGGTGAGCGGCAGCGCGAAACCGACGATGCCCTTCAGCATGACCTCGATGAAGTCGGGCGGCGCGTCGGTGACGGCCAAGGGCTCGACGCGCCTGGATTCCAGGTCGTCCCGACAGACGGCCCCGGCAGCGCTTCACTCCCCGTCCGGCAGAACCCGCTCATATAACGCCGCCAGCGGGACCGTGATGCCGACGCTGGGCAGCGCGATATGCGCCTCCGGCCCGGCGATGGACTCGAAGATCCAGCCAGCGCCGTGCCGCCGGTAAGCGTGGGCCAGCATTTCGTCCTGGTAGATCTCGACAATCTCCTGCACGCCCTCGACGGCTTGCAGGTCCGCTCGCCTCTGGTCCCGTTGCCGCTTGTGTTGCAGGTCCGACGGGGAGACCACTTCGAACAGCACGCGAGGGAGTTTGCCGCAGCGGATCATGGCATCGGGGATGCGTGCCGTGTCGCGCTGTTCGTACTGGGGCGCGGCGCCACTGCCGACTTCCGACCTGCACTCGGGGTGGCCGCGCAGGCGATTGTGGATCTCGGCAGCCAGATTGCTGAGGATGACGCCATGTTCCGGGGCAGGCGCTGCGTGCGCGACGATCGCGCCGCGGACAAGCTCATAACGCCAAGCGTTACCAAACTCGGACTGGTCGGTCCGCAGGAACGCGTCGGCGTCGAGGAACGGGCTGCGGCGTGCCGCTGTGTCCATGACGCTATGCTATCACGGCCCGGGTTGATCTGCCACGATCCTCTGGTCCGCCTCAGTGCGCGGCTGCCACAGGTGCATGCGCTCGCAGAAAGCCGAGCACGTGACGCAACGCCTCGGCAATCCGCGCCTTGGTCTCCCTCCACGGGCAGATGCTCACTTCGGCGTTCGGCGCGAGACGCGCGGACTCCACGGCCACGGCATACGGGTGCTTCGCGTTGCTGCCTCACACGGCGCCGGGACCCCTGATCAGCGCCGCGACCTCCTCACGCCCGCCTTCCGTGAGGCCCTCCACCACGCCGGCCCGATCCTCGGCCGGGCGGTTCTGGCTCATCTTCCACTTGCCTTCCAACCGAGTGATCGGGATGGCGAAGCCGACGATGCCCTTCAGCATGACATCGATGAAGTCGGCCGGCGCGTCGGTGACCGCCCAAGGCTCGGCGCGGCGCCCCTCCTCGCGGTTGGTCAGGCGGGTGACGATGTCCAGCAGGCGGTCGCGGTCGTTGAAGAACTCGACAGTGCCGTAGGCATGGATCGTCACGTAGTTCCAGGTCGGCACCACCTTGGCGGTCTGCCGCTTGGTTTCGTACCAGGACGGCGTGATGTAGGCATCGGGGCCCAGGAAGATCGCCAGCGCCTCGGTCCCGGCCACGGCCCCCTTGGCCTGAGAATTGGGCCGGGCAACGTGCCCCAGCAGCGTCCCATACGGCGCCGGATCAGGATCCAGCAGCATCGGGACATGGCTGGCGATCAAGCCGTCCGGCGTCAGCGTGACCAGCGTGACCAGACCGGCCCCTCGCATTGTGTCATGCAGAACATCGATCCAGTCTTCCTTGTGCAGCGGCGGGATATACACGGTGAACCTCACGCGAATGATCCGCGGACACTACCCGAAATCCGCCCACGCCTCGACGATCCAATCGCGTCCCCTGCCGAAGACCGCTCACTCGGCAGGATCGCGCCCCAAGGCGCCACGCAGGTCGTCTAGCGGCAGCAGCCTGCCGTCCCGCTCAAAATGCCAGAACGTCCATCCGTTGCACGACGGCGCGTTCTGCACCACCGCCCCCACCTTGTGGATGGAACCCCGTGTCGCCCCGGCAACGACGCTGCCATCGGCCGTAACGATCGCCGACACCCGTCGCTGCCGATCGTGCAGCGTCGTCCCAACCGGAACCAACCCCCGCTCGACCAGGCTGCCGAACGGCACCCGAGGCACCTCACGCCGAGACTGAGTGGTGGCAAGCCCATCCTCCGACGACACGCTGGTGTGGCGCACGCGCCCGATCGCGGCCTCGGCATAGGCCGGGTGCCGCTCGATCCCGATAAAATGCCGGCCGAGCCGCTTCGCCACCGCGGCCGTCGTGCCGGTGCCGGCGAACGGGTCCAGCACGATGTCGGCGGGTGCCGTGGAGGCCAGCAGCACGCGATGCAGCAGCGCCTCGGGCTTCTGCGTCGGGTGCAGCTTGAGCCCGTGCATGTTACGCAGCCGTTCGGGCCCGGTGCACAGCGGAATGAACCAGTCGCTGCGCATCTGCAGGTCGTCGTTCAGCGCCTTCATCGCCCGGTAGTTGAAGCGGTGCCGGGAATCGCGGCTGCGCGCGGCCCAGATCAGCGTCTCATGCGCGTTGGTGAACCGCCGTCCGCGGAAATTCGGCATCGGGTTGGATTTGCGCCAGATCACGTCGTTCAGCACCCAGAAGCCGAGGTCCTGCAGGATGGCGCCGATGCGGAAGATGTTGTGATAGGTACCAATGACCCAGAGCGTGCCGTCCTTGCGCAAAAGCCGCCGGCACTCGCCCAGCCAATCGCGCGTAAAGGCGTCGTAGGCGGCGAAGTCGGTGAAGCGATCCCAGTCGTCGTCGACCCCGTCGACCAGGCTGTCGTCAGGGCGGCGCAGCTCGCCGCGCAACTGCAAGTTGTATGGGGGATCGGCGAACACGCAGTGGACCGAGGCCGCCGGCAGCATCCGCATCAGCCGGACGCTGTCGCCCAGCAGGATCTGATCCAGCGGCAGTTCACGAACGATTTCCACTTTGCTCCGCCGAGTGGTGCCAACGGTGTGGCGATGGGGCACCCATCGTGACGGGTCCGTGGAAGTCGCGTCAATCGTGAGAATGCCCCGCGGCGAGGGATCCGGGGGCGACGAACCGGGGGGCGCGGGGGCCCGGCGCGCTACAGATCAGCCGTCCGAAAAATCGCCCGAGAGATCGAGAGCAAGCTGGCGGACCGTGCCGAATTCGGCCCGATGATGCCTGGTGGGGCCTAGCCGGTGCAGCGCCTGCCGGTGGGCGATGGTGGCGTAGCCGGCGTTCCGCTCCCAGCCATAGCCCGGAAAGCGGACCGCGAGGCGCGCCATCAGGCGGTCGCGAACCACCTTGGCCACGATCGAGGCGGCCGCAATGGACAGCGACAGCGCGTCGCCGCCAATCACGCAGCGCATCGGGCAGTCGAGCGGCGGGAGCTGGTTGCCGTCGATCAGCGCGAGGTCCGGCGGTGCCGGCAGCCGGCAGACCGCGCGGCGCATGGCCAACAACGAGGCCCGCAGGATGTTGAGACGCTCGACCTCGGCGACCGAGGCGGCACCGACAGCGATCTCGACACCGATCGACGCGCGGAGTGCAAGGTACGCGACCCCGCGTTGCTCCGCGGTCAGGCGTTTGGAATCATCGATCAGCCGCGCGAGGGATCTGGGAACGCCGGTCGAAAACACCACCGCAGCCGCGACGACCGGGCCGGCCAGCGGTCCGCGACCCGCCTCGTCGACCCCCGCGACGCGCCCTGACGCTTTCCGCTCCAGCGCGAAATTGACCATAAGCGCAGCGTAGCAGAGCGAATCGCCCGGGGTGAAGTCTTGGAGTGCGAAGGCAGCAGGTCGTTGGGCGCTCCCGCGGCGCGATCAGGGTGCGCGCACCTGCATGGCGGTGATCCACTTGTCGACCCGTGGCGAATAGGTCAACGGCTGGCGCATCCCGTACGCCAGCTTCTCCATGAACACCGGCAGCACCGCGTGATCGCGGGCGATGGCAATGCGGCTGGTCTGGCGCAGCATCTCCTGGCGCGCGTCGGCGTCCAGCGTGTGCGACGAGCCTTCGATCAGGCGATCGGTCTCCGGGTTTGAGTAGCCGCCGAAATTAATTTGTCCCAGGCCTTTCGCCGGATCGCGGGTTGCCACCAGGATCTTCAGCATGTCGGACGCCTGGCCGGTGGTGATGGAGCTCGATGTGAAGAAGATGCTGAGCTCGTTCTTGCCACGCCTTGCATAGAACACGCTGGAGGGCACTGCATCAACCTGCGTGCGCACCCCGATGCGGGTCCAGTATCCGGCGATCGCCTGCGCCGTCGCTGCATCCTGCACGTAGTAGCCGTTGGTGGTCGCCAGCACGAGGTCGAACCCATTGCCGTAACCGGCCTCGTTGAGCAGGCGTCTGGCTTCGTCGGGATCGAACGGGTCCACCTTGGCGTCCGGGTTGGCGCCGAACATGGTGGGGGCGGCCAGTTCCGCGGCGGGCGTGGCGAGGCCCGACATGACTCGTTCCGTCAGCGCCTCGCGGTTCATCGCCAGGGACAGCGCGCGCCGCACGCGGCCGTCGCGCAGCGGGTTGCGGCCGTCCGGCGTGCCGGACACGCCGGGTGAGTTGTCACGATACTGGTCGATGACGATGTAGCTGACGCTGTTGGACGGAGCCACGACCACGTGCACGCGCGGATCCGAGCGCAGCCGGGGCAGGTCCTCGCCGGGTACCTTCTCGATCACGTCGACGCCGCCCGACAGCAGCGTGGCGACGCGCGACGCGGCCGAGGGGATGGCGATAATGGTGACCCGATCCCACGGTTCGCGCGGGCCCCAGTAGTGCTCGTTGCGCTCCAGCACGACCTTGTCGCCTGGCGTGAAGGAGACGAACCGGTACGGTCCCGTGCCGACTGTCCCTTCGCCGCGGTTCATCTCCTGGGTGGTCTTGCCCTCCGGGGCGTTGCCGGCGGCGGCAGCGTGCGAAACGATCGAAATCATGCTCATGTCGACGGGAAGGTCGGCATACGGCCCCTTGGTGTGGAAGCGAATCCGATAAGGGTCGACCTTCTCCACCGACGCGACGCCGCGCAAATACAGCGCGAAGGAGGACGGGCTGTTCGGCACCAGCGGCATGCGGTGCAGCGAGAACAACACGTCATCGGCGGTGAAGCCGCCGCCATCGTGGAACACCACGTCATGGCGCAGTTCGAACTCCCAGGTGGTGTCGTCCACCAGCCGCCATGACGTGGCAAGGCCGGGGGTGAGTTTCTGTTCGGCATCCTGCGCCACCAACGTCTGGAAGATGTGCGCCATCACCGACATGTTGAAGGCCAGCAGATGGAAATGCGGGTCCATCGCCGAGGTCGCCGCGGACGTCCCGATGCGCAGCTCCGCCGCGCCCGCCGGCGCACCGATGATGCCCCCCAGCACCGCCAGCGCGAGCAGCAGGCGGCGCGACGCCGCGAACCATGTTGTCCAGATCATCGCTTGATCCTCCCTTGGTGTTTTTGGTCCGGTCGGTTCAATCGAAGCCGAACAGGCGGGATGGCGTCTCCCACAGCACACGGTGCCGGTCCGCCGCATCCGGCAGCCAGCGCGCCAGGCACGACAATGGCGGGCCGTAGTCGATGCGCTCGTCCACGCGGACGAAAGGCCAGTCGGAGCCCCACACGCAGCGCGCCGGCGTGAACGCCTCCAGGCAGGCCGCCACGTAGGGATCGATGTCGTGAAAGGGGTAGCCCTGGCGTGAACTGCGAAACGGGCCGGACAGCTTGACCACGTGCTCGCCGCTGCGCCCAAGTTCGAGCAGTGCGGCAAAACCCGGCTGATCGAGCCCGCGCGTTGGATCGGGGCGGCCGAAATGATCGACCATGATCCGCATCCGGGCACGACGGAGATAGAGCATCGCCGCGGCCAGCTCGTTGTGTTCGCAATGGATTTGCAGGAACCATCCCAGCTCGCGGGCTTGTGCCAGCAGGTGGTCGGCCCCCGGCTCGGTGAGCTCACGCAGGCCGAAGCTCGAAAGGTTGAAGCGCAGGCCGACAATGCCGCGTTCGGCAAAATCACGCAGCTCATGCGCGGAGGCATCGGCGCGCACCAGGGCGATGCCCTTGAAGCGCCCGCCGCTGTCGGCGATCGCCTGCAGCAGGCAGGTGTTGTCGTACATGTAGGGCTGCGCGGCAACCAGCAGGCCGTGCGTGAAGCCGTGCGCGTCCAGCACCGCGCGGAACTGCGCGGCCGTGCCGCACTGGGTGGGGTGCGGCGCATAGACGAGGTTCGGCGCGAACGGATGACCGGTGCCGAAGATGTGGGCGTGGCAGTCGGCGGCTGGCATCGTTATGGCTCGATCACCAATAACCCGTCCACCGCGACCACCCCGGTGCGGTTCCAGCGGATCGGATTCACTTCGAATGTAAAACGTGGCCAGGGGGCGCCGGCACACAACAACGACAGGCGCGCCACGAAGGCGGCGGGCGCGGAACGATCGAGCGGACCGGACTCGTCCCTGGCGTAGGCGGCGAGGCGCAGCCGGCCGATCATGTCGGCGGCGATGGCCTCGTCCACCGGCGCGCGCGCTGTCACCACGTCGTCCAGCAGCTCGGTCATTCCGCCGCCGGCGCCGATCGAGATCATTGGGCCGAACACCGGGTCGGCAAATGCGGCCACCAGCAGCTCTGTGCCACCGCGCGCCATGCGCTGCACCAGCACGCCGTCCAGCGTCACCGACAGCGCGGCCGCTCGGGCGGCCAGTCGGCGGAACCCGGCCGCCACGTCCTCCGGCGTACGCAGGTCCACCGCGAGCAGGCCGGCGGCGGCGCGGTGGGTGATGCGCGGGGTGATGCCCTTCAGTACGACGGGCAGGCCGACTTCGTTGGCGATGTGCTGGGCCTGCGCCTCGCTGGTGGCCAGCGCCCCCGCGGCGGCGGGCAGTCCAGCGGCGCGCAGAATGGCGTGGCAACCATCTTCGGACACGATGGTCGCACCCTCGGGCACGTGTGCCTGCCAGTCGAACACCAGCGGAATGAATGCGTCGGGGCGGCGTGGCCGCGACAGCGTCGCACCGAATCGGGCAAGGTGCCCAAGGGCGCGCAGACCCCGATCCGGCTCGTCGAAGCTCGGGATGCCGTGCTCGGCGAAATGCGCCTCGGTGCCGGTGGGCGGCGCGGGCCAGCTCACGCAAACGGGCTTCGGGCAGCGCGCAACGAAATCAATGAAGACCTGGGAAATCTCGCGCGCCCGCGCCGCCATGGCGCCGACGATGAGAATGACCGATTCTATGTCGGGCTGCGACGCCAACACATCCATCGCGGCGGGAAGCTGCGCCAGGCTTTCTGCCCGGAACGCCGTGCTGGGCGTCAGGTCCATCGGATTGGCCGCCGAAGCGACCGACAGCAGCAGCGGGCGCAGCTTCGCGCTGTGTACCGCGTCCAGCGGCGGGGCCTCCAGGCCGTGCGTCGCGCACTGGTCGGCCGCCAGCACACCGTTGCCACCGCCGAACGTAACGATGCCGACCCCGGTGCCGCGCGGCAGCCGGTCGCACGCCAGCCGATCATGTAACAAACCGGCAAGCATCAGGCAGACATCCACCAGTTCCTCAACCGAACTGACCCGGATGACGCCAAGTTCCTGCAGCACGGCATCGAACACCCGATTCTCGCCGACCAGCGAGCCGGTGTGCGCCTGTGCGGCCCGCGCCGAGGCAGCGGTCGCACCGGACTTGATCATCACCACCGGCTTGCCGCGGTCGCGCGCCACTTCCAGCGCACGCACCAGCTTCGCGCCGTCGCCCGCGCCCTCCATGTAGGCGGCGATCACCTCGGTGCCGTCGTCGCAGGCCAGCGCATGCAGGTAGTCGACGAAATCCACCACCGCCTCGTTGCCGCCGCTGATCAGGTGGCGGAACCCGAAGCCCGCCCATTGCACCATGGAGAATGCGGTCGTGCCGATGCCGCCGCTCTGGGTGACCATGCTGATCGGTCCGGCCCGCAGACTGGAGAATTCGTGCAGCGCGGTGGCGAAGCTGGAGATCGCCGGCGTGGCGGCGTTGATGATGCCGACGCAATTCGGGCCGCACAGCGTGAAGCCGGTTTCCCGACACAGCGCCACAAGGTCGCGTTGCAACGCCGCGCCTTCGGCGCCCGTCTCCGCGAACCCACCGGCGAAGGCCACGCCATGGCGCGTTCCGACGGCGACACAATCGCGCACCGCATCGGCTACGGCGGCGGCCGGGATGGACATTACCACCGAGTCAGGGACTTCCGGCAGGTCGGCCATGGCGCGATGGCAGGGGATCCCACGCACTGTGCCGCCGGATGGATTCACCGCAAAGACATGGCCCGGATAACCGAAGCGCAGCAGCCGCTCGACGGTGTCGCCGCCGAGATTGCCCGGGCGGTCGGAGGCACCGATGACGGCGATCGAGCGCGGATAGAGCAGGGCCGATACGTCAGCGAAATGCGGCGAATCGGGCAGGGCCATGGCGGTGCCTTATGCGAAAATGCGTGATACCGACCCGCGGCGTGCCGTGCACCGGCACGCCGCGTGGCGTCTCAGGCCGCGACCTCGACGCTGCCGTCGCCTTCGGTCAGCTTCACGCCGTGCTCGTCCTCGCACCAGATGTCGACGACATACGTTACGTTGCCGTTCGACTGCGGCGACGCACTGCGTATTCGCCCCTTTACGTGCAGCAGCGTGCCGAGCAGCACCTGGCGGATGAACTTGGTGCGCAGCTCGCCGCGCGCGACGTAGTCCATGCCAAAGGCGTGGACCATCATCTCGCTGCACCAGTTGGTCATGATCATGCCATCGGCGTTGACCGTTTCGAGCCCCTGCGATTTGGCGTATTCAGGATCGGTGTGGATGTTCGAGCCGACTTGGCGAAGCTCATCGGTGGCGGCGGACAGCATGGCGCTGTCGTACCATTCGATGCGCGGCGTCGTGATGCCGCGCACCGGGCCCAGAATGAATTCGCCGACTTCGTAGGCGCGCTTCGTGCTCATCAGGATTCTCCCACTTTCTTGAAGCGCAGCAGCGTGCGGTCGTTGTAGGTTGTGACCAGTCGTCCATCGGCGGTGTGGACCTCCAGGTAGTACCACAGGTATTGCCGCTCCCGCAGGATGTACTTGTCGACGATGTGGCCGGTGACGACCAGCCGCTCACCGACATAGGCCGGGCTGTGCTGCTTGGCATGATATTCGTAGTGGATGCGGGCATCTTCGGCCTTCATGCCGGCGATGCGTTGCTCCTTCAGGCAGTTCTTTTCCAGGATGCGCATCTTGTCGACATGGATCATGGTCGGTGGGCGCATCTGCCGGTCTTGTTCGTTCAGATCCGAGTGGAATAGCTCGCTGTTCTCCTCCACACCATGTGCGTATTCCGTGCACATGAAGGCACTGAGCACGTATTCGACCGGCTCGAACACGTCCCCCTTTTCAAGATCACCGATAGTACCACCTAGCATGCTGTCCTCCTGTTGTCGGTCACACTCGTTCGCCCATGCGGGTCGACATCACCGTCAGGCCTGGCCGCGCAGGAACTTCGCCGCCTGGGCGTTCCATTGTGCGGCGGTGATCTCCTGGCGCAGCGCCTGCTGCCAGTACGGGGCGATCTTGTCCTGGTAGTTCGCCCAGTTCTTGAACGAGAAGGGCGGGGTCCACCAGTTCGCCGCATTCGCCATGGCCAGCTTGAAAAACCGGTTGGCCTCGATCGCCGGATCGGCGGCGCGCGACTTGCGCACCGGTAGGTAACCGCGGTCGGTGGACAGCCACTTGTTGTGCGGTCCGTTCGACAGGAAGACCAGAAACTCCCAGGCTGCGTCTTTCTCCTTGCACGACGATGTCATGAACTCGCCCTCCGGGTTGGCGAGCGTGTATTGCCGAGCGCCCACGCGCGGGATCGGTGTGGCCTGGATGCGATCGCCGAGCGCATTCATCAGTTGGGGGCTGGCATGTGTGCCGTACAGCCACATCGCCGCGCGACCCTTTTCCATCAGCGCAAATAACTGCGGATAGCCGTCGTTGATCGCGGTGGGCTGGGCGGATTTGTCGCGCGTGTACATGCCCAGCCACTTGTCTGTCACGGCGACCGCGGCAGGCCCATCGAAATCGACGGTGCCGTGCTCGTCGGCGAACTTCACTCCGGCACTGCCCCAGATCGGCTCGATCGGCTGCACCGCGTAATAGTCGACGCCGCGCAGCGCATAGCCGGCACGGTCCGGCGTGGTGATCGCCTTCGCCGCGGCGATGAACTCGTCATAGGTGACCGGGGTCTTCAGCCCGGCCGTATCGAACCAATCGGCGCGGTAGTACAGCACATAGGGCAGGATGCGGTTCGGCATGTACAGCACCGGCTGCTCCGGCTTCGAGTGCATGGAGGTGAGAATGGACGGGAAGTAGTCGTCCTTCTGATCCCACGTCTGGAAGAACGGATCGATCGGTGCCAGGATGTCGTTATCGAAATAGTCCTGCACGTGCGTCTGCACCACGCCCGCCACGTCGGGCGCGGCACCGGCGGCGAAGGCGGTAACCACCTTCTGGCGCACCTCCATCGTCTTCATGTTGGCGTCCAGCGCCACGGTGATGAAACCCTGGCTGCGATTGAAGTTGTCGACAGTGTCGATCAGCATCTTCTGGTGCGACGGGTTGTCGGCCCAGGTCCAGTAGGCGATGGTCACCTTACGGCGCACCGCCGGCTGCGCGAGCGCTGACGGCACGACGGCCGCGCCAGTCAACGCGCCGATTGCCGCGCGACGGGTCATGGTTCGTGTCGGCGCCGTCCCTTGTGCCCGCGTCCCTTGTGCCCGCATTGTCGTCCCTCCTTGATTTTGTTTTGACATCAGACCGCCTATCCCTTGACCGCCCCGGCGGCGAGGCCGCCGATGATCAGCCGCTGGAACAGCAGGAACAGCAACGCCACAGGAAGCATCGCGAGCACGCCGCCGGCGGCCGACACGCCCCACACCGCCGGTTCGCCAAGCGCGAAGAGTCGCAGGATCACCGGCAGAGTTTTTGTCGCATCGGTGGTGGTGAACAGATAAGCGTAAAGAAAGTTGTTCCACGTCATGATGAAGGCGAAGACGCCGGCGGCGACCATGCCCGGCGCCGACAGCGGCACCACGATGCGCCACAGCGCACCCAGCCGCGAGCAGCCGTCGATCATGGCCTGTTCCTCCAATTCGGCGGGAAGTTGGGCAAAGGTGTTGATCAGCAGCAGCAACGCGAATGGCGCGGTGTTGGTGCATTCGGCCAGGATCAGGCCCGGATACGTATTGATCAGCCCGTAGCGGCGGAAGATCACCATCAGCGGCACCAGCAGCACCACGCTGGGAATCACGTATGCCGTCAGGACCACAACCAGCAACGGGCCGCGCAGGCGGAAGCGGAAGCGCACGAAGCCGTAGGCGGCGAGGCTGGCCACGGTCAATGCCAGCAGCGCCGTGCCGGTCGCGACGATGACGCTGTTGCGGAAATAGGCGGCGAACGGAAGGTTCGCGAAAAGCTGGTGGTAGTTCTGCAACCCCGGCTCGGTCGGAAAATATTCGACGGCACGCGCGCTGCTCCAGGTGTGGCCGGTCTCGGCGGTCTGCTCCGGCGTGATCGAGGCGATCAGCAGCCACACCACGGGCGCCAGCGACCACGTCAGCACCAGCGCCGCGCCGAGCGCGATCAGCAGGCGCCGCCTCATGCCAGCACCATACGGGCGAGGTGGCGCACATAGGCGGCCGAGGCGGCCAGCAGCAGCACTGCCAGCACCACCGCGACTGAGGAGGCATAGCCGATGTCGAACTGCGCGGTCAGCATGAAGCTGTACAGTGCCTCGGTGTAGTTCGCGAAGCCCGGGCCGCCGCGCGTAGTGATGAAGATCATGTCGATGTGGTTCGACATCCAGATCGTGCGCAGCAGCAGCAGGAACAGGATGGTCGGCATCAGGTGCGGCAGCGTGATGCGCCGAAACGCCTGCCAGGCACTGGCACCGTCGATCGATGCTGCCTCGTATAGCTCGCCGGGAATCGACTGCAGCACCGCCAGCAGAACAATCACCATCAGCGGCGTGCCCGACCACACCATCGCACCCGCCACTACGGCGAAGCTGCGCAGCGGGTCGCTGAGCCACGAGACATAGGTGGCCTGCAGTCCGAGTCGAACCAGGATATCGTTGACCACGCCGAAGCTGCCGTCGAAGGCGTAGACGAACAGCAGCGCGGTGACCGCTGGCGGAATGATGTAGGGCACAACCACGGCTGCCCGCAGCAGGCCGCGCCCGCGAAAGCGCAGATTGAGGAACAGCGCCATCGGCAGAGCGAGCGTCAGCTCGACGCCAACGACCACGACATCCCAGCGCAGTGTGCGCCACAGTCCGGCCAGGAAGATGTCGTCGTCCAGCATGCGCGCGAAATTCTGTAGCCCGATGAACTTCGCGCGTGCCAGGTGCAACAGATTGGCGTCGGTGCTCGCCAGCCAGACGGCGTAGAACGCCGGATACAGGCTGACCGCGGCCACCAGCAGCACGATGGGCGCGATGAGTAGATAGGGCAGTGCGCGGGACCGGAGGATTTCGAACTGGCGTGCCATCATAGTCCACGTCCGTCGCTCAACCCGCACGGCCCGATCGCCGGGCATGCCCGCCATCCGGGCGACGGTTCGTATCGGCGGCGTGCGGCCCTCGCGTCACGGTGCCGCTCTCGTCTCGCACAAGCCGTTCCTCCCCGCGCGCGATTATCCGGCGCGCTGCGATCGCCGGTGGGATGCTAGGCGCAATGCCTGGACCGAGGAAGCCGCCGGCCCTTGCGAACAGAGAATGCCTGCGCCGCACATATGGCGGGGCGGCGGGCAGTAGCAATCGTTGTCTGATAATCTCGACGCGACCAGATTGCAGGCGATCGCAGCGTGATCCCTCGCCCTTCATGCTGCAAAACCGAATCACATCATTGCGCTCTTGGCGGTGGGTCATTCCGCAAACTGTCAGTCAGTCTTGAAGCGGGTGATTGCCTGACGGTCTACGTCGATTCCAAGACCTGGGCCGGACGGCACGGTGACAAAGCCGCCCACATGCTCGATCGGCTCGGTCAGCAGCGCGTCGCGCACCGGATGCTCGGTGCGGTCGAATTCCAGCATCGGCTCCAGCGGGCTGAGTGACACCGGCGTCCAGGGCTGCGTCACCGCGAGCAATTGCAGCGCCGCGGCGACCTAGTCCTACTGCGTCACTCAACC
>PLXO01000294.1 GCA_003151425.1 Acetobacteraceae bacterium
GGCACCGTGGCGCGGGGATGGCCGGAACAAGTCCGGCCATGACGTTGAAAGGCGGTACCGCCCGACCAAAACGAGAATTGCTGCCGGAACGGCCCATCGATTGACAGCCGAGCTTTTTGAGCTTAGGTTAGTCTGGTCTAGCCAAGGTCATGCGACATGCACGTGGTCAACATGCTGGAGGCCAAATCCAATCTCTCGCGCCTGGTGGAGGCGGTAGAACGCGGCCAGGAAACCGAGATCATCATCGCCCGCAACGGCCGGCCGGCTGCCCGCCTGGTGTCGATGGCCGCGCGGCCGGCGGCGCGGCGGATCGGCGTCGCCAAGGGCCGGTTCACCGTACCGGACACCATCGATGCCGACGAAGCGGCGATCGCGGCGCTGTTCTCCCGATCGGACACATGAGGCTGCTGCTGGATACCCACATCGCACTCTGGGCCGTGGCGGACGACGAGCGGCTGCCACCCAGGGCGCGAGACTTGATCAGCGACCAGGCGAACGATGTCTTCGTCAGCGCGGCGAGCGTCTGGGAGATCGCGATCAAGCACGCGCTTGCCCGCGGCGGCCCCAACGACATGCCGGTGTCCGGAGCGGACGCCCTGCGGTATTTCCAGGACGCCGGATACGAGCTGGTGGACATCTCACCGACGGATGCGGCGGCGGTCGAGACATTGCCAATGCTGCATGCCGACCCGTTCGATCGGCTGCTGATCGCCCAGGCGGTAACCGTGCCATTCCGTTTGCTGACACATGACGCGCGGGTTGCGATGTACAGCCCGTCCATCATCCTGGTCTGACGTCCGCATGCTATCGGGTGGACCGTCACCGTGTCCTGCCGTAGGACGCAGGGATGGACCAGGCCGACGCCCTCGCCCGCATCTGCGCCGACACCCGCGTCGAGACCGCGCGTCGCCAGCGCGAGACCAGCCTCGCCGCGCTACAGGCACGGATCGCCGCGACCGCCGACGCCCCGCGCGGCTTCGCCCGGGCGCTGCGCCAGGCCGCCGCGGCCCGCGGCTTCGGCCTGATCGCCGAGATCAAGCGGGCCTCCCCCTCCGGCGGCCTGATCCGCCCGGATTTCGACCCGCCCGCCCTGGCACGCGCCTACATGGAAGGCGGCGCCACGTGCCTGTCGGTGGTGACGGACACGCCGCATTTCCAAGGCGACACGGTGCACCTCGTCGCTGCCCGCGCGGTCGTTCCCCTGCCGGTGATCCGCAAGGATTTTATCCTCGACCCCTGGCAGATCTTCGAAAGCCGGGCGATGGGCGCCGACTGCGTGCTGCTGATCCTCGCGGCACTCGACGACGCCCAGGCCATTGACCTGGAAGCCGCCGCCGTCGATCTCGGCATGGACGTGCTGGCGGAGGTGCACAACCGCGAAGAGCTGTACTGCGCGCTTCGCCTGAGGACCCCGCTGATCGGTATCAACAACCGTAATCTCAAGACCTTGCAGACCGATCTTGCGACAACCGAGACGCTCGCCGCCGACCTCCCCGCCGACCGCTTCCTGGTCGCCGAGAGCGGCATCCGCACGCACGCCGACATCACCCGCCTGGCCGCAGCGGGCGCTCGGGCCTTCCTCGTCGGCGAAAGCCTGCTGCGCCAGGCGGATGTCACCGCCGCGACGCGCGCGCTGCTCGGCATCGCGGCATGACGGACGACGTCCCCCCTGGCGCGCTCAGCCATTTCGACGCCGCCGGCAAGGCCGCCATGGTGGACGTGACCGCCAAGCCGGAGACCGAGCGCACCGCCACCGCCCGCGCCCGCATCGTCATGCAGCCGGCGACGCTGGCGCTGATCGTTGCAGGCAGCGCGGCGAAGGGCGACGTGCTCGGTGTTGCCCGCCTGGCCGGCATCATGGCGGCGAAACGCACCGCGGACCTGATCCCGCTGTGTCACCCGCTGCCGCTGACCCAGGTGAGCGTGGACCTGACGCCCGACCCCGCCGCGAATGCCGTCGAGATCGCGGCGACGGTGCGGACCGCCGGGCGCACCGGGGTGGAGATGGAGGCGCTGACCGCCGCCTCGGTCGCCGCGCTGACGGTTTATGACATGTGCAAGGCGGTCGACCGCGGCATGCGGATCGAGGCGCTGCGCGTCACCCACAAGGCGGGGGGCAAGTCGGGGGAGTTCAGCCAGGCGTGAGCGGTTCGGTCATGGCGGGGATAGACGTCACCGGCTTCAAGTCGGCGATCGATCCCGTTGACGTCAATTCCCGCGACTGGGGTATCCATTTAACCGGAGTTGGGCGTAGACTGGGGCAATGGAACGTCCCGAGCCGCCGAGACAACGCGGACATCCGCCCACATTGGCGCGACCTTCGCCGAGCCGCCCGTGGAGGCAAATCCCGCACTCCGGTTAAATGGACACCCCAGTCCCGCGATATCGCCTGAGGAAAAAGTAGAACGGCGACAGGCGATCACTCGTGATATGATACCTTGGTGGCCGGTAATGCCGCTATCAGCGTGGTGAAAGCGCGACGGACCAGTTTTGGGCTCGACGGCGAGTTCCGTGCGGCAGGAGAGGGTACGGGTCGCCCCTTAGTCAAGTATGTTAGTGCCCTACCGAGGACACGCGGAGCCTGCCACGGGCGCTTGACCTGGTGGTCCTGCCGTCCACGACTGTCTTGCTGCAACACACAGAAGACGTGACCTTCGGCAGTCCCAGCGCCGATTTCTACCAGGTTGGCTGAAACTTCTACCAAGGATCGGTCGTGGGCGCGCAAGTGAGCATCAAGAGTGGCTGGCGCCGAGGGTGGTCTGGTACAATATACACTAACTAACTTCCTGTCCAGGATCGCTGATGTGCCCGTTCGCAGTCCTCGCCCCCGCGCCCCTACGCTTCTCCGATGCAGTTGTCGCGTCGCCGGGGCGACGCCCCATGCAACACCTGCTGCCACGGGTTTCGCCCGAGGACCGACGAGGCCGGCGCCGAAGTCGCTCTGGTGATGGGATATCTTGCGGGCGCGCGCTCCATCGCGAGCAAACGGGAAGGCAAGGATACCGCCGCGGAGGCACGGAGAAGGAATGGATGAGCGTCGCGCGGTGGCTGAACGGACGGCCGCCGCAGCGCCCACAATGCCTGCTTCTCCGTGTTCTCCGCGCCGCTGCGGTGGAATCCCTTGCTCGCTGCACTGTGCGGCCCCAGACGGTGGGTGTCGTGATTGCCGCCGGATGAGTGGGGCGTGGTCGTGCCGGCGGAGGGCTCCCACGGTGCGTTTTCGACAAATCGCGCAGCAACCCTATGCAACCCTTCGGGCCGGCGCGTCGTGTTCTAAATGCAATCCCGCTGGGTCGAAGCGCAGCAATTCTCATTTTGGCCCATCTGGTTGCCACAACGTCATGGTCGGACTTGTTCCGGCCATCCATCGCCGCACCGTACTGCGGGGATGGCCGGAACAGGTCCGGCCATGACGTTGAGAGGCCGTACGGCCCGACCAAAATGAGAATTGCTGGTCGAAGCGGCTCTGGCGTGACTTTCGGCGCTCACACGCCTATTTCTACCACGACCACCGCAATTTCTACCGAGGCCTGCCATGGGCACGCAACTGAACATCAAGAGCGAGGACGCCTATCGCCTGGCGTCCCGGCTGTCCGAGCTGACCGGCGAGAGCCTGACCTCGGTGGTCACCAAGGCGCTCCAGGCGGAACTGGACCGCCAGGAGCGGGCGCGGGACCTCAAGGCCCGCGTGGACCGCGTGATGGAAATGGCGAAGGAAATCCGCGCGCACATGCGTGAGCCGGTCAGTTCCGACACGAGCTGGATGTACGACGATAACGGGCTGCCGAAGTGATCGTGGACGCGTCAGCACTCCTGGCCGTGGTGCTCGACGAGCCGGACGGGCGCCGCTTCGCCGAGGCAATCGCCGGCGCGCCAAGCGCCCGCATGCCGGCCGCGACCTGGTTCGAGGCAACGTTGGCGGTCGATACGGCGGGCGACGAACTGGCCGGCCGCCGGTTCGATGATGTGGTACGGATTCTGCGGATTGAACTGATTGCCTTCACCCCCGAACATGCCGAGCAGGCGCGCGAGGCACGGCGCGTCTACGGCAGGAAGCGCCACCCCGCCCAACTGAACTACGGCGACTGCATGGTCTATGGCGTCGCAAAGACCGAGCGCGAACCGCTGCTGTTCAAGGGCAACGGCTTCTCGCAGACCGACATCGAGCCGGCGCTGAAGGACTGACCATGGCGGAATTCTTCCTGGAGCTATTCAGCGAGGAAATCCCCGCACGCATGCAGGCGCGCGGGGCGGAGGATCTGGCGCGCCTGGTCGGGACCAGTGTCCTCAGCCAAGTCATCGTGAGGCATGCAGTACCGCGGACATTTTATGGGCCTCGACGGCTGGCGTACGCCGTTGATGTTGTATCTATCGCACCAGGCGCGGTCGTACAGAATCGCGGGCCGAAGGTTGGCTTCCCAGATCAGGCCATTGATGGATTCCTCCGAAAGGTTGGTGCTGAGCGTTCGGACCTCATCCAACGCGACGGCTATTGGACTGTCGAGCGGCACAACCCACCAATCGATACACGCGACATCATTCGGGTCGCGATACCAAACATCTTGCGCCGCTTCCCCTGGCCGAAGTCGATGCGCTGGGGAGGCACGAGTGCGTTCACCTGGGTTCGCCCGCTGCGCCGGATCACCTGCCTGCTGGATGGCGCGGTCGTGCCGTTCGATCTGCGTGACGGGGCGGATGACGCGCATGGGCTGGCCTCGGCGGACCTGACTGAGGGCCATCGCTTCCTCGCACCCGGCGCGGTCGCGGTGTGCTCCTGCGACGATTGGGCGGCGAAGCTGCGGGAACGCCGCGTCCTGGTCGATGCCACCGAGCGCAAGCAGGTGATCGCCGAGGGTGTCAGCCGCCTGGCCACCGAGCGGCAGCTCCAGGTGGTGGACGATCCGGGCCTGCTCGACGAGGTGGCCGGGCTGGTGGAATGGCCGGTCCCGCTGCTCGGCCGGCTCGACCCCGCCTTCATGGACCTGCCACAAGAAGTCATGCAGGTCTCGATGCGGGTCAACCAGCGCTACTTCGCGCTGCGCACCGCCGACGGCGCGGCGGCGCCCTTCTTCGCCTTCGTCGCCAATATCGTGCCGGACGACGGCGGCGCGGTCACCATCTCGGGCAACGAGCGCGTGCTGCGCGCCCGCTTTGCCGATGCGCGGCACTTCTGGGACCTCGACCGCAAGACGCGGCTCGACAGCCTGCTGCCAAAACTCGATCACGTGACGTTCCACGCCAAGCTGGGCAGCCAGGGCGACCGCGTGCGCCGGCTGCAAGCGCTGGCCGAGCATATCGCCCCGCTGGTGCACGCCGGCCCGGCGCTGGCACGCGACGCCGCGCGGCTGTGCAAGGCCGACCTCGTCACCGGCATGGTCGGCGAGTTCCCCGAGCTGCAGGGCGTGATGGGAAGCTACTACGCGCTGCATGACGGCGAGGAACGGCTGGTCGCCGACGCCATCCGCGACCACTACGCGCCGAAGGGGCCGAACGACGCGGTGCCGACCGCCCCGGTCTCGATCGCGGTGGCGCTGGCCGACAAGCTCGATCAGCTCGCCGGCTTCTTCGCCATCGGCGACAAGCCGACCGGCTCGGGCGATCCCTACGCGCTGCGCCGCGCGGCGTTGGGCATCATTCGAATCATCCGTGAGAACGAGTTGCGGCTAGAGTTGCTGAAACTCACCGAACAGGCGTTGGAAGCCATCTATGCGACGCAGCGGGAGCAGCATCTTCGGCAACAACGGGACGCAGTGGAGCAGGCTAGGCAAGCCGGAGTAATCCCAGGCGGGACCCTGGCCGCATTTGGAAAGGTAAAGCAGAACGTCCCTGGTAAGGCGCAGATGGCGGATACTGTGGCCCTCGAGGTTGTTGGTTTCATTGTGGACAGGCTGCGAGTCCAGCTAAGGTCCGAAGGCGCCCGCCACGATGTGCTCGACGCAGTTTTTTCAGCCCATTGGGATGATGACCTTATGAGGCTGCTGGCACGCACCAACGCGGTCACAGAACTTCTGCGCTCTGAGGACGGCCCGAACCTGCTGGCCGCGTACCGCCGTGCCGCCAACATCTTGCGAATCGAAGACCGCAAGGACGGCCCGCATGATGACGAGCCGGACGAAAAACTGGTCCGGCAGTCCGAAGAGATAGGTCTATACATCCTGCTTCAAGCTAGGCTAGGTGCGCAGCACCAAATAGGCGATGAAGAATATGCCCAGTCTATGCGCTATATCGCGCAACTCCGCCGTCCACTCGACGCCTTCTTCGATAAGGTAACCGTGAACGCGCCGGAGCCGGATTTACGCCGCAACCGGTTGCGCCTTCTTCACAAAGTCCGGGCCATGATGGACCGGATCGCCGACTTCGCAAAAATCGAGCGCTGAATCGCCATATGCAAGGCGGTGTACAACTTCGGCGCCAGTCACAACGAGGCCCGGCGGGCATGAAAAACCCGCTCGGCGGTAGGGGGGCCAACTTGGCAGAGATTGACCTGGATCATTCCCTGGCGGCCATCGACGTCGTATCCGACTTGCTCAGACAGGAAGATTTCGCTGGCGCGATGACGGAACTCGCGCGGTTGCGGGCGCCCTTGGATGCATTCTTCGATCAGGTGACCGTGAACGCGCCGGAACCGGAATTACGCCGCAATCGTTTGCGGCTCCTTAATCTTGTCCAGGCGACGATGAACCGCGTCGCCGATTTCTCGCGGCTTGAAGGTTGAATGGAGGCTCGGATGAGCAAGTGGGTGTACAGCTTTGGCGCCGGCCACAACGAGGGCGGCGCGGACCTGAAAAATCTGCTCGGCGGCAAGGGGGCGAACCTGGCCGAGATGGCCGTGATCGGCCTGCCCGTCCCGCCGGGCTTCACCCTCACCACCGAGGTCTGCACCGCCTTCTACAAGAACAACCACGCTTACCCCGCCGAGCTGAAGGACCAAGTCCGCACCGCGCTCGCCCAGGTGGAAAAGGCGATGGAGCTGCGCTTCGGCGATTCCGCCAGGCCGCTGCTGGTCTCGGTTCGCTCCGGCGCGCGGGTGTCGATGCCGGGCATGATGGACACCGTGCTCAACCTCGGCCTGAACGACACCACCGTCGAAGGCTTGGCCGCCGCCGCCAACGATCCCCGTTTCGCCTGGGATTCCTATCGCCGCTTCATTCAGATGTACGGCTCCGTCGTGCTCGGCGTCGATCACCACCGGTTCGAGGACATCATCGAGCAGACCAAGTCGGATTCCGGCGCGATCGAGGACACCCAGCTCAGCGTGCTGGACTGGCAGGCCGTCGTCGCCGCCTACCGCACCATGATTCAGGAAGAAATCGGCAAGCCCTTCCCGCAGGACCCGGAAGAGCAGCTCTGGGGCGCGATCGGCGCGGTGTTCGGCTCCTGGATGAACCATCGGGCCATCACCTATCGCAAGCTGCATGACATCCCCGCCGACTGGGGCACCGCGGTCAACGTGCAGGGCATGGTGTTCGGCAACATGGGCGCGGACTGTGCCACCGGCGTCTGCTTCACCCGCAACCCCTCGACCGGGGAAAATGCGTTCTTCGGCGAATACCTGGTGAACGCCCAGGGCGAGGACGTCGTCGCCGGCATTCGCACCCCGCAGCCGATGTCCAATGCCGCCGCCAAGCCGGGCGAGGTCTCCCTCGAAACAGCGATGCCGGAGGCCTACGGCGAGCTGGTGAAGGTCCGCGCCGCGCTGGAAAAACACTACCGCGACATGCAGGACATGGAGTTCACCATCCAGCGGAAGCGGCTGTACATGTTGCAGACTCGCAACGGCAAGCGCACCGCCGCAGCCTCGCTGCGCATCGCGGTCGAGATGTCGCACGAGGGTCTGATCAACCAAAAGGAGGCGGTGCTGCGGGTCAACCCGTCCGCGCTCGATCAGTTGCTGCACCCGACGCTGGACCCGTCCGCGGCGCGCACGCTGCTGGCCAAGGGCTTGCCGGCCAGCCCGGGTGCCGCGTCCGGCGCCGTGGTGTTCAACGCCGACGAGGCCGAGAGCCGTGCCTTCAAGGGCGAGGCGGTGATCCTGGTGCGGGTGGAAACCAGCCCCGAGGACATCCACGGCATGAACGCCGCCCGCGGCATCCTGACCACGCGCGGCGGAATGACCAGCCACGCCGCGGTTGTGGCGCGCGGCATGGGCCGCGCCTGCGTCGCCGGCGCCGGCGGTGTCGTGGTGGACTACAATGCGCAGACGATGTCGACCGGCGGGCGGGTGGTGCGCGCCGGCCAGACCATCACGCTGGATGGCTCCACCGGCGAGGTGTTTCTCGGGCTTGTCGGTATGATCGAACCGGCGATGTCCGGCGATTTCGGCACGCTCATGCAATGGGCCGACGACAACCGGCGGCTCGGCATCCGCGCCAACGCGGAAACCCCGCTGGACGCCGAGACCGCGAAGAAATACGGCGCCGAGGGCATCGGCCTGTGCCGCACCGAGCACATGTTCTTCGAGCCCGAGCGGATCGGTGCGGTGCGCCAGATGATCATGGCGCGCGACGAGGCCGGACGACGCACCGCGTTGGCAAGGCTGCTGCCGTTCCAACGCGACGATTTCCACAAGCTGTTCCGCATCATGGCTGGGCTGCCGGTGACGATCAGGCTGCTCGATCCACCGCTGCACGAGTTCCTGCCGCATGCCGACGCCGAGCTGGCCGAGCTCGCATCGGCGTTGGGCACCGATGTCGAGTCGATGCGCCGGCGCGCGGTGGAACTGGCCGAGGCGAACCCGATGCTGGGCCATCGCGGCTGCCGGCTGGGGATCACCTATCCAGAGATCTACGAGATGCAGGCCCGCGCCATCTTCGAAGGCGCCATCGCCGTCGCCAAGGAAAGCGGCACGGCGCCGATCCCGGAGATCATGATCCCGCTGATCGCGTCGAAGAAGGAGCTGGAGATCACCCGCGCCCAGGTGGACCGGGTGGCCAAACAGGTGTTCGCCGAGACCGGCACGACGATCGAATACAGCGTCGGCACGATGATCGAGCTGCCGCGTGCGGCCCTGCTGGCCGATGAGATCGCCGAGGTAGCCGACTTCTTCAGCTTCGGCACCAACGACCTGACGCAGACCGTGTTCGGCCTGTCGCGCGACGACGCCGGGAAATTCCTGCCGGCCTATATCGAACAGGGCATCCTGGCGAAAGACCCGTTCGTCTCGATCGATGTCGAGGGGGTCGGCGCGATGGTGCGCATCGCCAGCGAAAAGGGCCGCGGCGTCAAGCCAAAGCTGAAGCTGGGGATTTGCGGCGAGCACGGCGGCGATCCGGCGTCGATCGCGTTCTGCGAGGAGGTCGGGCTGGATTACGTGTCGTGCAGCCCGTACCGCGTGCCGATCGCCCGGCTGGCGGCGGCACAGGCGGCGCTGGGTGTAGAGGGGGATCGGACGGCGTAACGACTCGGCGCGAAACCAGCGCTGCCGGCGGTCGCGAGGCCGCATCCCTTCGTGTCATTGCCGTTGCGGTCGCGAGGCCGCATCCCTTCGTGTCGTGGCCGTCCGCGGGCGCTTTGGCCCCGGGGACGGCCATGACACGAAGGGATGCGGCCCGCCGGGTACGATGCAAACTCCCGGACACAGCCAACGCCAACTCCCACGGTTTGACGCAGGTCAATGCGCACACACAGGTCGGCGCCGATCATACTCCATAATCATCTCGGGCTAGGAGGTCGCCATGGTGTCGCCATCCGACTACGTCCGTTGGTTCAACACGATCCGACTGGAAGACGTCCCCCTCGTCGGCGGCAAGAATGCGTCGCTGGGCGAGCTCTACCATGAGTTGGGCGACGTCGGCGTGCGCGTGCCGAACGGCTTCGCGCTGACCGCCGGTTCCTATGCCGACGCGCTGACCCAGGCGGATGCCTGGCCCGCTTTGCATCGGCTGCTCGACGGGCTCGACGTGACCGACGTCGCCACCCTGGCCGATCGCGCCGCGCGCGCTCGGACCCTGGTCTATGACGCCACCGGCATCGCTTGGATAGGTACCGCCATCGAGGCGGCGTATCGCGCGCTGGAGGCGCAATACGGCGCCGGGGTCGCCGTCGCGGTGCGCAGTTCCGCCACCGCCGAGGATCTGCCGACCGCCAGCTTTGCCGGCCAGCACGAAAGCTACCTGAACATCCGCGGCGCCGAGGATGTGGTCGAGGCATGCCGGCGCTGCTTCGCCTCGTTGTTCACCGATCGCGGCATTGTTTATCGCGTCAACAACGGCTTCGATCACTTCAAGGTCAAGCTGTCGGTCGGCGTGATGAAAATGGTGCGGTCCGACGCCGCCAGCAGCGGCGTGATCTTCACCCTCGATACCGAGTCCGGCTTCCGCGACGTCGTCTTCATCACCGCCAGCTATGGGCTGGGGGAGAACGTCGTGCAGGGCAAGGTCGAGCCCGACGAGTTCTTTGTCCACAAGCCGACCTTCAAGCTGGGCCATCGCGCCGTGCTGCGCCGCGAGCTCGGGCAGAAGCAGGTCCGCATGGTCTATGCCGGCGGTCACACCGGATCGACCACGCAGGACGTCGCCACCAGCGCGGCGGAGCGTGCGCGGTTCTGTCTGGACGACGCCGAGGTGCTGGAGCTCGCCGACAGCGCCATCCGCATCGAGGACCACTACTCGCGGCGGAACGGCTACGACGAGCCGATGGACATTGAATGGGCGAAGGATGCCGATGACGGCAAACTGTACATCGTGCAGGCACGGCCGGAGACCGTGGCGTCGCAACGCTCCACCAGCGAATTCGAAAGCTACACCCTGACCGGCAGCGGCAAAGTGCTGGTCTCCGGCAAGGCGGTCGGCGAGAAGATCGGCACCGGCGTGGTGCGGGTGATCGCCAACCAGTCGGAGCTTCCCACCTTCCGCCCCGGCGAGGTCCTGGTCGCAAGTTCGACCAGCCCGGACTGGGAGCCGGTGATGAAGACCGCCGGCGCGATCATCACAGATCACGGCGGACGCACCTGCCATGCCGCCATCGTCGCACGCGAACTCGGCGTGCCGGCCGTCGTCGGGACTGCGGCAGCAACCGAGACACTGAAGACCGGGCAGCGCGTCACCGTCTCGTGCGCCGGCGGCGAGGTCGGTTCGGTCTACGAGGGCGAACTGCCGTTCGACGTCACCCGCGTCCCCACCAGTTCGCTCAAGATGCCGAAAACCAAGATCATGGTGAACCTCGGCAACCCCGACCTGGCGTTCCGCACCGCGATGATGCCGAACGCCGGCGTCGGGCTGGCGCGCATGGAGTTCATCATCAGCGAGCATATCGGCGTGCACCCGATGGCGTTGGTGCATCCCGAGCGCATCCCGCCAGCCGAGGTGGAGCGGATAGCGGCGCTCGCCGCCAATTTTGCCTCGCCGCGGGAATTCTTCGTCCGCACGCTGGCCGAGGGTGTCGGCACCATCGCCGCCGCATTCTATCCGCGCCCGGTGATCATCCGGCTGTCGGACTTCAAGACCAACGAATACGCCGAGTTGCTCGGCGGCGCCGCGTTCGAGCCGCGTGAGAACAACCCGATGCTCGGCTTCCGCGGCGCATCGCGCTACGCGCACCCCGCCTATGCCGAGGGCTTCGCGCTGGAGTGCGAGGCGCTGCGCCGGGTGCGCGACGACATGGGGCTGGTGAATCTCTGCGTCATGGTGCCGTTCTGCCGTCGCGTCGAGGAGGCCGAGCGCGTGCTGGCGGCGATGGCCGAGCACGGGCTGCAACGCGGCAAGAACGGGCTGGAGATCTACGTGATGTGCGAGATCCCCAACAACGTGATCCTAGTCGATGCGTTCGCCAAAGTGTTCGACGGGTTCTCCATCGGCTCGAACGACCTGACCCAGCTCACGCTCGGTGTCGACCGCGACTCGGAGATCGTGGCGTTTGACTTCGACGAGCGCGATCCCGGCATGCTGGAGATGCTGCGCATGGCGGTCACCGGCGCACATCGCAACGGGCGGCATGTCGGCATTTGCGGCGAGGCCCCCGCGAACTATCCGGAGATCGCCAAGTTTCTCGCGGAACTTGGGATCGACTCGATCAGCGTCAATCCATCCAGCCTGGTGCGGACCATCGCCGTGGTGCGCGAGGCCGAGCGCGCGCGTCCCGGGTGATCGTTGCGTACCGTCACGCCCGGGGAAAGCAAGTCCAGGACGACGTAGCGGGAGGCGCCGCGCGGCGCGACAGGCGAGCCCATCCGTGCTAGAGTTCGCGCCATCAATGTCGCGTTGCGCAAGCCGATGACGCTGGCGGAGTTCCTTGGCTGGGAGGAACGCCAGCCGACGCGCTTCGAGTTCGATGGCCTCAAGCCGGTCGCGATGACCGGGGGCACGGTCGCGCACAACCGCATTATGCGCAGACTGCACCGCGCCTTGGAACGCGGGCTCGAGGGCCGGCCCTGCGAGCCGTTCGGGCCGGACGTGAAGATCGTGGTCGATGGAAGGGTGCGCTATCCGGACGCGGTTGTGAGCTGCGTGCCGCAAAGCGACAGCTCGCTGGTCATCGAGTCTCCTGTCGTGGTGTTCGAAGTACTTGGCGAGAGCACTTCGCGCACGGATCGTATCGAGAAGATGCGGGAGTACCAGGCGACACCATCTATCCTGCGCTATGTCATCCTCGAGCAGGACAGTATTGGCGCGACCGTTTTTGAACGGCAGGACAAGACCTGGGCAGCGTCGACGCTTACCGACGGCGATCGCCTGTTCATGCCGGAAATCGGCGTCGAAATTTCGCTCGCGGAGCTGTACGCCGATTTGCGTCGTTCGGAGCCGGAGCGCGCAGTGCCGCCGGGCTGAGGGCCAGTCCCACATGGTCAGCCCGCAAAGGGCGAACGGCGCATAAGCGACGACGCACCGAAATATCGCACTGACGGCAGCAAGTTGAGCGCGGCACAAATCGCGCGGCTCGATGAGATCGAGTCGCGGATCGGGGGTGCCGACGAAATTCCCTCCCACCCCCGAGGCCATCAGGGCCGCGGCCGTGCACGGCAAGCATCATACAGCGATGCGGGGCGTGGCGGCGCATCGGTTTGGAGAGGGGTGGCCGGCAATGAACCACCTGAAGGTCGGCATCCGCAGAGCGCTTGCCGGTGATCCGGCTCGATCGCACTTTGCCGCGAGGCGGGGCTGGATTACCTCTCGTGCAGTCCGTACCGTGTGCCGATTGCCCGCCTCGCCGCAGCGCACCCGAAGCTGGGTCCGGAGGGTGGATAGGTAGCCGCAAATCTGATGCTCGTCCGAGCCCGCCTATTCCCGCCGGAGCATGATCGGGGCGCGAGCGGCCAACAGGACCGGCGTCGCGCGATAGGACGCAAGATCGCGCCCGACAGAAGCCGCGGCATGCGGAATGGTGGCCGGCATGCCCCCATGGAAGCCACCGCCGACGATGGAAGGCATCGCGGCGGGCATTGCCGGCCAAGCCCCAGTCGTCGGCAGCGTCCCACTCGCCAGGCGCCGCTCCTCCGTCCAGGCAGAAGCCACCTTGGCCTCATAGGCCTCCCCCACGCCGGGCGTCGACGAGTGGTACTGCGCCGTGGCACGCGCCCAATCGTTGGATTGGGCATGCAGTTCGTTCAGGAAGCGCGCGGCATAGGTGGTGTTGGCGGATGGGTCGAGTGCCTGATCGAGGCTGGCGAACGCACCGGGATGGTGCAATAGGTTGATCTGCATGCAGCCGACATCGATCGACTGCACGCCGTGGGCCTGCAGCGCCCGCACCGCGGCGATCGCCTGCTCCTTGGTGTCGTAGAAGCTGCCTTCGCCGTCGGCGTTGATCGTCCATGGCCAGGGCACCATCACACCGCTGACCGGATCGCGCCGGCCGCTCTCGACCCGGCCGATCGCCGCCATGAGCTGCGGCGGAATGGCGCCGGCGTGCTCGGCCACGGCGATCGCGGCGCGGCACACCCCGCCCGAGGAGGGCGCCGTCACGAACAGCGGCTCGGCGCGCGCCGCGCCGGGGAGACAGGCTAGCAAGACGATGATCGGTTTCAGGAGGCGCATAACGACATTGTGAGCGCAATAGCTGAATCAAACCTTTGCGAGAGATGGTCGCATGGCCTGTCGGACGACCGGACGCCGCCGGGTTGCGCGCACGCAATGCTGCAATGCAAAATATGGCTTGCACGGGCGGCGTCGAATAGCTACGTTGTGCACCGCAGCAATGCGGCTTCGGCCGCGCTGTTGCTTTCTTGGACGTTTCCTCCCTAAACTTGGCGGCGCCAAAAGCGCCGCCATTTTTTTTGCCCGTAGCCCAGGCCCGCCGCGCGAGGCAGCGAGCCCGGGGCAAGGCAATCGGATGAACCGAAGCAAGGTCAGGGCTCCGCCC
>PLXO01000349.1 GCA_003151425.1 Acetobacteraceae bacterium
TCGTATATTGACCGGACAGTAGTGATGTGGTTTCATGGAATCGCTGTGCTACAGCCTGTCGGACTGAGTTTGTCGGCTGAGTCTTTTGGCGCCAATGCCATCCACGCGAAGCACAGTTGGCACCGATTTCCGTCGCAAGCCGCATCCGGCCCCCCGGATTGATCGTCAGCCCGCCTCGATTCGCACGCGGAAGGCCCTCTCCCCGCCTCATTGGGCGGGGCAAAGGGCGAACAGCCGCTTCATGTTCCAGAGCCTGCCCCTGCGAAGGCGGGGGCCATGGTCAGACCTCCGCGGTTCAACAGAAATTTTCCCCGGCCCCGCCCCGGGAAGGCGGGCCTCCTCGCGACCGCTGCGCTGCAAAATTCCCAAGCGCCCGGGAAACCCGGGCGTGTTGAGCCCCGGAAGCCGGCGCCGTCATGGTCCGCGCTACCGAGGCCGCATCCCGCGGCTTCGGATGACCACAGGAGGCGCAACGATGATCACACTCGGGACATTCACGAAGGCAGGAACCGCATTTCAGGGCTCGATCCTGCGCCGCGACTTCGCGGGCAGCATCGACATCGTCTCCGTCGGCGGCGGCACCGCCGTTGCCGGCACATACCGCGTCTATGCCGATGGCGCCCCGGTCGGCAGTGCGTGGCACGCGCGCGACGCACGGGGCCGCAACTACCTGCTCGTGCGCCTCGTCGGAATCGGCGAAGCCGGCCCGATCACCTGCCGCCTGGTGCTCGATCGCGGGGGCTTCCACGCGGCTCGGCCCGGCGTGAGCACGTCGTCGGGCAGCGTCCCTGGTGACGATGGCCCTTCCCGCCAAGATCGCAGCGGCAATGGCGGCGAGCGCGACGCCGATCTGTCGCCACATGCCGCAATGGAAACAGCCGGGCGCCGCAAGGCATTTATCGGACAACACCGCCGACGCAAGGGAAGGAACAATGGCAAGCCGCCCTCAGCGCAAAATGAGCCTACGATAAGATAGTTCTGGTGAAACCGTTTGGAGGCATGCCCGTGTTATTTGCTGGCAAGGGCGATCAGGTATTGTTCATAGTTGCGAACGATGCGATTGATCCCGCGAAGGAGATCGTCGCTCACGGGCCGGGACTGGCGCGCCAGGCCGACAAAGGCGCGAAGCTCCCGTCGCTCCGTTTCCGACAGTGAGAAACGGCCTGCCTGGTTGGCTTCAAGGATGGCGTCAACCAAATCGGCCTGACGAGGCCTTGACTTGTTCTTCAAGTTCGGCGACAGGTCGTCGGGGTGAAATTCACTCACTGCGTATACCCCGCAAGCGCAGCGTCCGGCTCGCGGCCGACGATGTACCAGATGCGATTAATATAGCCTGCACCAGCAATCCCCCCGCCTCTGCCACCTCCCGAAACACCTTCTTGCATCCGGCCTTGGTCAGTTGGCGCACCTGGGCGTCAACGCTCTGCCCGTCCGTCGATACCAGTGCATAGCCGTATTTCATGATAGACAGGACATTTCATATTGTTCGTTGATGGATTGGAGAAGCGAGTCGGCGATGACCTCGTACACCTTCTCTTCGGAAGTATCCCAACGTCGCGCAATCGTCGCCACCGCGTCGTCTCGAAAGGCGAGGACGGCCTGAGGTTCCTCGCCGTCGTCGTCGCCGTAGATGAGCCATTCCAAATTGATCGGTGCGCAGTCGGCTGGCCTGACCTTCGTATTCATGCGGATCAGCGCGTCCATATAGGTCGCTATCACGTCCTGCGGCAACGCCCCGCCGTGCCGTTCAACGGCTGTGCAAACCATGTCCCAAAGCGCGGGCGGTAAGTGGATGCCGGGGACACCGTCCTCACTCCGGTACCAGGCAATTCTAATGGTGCGAGGGGGTGATTTCATCACCCGATTATGGCGGCAACTTATGCAAAGGAAAAGCCCTTTGTTTTCAGCGCCCCAATTTCCTTGCATAAGTCTTACAGACTGTGTGAAAACTCGCCGCCGCATCAGCGCGCCGCAACTTTGATTCGCGTTCGGCCGGCGGGCCGCAACAATGATTTTCTAACTGGTTCTCAGACGCATCGATATTGCGCCAGCCGGACTCGAAACCGAGTTTTCACACGGTCTGCTTAAGTTTTGCACGAAGTAAAGTCGTGCTTCTGTTAACCATAGATTTCAGTTGATGAAAGTATTTTTACGGTCTAGATAAGTTGTGCATTTCATTTTAGCTCGGGAGATATACCAATGTTTAATTTTCGTAAAGTGGACAGAACTCACGACGTCGCGACTGGCACTGTCATCAGTGAGACATGGTGGAAGAAAGGCAAGCTCGACCGCAAAGACGACCCCGCTATTATCACGCGCGACGCTGTATCCGGCATCGTCACCAGTGAGGGGTGGTACAAGAACGGCAAGCGACGCGACCGCACCGAAGGCCCCGCTTTCATCAGTCGCGACGCCGCGACCGGCGCCGTCACCTATGAGTCATGGTGCGACGCCGCGACCGGCATCGTCACCCGTGAGATATGGAGCAAGGACGGCAAGCTCAACCGCACGGACGGCCCCGCTTTGATCGAGCACGACGCCGCGACCGGCACCGTCATCTATGAGGCATGGGGCAAGGACGGCAAGCTCAACCGCACGGACGGCCCCGCTTTGATCGAGCGCAACGCCGCGACCGGCACCGTCATCTATGAGGCATGGTTCAGGGACGACAGGCAGATCCCACCTCCAGCGCGCCCGGCTGCACCAGAGAAAGCACTCCGGCCATACATGCCAAAGCCCGGCTGTTACGCTGATCTTAATCTTTGATCTTGTGTGGTGTGTCTACTCCGGCGCGCTCTGGTAAAAGTTAAGCCTCGCGCCCATGAGAGAAGCTCGATCTTTTTAGCGGCCTGATTTTGGTGCGAATTCTTAATTTACGACCAAAAGGCGCGGAGCAACCCGACGCGTAATCGCAGTCGCATAAGTCCCATTACGTCAAATTCCATAAGTCTTGCAGACCGTGTGAAAACTCGCCGCCACACGGGCGCTCCGTAACTTTGATTCGTCCCGGGCCGACGGACCGCAACAATGACTCCCGACATGGCTCTGAGACGCATCGATATTGCGCCGACCGAACTTGTGGCCGAGTTTTCACACGGTCTGCTTGAGTTTCGCAAACTCTCTGGAGGCGCCTATTGGCTCCGATCGGCCGCTGCCGGTCAATCGGTTTGATTCCGCTTCGGTTTGATACTGGAACACGTGTGTATCCGCGTGTCGAATCCCGTCTTTGCAAGCTGAACGGGTTAACGCCTCGTGGGATCTCGAACCGAAACCGGCCCCAGCTCGGTGCGGGCTATCTGTCGAGCGCGCGTATGGCGCGGTCACATTTCGAGCGGCCTGCGATGTTACGCGGATGATCCCTTTGGACACGTCGATCCTTGGGACACGCACGTCCCATGGCCGGCGTCAGAAGGGGACATCGTTATCCTCGGGCTGTGACGGCGGCAGCTCGTCGAGCGCCTCTAGCTGTTCGGCAATCTCGTCCGCTGCGTCATTGTATCCTGCGACAATCAGCGTGCCGACTTCAAACAGCCGCGCGGCAATCCGCTCGAACAGCGCTCTCCGCTCGTCGCCGGTGCTGCCGGATTGTCCCCAGGTGACCGCGTTCAGGTAGGCGAGCAACGCCGCCCTGGTGGCTTCCAAGTCACTCCAGCCATCTCCCTTGTCGCTATCCGGCGGCAAGGGCCACGTCAGTGCGTCCTGGCTGAAAACCATCCCATTCTCGCCCGGCTGGCAGAGTGTCCGCGCGGTGAGATGCCTGCCGTCTTCCGTGGCGGTGCGCGGCGCGGTAGGCGGGACACCCGGCCGGTGGCCGGGGGAATCGCCTTCCAGCGTTCCCTTGCGCAAGGCGGCCCAACTGAGGAAGTCGATGGTCAGCAGGGCGGCCAATTCCTTGAGCTGCCAGGCGTCCAAGGCATCGACAAGCCAGCGGATGATGAGCGTACGAGCCGCCGAGTTGGTCGTGTCCAGTGGGTCGGGGTCACGTTCGAGCTGCGCCAGAACGACCTCGCCGATGAGGTTCCGGGCGCGGGAAAGGGTCATTTTCGCCATCGCGGGACCATAGCAGAAGCCGCCTGAAAACGGAGAGAATGACGAAGGGCTGGACCGCGACCGGCAGGCAACCTTCCCTTGCGGCCAACCGCGGGCGTGATGCTCGCTGCCGATGCTATGCGGTTCTCCCGATGATGCCCCGATCAATCTCCTTGAGGCGAGAAAGGCCCCGGCTCGCGCCGGGGCCATCCGGTTCAGCGGGTCCAGAGGACGGCGGGACCGCTCGCGTTTCTATAGAGGTTGCAGACCACCGGGTCCGGCAGGCTCGGATCGGTGAGCTTGAGGAAGAGGTAGGCGCTGCCCTTCTTCGAGGTGCGCGACCAGGCCGCGCCGATTTCCCGCTTGCCGGCTAGAATGCGGTAGTCCGGCTGCTTCTCGCTGCGGTCNNCCGATTGTCGGCATGATGTGTGTTCCTTTCGATGCGGGAGACCGCCCCTTGCGGCCTCGACAGCGCACCGCCCGACGCCGCCGGCCGGCGTCGATCAACACTCCCCTCTTCGGGGGGGCTTGGGAATTTTGCAGCGCAGCGATCGCGAGGAATGCCGCAGAGCGGCAGGGGAAAATTTCTGTTGAACGGCGTCGTCGCGCAGCGACAAGGGCCAAGGCGTCAGGTTGCGCATAAGGAGAGGCTGCAATGGGGTGAGGCGGTCTCCCCGAAAGGAACTCATGCCAAACACGTTCGGTTTGAAAGGGCGACTGTGGCGGGGAGGAACCTTCGTCGCGAGCAAGGCGGAGAGTGTGGCCTGAGACTTTCGCAGGGAGAAGCAGTCTTGCGGGTGTGCATTTCGGCAAGCGGTACGGCAGGGTTGCTCAGCCGGTGAGGGCGGGGCTGACGGCGCAGCTTATCGGACGGGCTGAGAACGGTCCGTGCTATCGCTCCGGAAACGCGTCGGCTTGTCTGTGCGGTGATTCGGATGGCCGGGGCGTGAGAGGTGAGGCGCTGCCGGTGTGTGGCTGCAAAATGTGGCGTAGTATTGCAGGTTGAATGTCTGCAATGGGTGGACAGCGGACCATCGGCGGCATGGGTCGCGAACCGGAATGCGCACCCCTTTCGGCGTCCAAAATTGACCCCGGTCGATTGTCGAGATCATCAATAAGAACAGCAAGGTGACGGGCAAGGAGAGCGGTCAACCTTCGACGCCGAAAGGGGTCAAACGCCGTGCCGATTCACAGGCCTCGATGCTCTCGGTGAACTTTACGCCGAGAATCACCTTGGACAAACGGTTATGGCCGTCGAGGCGGCGCCGGTACCCCTGGGGATTATTCGGTTTCAGCTCCGGGATCGA
>PLXO01000273.1 GCA_003151425.1 Acetobacteraceae bacterium
TGCGCGTCAACTAGGATGAGCGCCTACGGTCGCTATTCATTCTGCTTGTTGTCGGTCGGCGTCAACCGGAATAATGGCTTTCAATCCCTGCCGAATCCTCGCGGTGGTTCGATGGCCTGAAGCTCGGCGAGGTCGATATCGCAGATGGCCTGCAAAGCCTCGGCTGTCGCGCTCCCGCGCAGATTGTCCGGCAATTTGTCGAACCACGCGGCATATTGCGGCTGAAGTTCGGTGATTACCGCGACGGCGTCGCACCATTGCTGTGCGCGGCTGCGATGGTCGGCCGGGCGGCGCGTGCGGGTCGCGGGCTTCCCTGCCGTTCGCGCGGCGCGGCAGCGGGCTTGGCGTTCGGCGTCCGTCATGGCTCTGTCGCCGATCGATTTACGTGGCATGGTCCACTCCCAATCGTGACGTCACGATACCCCTGGCGTTGACGTTCATTTGCCCGGCCGTTTTGTCTCGGCCGATTTGCGCCGGTAGCTGTCAGTGTTCATCTCCAGGATGATGGAGTGGTGCACGAGGCGGTCGATCGCGGCGACGGTCATGGCGGGATCGGGGAAGATCGTGTCCCAGGCGCCGAAGGGCTGGTTCGCGGTGATCAGCAAGGACCGCCGCTCGTAGCGGGCGGAGATCAGTTCGAAGATGACGCTGGTCTCGGCCTGGCTCTTCTGCACGTAGGACAGATCGTCGAGGACCAGCAGATGGTATTTGTCGAGTTTCTCGATCGCGGTTGCCAGCTTGAGATCCTGACGGGCCGCCTGCAGGTGCTGGACGAGGTCGGTCGTGCGGGTGAACAGCACGCGGTAGCCGGCGTCGACCATGGCATGGCCGAGGGCTGCTCCGAGATGCGATTTGCCCACGCCGGGTGGCCCGAACAGCAGGATATTGGTGCCCTTCGCCAGCCAGGCATCGCCTTCGGCCAGTGCCATGACGCGGGCCTTGCTGACCGAGGGGATGGCGGTGAAGTCGAAACGGTCGATGGTCTTTCCTACCGGCAGCCCGGCCTCCAGCAGATGCCGCGCGGTGCGCCGCTGCGCCCGCTCGGCGATCTCGTGCTCGAACAGCGCGGCCAGGGTCTTGGTTGCCGGCCAGCTCTCGCGATCGGCGGTTTGCGTGATGGCGGGCCAGAGGCGGGCGATCGTGGGCAGACGGAGCTGGGTGAGCATCGCCGGCAGTTGGGCGGTATCGACGGTGGCGCTCATGGCGCCATCTCCGCGCCGGCCATGGCGATCAGCCGGTCATAGGCAGCCAACGGCGGCAGGATGACCGAGACCTCGGGCGCCGCCGCCGCCTTGGGGGTGAACCGGCGCAGCATCACGGCCAGGTCAGGCCGTTCACCGGCGTCGAGCGTCTCATCGATCGCGGCCGCGAGGTCGGCCTCCACGCCGCGATCGTGCGCCAGGGCGAGCAAGCCGACCATGGTGCGCGCCGCGTCGCGCACGGGACCGTCGGCGATCAGCGCCTCCCAGGCGCGCCGGTAGGCGGTACGTGGCCACAGCGCGTCACGATACGCCAGATTGGCCAGGGCGCCCGGTTTGGCCCGCAACGCGGCGATCACGTGGTGGTAATCGACGACGTGAACAGCGCCGGCCCCCTTGGGCCTGCGTCCGCGCGGCAAGCTCAGCAGGAAGCTGCCGCCGAGATAGGCCTCGATGCGGTCGTCGTGGATGCGCAGGTGCAGGCGATGGCCGACCAGCCGGCTTGGCACGGTGTAGAAGACATGGCGGCACATGAAGCCGGACGCGCTGGTCACGCGGACAGTCCGCTCTTCCCACGTCATCGCCGGCTGCGTGGGCAGCGGCTTCAGCACGGCGCGTTCGGCATCGATCATGGCCGCGTGGCGTCGATTGTGCTGGCCGACCACATCGGCGGCAAAGGCCCGGTAGGCATCGAGGTCGTCGAAGCTGGCGGAGCCGCGCAGCAGAAGCGCCTGGGCGAGGCGCTTCTTGACGTGGCCGTGGCGGCTCTCGATGGCACCGTTCTCGTGCGCAACACCGCGGTTGTTGCGGCTTGGCACCATGCCGAAATGGGTGACGAGCGCTTCGAAACGCTTGGTCAGATCGTCGGCGTCAGGCTTGGCCAGGTTGCGGAAAGCGGCTGACAGACTGTCGCTGCGGTGCTCCCGCGGCGCGCCGCCGAGCAGGCGCAGTGCATTCTCCAGGCCGCTTGCCAGGGCCGGATAGCTCTCGCCGCCGAGCACAATCTCGACGTGTTCGAAGCCGGAGCAGGCCAGCGCAAAATGATACAGCCGGTGTTCAAGGCGCTGGCCAGCGACGACCACCCCCAGGTCGCTCACGTCGGTGAAATCGGACAGACCCATCCGGCCGGGCTGCTGGATCTGGCGGAACATGACGTCCTGGTCGGCGCCGTGCAGGGCTTTCCATTCGGCCACGCGCCGCTCCAACGTGCGCCGGAACGAGGGGCCGATACGATCGGGATGGCGCCGCGCCAGTTCATCGAACAGGCTGATCGGGCGCAGGCCGGAGGCGGCTTGCAGCATCGGGACGATCTCCTCGTCCCACAGACCAGCCAGCGGATCGGGGCGGGTACGGTAGACCCGTCGCTGCTTCTTGGCGCTCGGCACGCGTGGATCGCCCTCGGTGCGCCTGCCGGTGGCAACCGACAGTCCGGCTTTGGTCGAGGACGTGATCTGGGTGTGGTCGGTGCGTAGTCGCATGTAAAGCCTCACCTGCTGGTCGTTGATGTGTCTGCCTGTCACCGGCCCCTCCGATCGTCGGAGG
>PLXO01000128.1 GCA_003151425.1 Acetobacteraceae bacterium
GTCTGGCGGTCCCGCAGCTCGAACACCGTGGCGTCCATCATCCGGCCCAGCGCGATGGCCCGGCCCTGGAACCGCAGTTGCAGGGTGGGCGGCAGGTCCGGCTGCGCGGCGCTGCGGAGATTGTCCATGAGGTGCGCGTGGAAGGCGACGATGCGGGCGGCGAGCATCGCCTCCAGCGGGTCGCGCGGATGCAGGGCGGCGATGGCGAGCAAGGCGGCCTCGCGCTTCTGGGCGCGCTGCTCGGCGGTGGCGCCCGGCGGATACGGCAGGGCTTCGACGGTGCAGGCGAGCATGGTGTTGAAGGTGGCGAGGTCGAGGGGGAGAGGTTCGGCGCTGGTCTGAATGGTTGTCATGGTGTCGGTGCCTTTTGCGTTGCATAAAAACGTCCGAACATAACAGGAACAGGAACCCAGCGCAAGGATTATATTCCCAATTGGCGTGGTGGCTAGAATGTGTGCAGTGGGCAAGAACGAACGTAGGGCCCGGAGCCTGCGAGGATGGGGCGCGAATTGCGAAACCCACGCTTATCCAGGAAAGCGCCAGACGGCTGGACCCCACATGCTGGGCATAATGCGCGTCTGGGGTATCCATTTAACCGGAGTTGAGCGTAGACTGGGGCAATGGAACGTCCCCATGCCGGCACCGATCTCGGCGCCCAAAGGCTGTTCCTCCCAAGCCGCCGAGACAACGCGGACATCCGCCCAGCTTGGAGCGACCTTCGCCGAGCCGCCCGTGGAGGCAAATCCCTAACTCCGGTTAAATGGACACCCCAGATGCGCGTTATGCGGCTCGCCGACACGCACCCCGCGCCGGGCTTCCCGATCTTGCCAGTAAGGTCCGGAATCGACCCAAAGCGGACATTCGCGGCGGCGGACTCGGCATCCCGGGCCCGCACTGGCAACAGAGGTCCGCCTGAGAGAGCGTAACACGCCGGACTTGGTCGGGTCCACAACACAGCCTCCTAGTGTACCTGAAAACAGATGGTTCTAGGTACGGTCGGCAAGAGTGTGGAAACCACAGTGGAAAGCCAGTTCCCAACGACGGTTGGCGAGGGGGATTTCTGAACAGGTCGTCTGCCATATTGCCCCACCCTGCCACCCTGTAGCGTTCCTGTAGCTAACTGCGGTATGTTGCGGTTTGGTACCGCCTGGAGTTTTTTTTCCGGCCGCGTGGCGTCGCGTGTCGGCACGCTGCGGAGGAAGGTATGCGATGAGGACGATCGTTGCGCCCGTTGTCATCGGCATGTTCGCGGTCATGACGGGTGCCGGACCGACCCACGCTGATGCGACAACTGACGCTCTAGCGGCGGCACAGGCGGCCTTCGCACGACAGGACTACGCTGCTGATGTGACGCTGTTGCGACCCTTGGCCGACAAGGGAAATACGGAAGCGGAGATGGGCCTTGCGCTTTTGTACCTTTGGGGTCGAGGCGTTCCCAAAGATGAAGCGGAAGCTGCCCGGTGGACGCGCAAGGCGGCCGATATGGGCAACGCCGACGCCGAGATGCGCCTAGGGCTTCTATACGCTTTCGGTGAGGGTATTCCCAAGGACGAGGCAGAAGCCGCCCGCTGGATGGGCAAGGCCAACACGCAGTGGCAGGAGGCGGCCGATCGGGGAGACGCCGCCGCGCAGAATAGCCTTGGAGACATGTACCGGTCCGGCTGGGCCGTTCCAGTTGATAACGGGCAAGCCGCAGGATGGTATCGCAAGGCCGCCGAGCAGGGCAACGCTGCCGCGCAGAATAGCCTCGGGGACCTATACGCGATTGGCTGGGGTGTTCCAGCCGACGACGAGCAAGCAGTCCACTGGTATCGTAAAGCGGCCGATCAGGGCAACGCCGACGCAGCGGAAAGTCTCGGTCTCAAGTACGCGTTGGGTCGAGGTGTTACCAAGGATGACGGGGAGGCCGTTGGCTGGTATCGCAAAGCAGCCGAACATGGAAACACGCGTGCGCAAACCAGTCTCGGCAGCGCGTACGCTTCGGGTCGAGGTGTTCCCAAGGACGAGGCGAAAGCGCTCGGTTGGTATCGCGAGGCAGCCGATCAGGGAGACGCAGACGCGCAACTCACCCTGGGAGACGTATATGCTAAGCGCCAAACCCTGGGTGACTTTGCGGACAGTTCCGCGATGGCAGAAGGCGTTCCGAAGGACTATGCGGAAGCTGCCCGTTGGTACCGCAAGGCCGCCGAGCAGGGAAATTCGTTCGCACAACTCGCTTTTGGCGGTCTCTACTACGAGGGGCAGGGCGTCCCTAAGGACGATACCGAAGCTGCCCGCTGGTTCCTCAAAGCAGCCGAACTGGGAAACCTATGGGCGCAGGTCATGATCGGGAGCATGTATTATGATGGCGCGGGCGTTACGCAGGACTACGTTGAATCAGCCAAGTGGTTTCATAAGGCGGCCGATCAGGGAAACGGCGCAGCAGAGGGACATCTCGGCTTGATGTACGCACATGGGCAAGGCGTCACACAGGACTATGTAGAAGCGCAAAAGTGGTATCGGCTAGCGGCAGCGCAAGGGAATGCATCTGCGCAAACCGGTCTCGGGATGATGTATGGCATCGGACAAGGCGTTCCGAAGGACTACGCAGAAGCAGTCAAGTGGTATCGACTAGCAGCAGCCCAGGGAGATGCGTTTGCACAAGTCGCTCTCGGCGTGGCGTATCAGGCTGGGCAAGGCGTCAAGCAGGACTATGCGGAAGCAGTCAAATGGTATCGACTAGCGGCAACGCAGGGAAATGCGCTTGGGCAATACAGTCTCGGTGTAGCATATCGCAATGGGCAAGGCGTCAAGCAGGACTACGTGGAAGCTGTCAAGTGGTTTCGCAAGGCTGCTGAGCAGGGAGACAACGTTGCTCAGTATGGTCTCGGTCTCATGTTCGCTACTGGTCGCGGCGTCAGGCAAGATGATGCGGAAGCGGTGAAATGGTATCGCCAAGCGGCCGAGCAGGGAGACACAGACGCGCAATCCCATCTCGGCGTGGCATATCACGACGGGCAAGGTGTCAAGCAGGACTACGTAGAGGCAGTCAAGTGGTTTCGACTAGCAGCAACGCAGGGGGATGCGTATGCGCAAATCGCTCTCGGCACGATGTATGTTAATGGGCAAGGCGTCGCTCAGGACTACGTAGAAGCACTCAAGTGGTTTCGACCCGCGGCAGAACAGGGGAATGCGCATGCACAAGCCAAACTCGGCTTGATGTATTACACTGGGGAAGGCGTCACACAGGACTATGTTCGCGCGCACATGTGGTTCAATCTTGGCGGTGCCTCGGGCGATGTCGACGGAGTGAGGCTTCGTGACATCGTTTCTGCAAAAATGACACCACAGCTGATTGCAGAAGCACAAAAGATGGCGCGGGAATGTCGGCAGCGCAATTTCAGGGATTGTGACTGAGAATCGAATTAGCGAAAGTCGAGAAGGCCAGGGATGTTCAACGGTCTCAACTGAACCACACCCCAAATATAGGGCAACCCACTAACGATGGAACGTCCAATGCAAAAACTCTATCACTGCACCCTCGCGCAGAACCTCGAATCAATCAGAAAGGCGGGGCTGTTGCCCAGGAAAGGCTTATTAGCAGAGAAATTCTATCCGGATGCAGAAAAACTCATATACGCTGTAGATGAAGACCGCAAGGGACGTTTGATAGCTATTATCACCGGACAAATGGCAAGAAATGACCTTGTTCAGTGGTCGAAGAGCTATCAATTCGAAGACTTCAAAAATGATCTAATTACACACGGCGCCGTTGTCGTTTTCCAGACCACGGCGTTTTGTTGTCGCCGGAATTGTAAGGAACCTGGACATCCCCCGAGTGTAGAAGTGGGTGATTGGTATAGTCGAGAGTCTGTAAGCAACAAGAGCATCGAACGGGAAATGGTCGGCCAAGAAATGCTTGATTGGCTCAAACCGCACGAGATGGATTTCATATATCGTTATCGTGATAGGTTGCGCTCATGGTGCGCTGGTAAATAGGCTCGTTAGCGAGAGACCTCGTGTGGTAGTCGGGCATCTCCCCATTTCCGTCCCCGGCTGCACCGTGTTGATGATTGTAGCACTGGCCATTTCACCGTTCAAATATCCTACGGGGAGTACGACTGTCCGCAATCCACCCATAGCGGACTCCCATCTTCCATAATTCAAGCAGACCGTGTGAAAACGCGCGGCCGCACCGGCGCTCCGCAACTTTGATTCGTCCCCGGCCGGCGCATCGCAACAATGCTTTTCTACATGGTTCTGGGACGCATCGATATTGCGGCAGCCGAGCGTGCAACCGAGTTTTCACACAGTCTGCAAGATATTCGTATCAAATCCAGGCCACTGATCTGATTGGCGTTTTCCGATGCAGACTCCTGATGCACAATGCGGGCGTGAAAACCGTCAAACTCCGTGGGCGGCGATCAAAACCGCGCCGGGTCGTCAGCCGACCTTTCGCCCACGTCATCGCCCTATGTCGTATCGAAAGAACCCGACGGCGGCCCCTTCATAAACTTATCAAAATCCGCAAGGTCGTCGTCGGTCGGCGGCGGGCGACTGCGATCCGAAATGGCACGCAGGCTTTCCGCGATATCGCGCCGACTTACGTAGCCTAAAATTGCACCGTTGCACTCATGCTCGTAATCTACGGAACCGCACCATCGGTTTACCCGACCAAACCCCGGCGCATTGGCTACCGACTTCTTGTTCCCACCGACTTCGTGTTTTGCTAGTGCAACGCGTACGGCCGCAAGTTGTGCGAAAGGAATGTGAGTGATCCGAATGTCACCTTCTATTTTGGTGATGATGCTCGAGTCGCTGAGAACCTTCCGCAGCTGATCGGCGCGAGTTTTCCGGCCCCAATGCTGGAACCCAAGTTCCTGTTCGAGTGCCTCTATCTTCAGCCCAAGGCCCCCGTTGCGGTGCCATTTGAGAACGTCCTTCGCCCTCTCCCGCCACGTCCTCAGCAGCTCGTATGCTGCGAATATCCACATCTGTGATTGGGCAGCCAAAAAGAGGGATTCAGCCGAAGAAATCGACTCTTCGTGAAACTGCTTTCGCAGCAATTCGTATTCCAGCCCAGTTATGAAGTGATCGACTACAGCCAAGTGTGCCGCCTGGGTTCGTAAGAACATATCGTCACCCAGCAGGTGCAATGCATCCAGAGCTGACCTTAGCTCAGACGCATCAATCTCCTCCGGGGTTCGATAAGTCGGAGTGTCTTCACGCTCCTCGAAGTCATCCGTCGGTTCCATGCCAGCCGTCCATTCCGATACAGGTGGGACGGCGTATAGCGCGTTCTGGCCCGAGGCAGGAAAGCTTCTTCAATCTGTGTTCCTATATGTGATAATGTCCTTTCTCACATATTGAGACGACGCCGGTTCCCACCGTCCCTCCCGGCCGGCCTTCCTCGCGCTCGCCTCGGGTGTCCCGAAAATGATCCTTTGCCGGACAGCTCGCGGCAGCCGGCAGGATCAACGGCTTGGCTGTCTCGGAATCTTGTCCGAAAACCACCCGCGCGGGGCGGCCCCCATGCCCGCGAACGCCCCCGCTTTCCCGGGCATGCCGACTTGCCGTAATGGGGTCTTGCGCGGCGCCGACACGACGACGCCGCACGGGGAAGGGGGCTGCGGCGCGCCAACGCCGCGCGCAACAAACGCCAGGGCGAGCCGATCGCTGATCCAGACTCGCCCCCCTCAAAGCCGCCGATCACGACACGGGGGAATTCGATTCGCAGTTATGGCACCGCCGTAGGCCGGACGCCCGGGGGCATGCTTGATCCGGGGGGCAGCGCATTCCGCCATCCGGCGCCCGGCTACCGCACCCCCAACCGCCGGCACGCCACAAGGCTCACCAGGCTCACCACCACGACGCCGCTCAGATAGATCCCCGGGCTGGTCGGGTCGCCCGTGGTCGCCACGATCCACCCCACCACCAGCGGCGTGACGCCGCCAAACAGCAATTGCCCCAGCACGTAGCTGGTTGTCTTTTTTGGATGAAGCGATACACTGGAACGATGACAAGATTGCTCGACCAAGCGCTTGAAGCGGCCCGCAACCTGCCGCCCGCCGCACAGGACGACATCGCCCGCGTTGTCCTCCGGCTGACTGGTAATGACGACGAGGAACCGCCCATGGCGCTTTCGTCTGACGAACGCGCCGCAGTCGCCGCCTCAAAAGCCGCAGCCGCCCGTGGAGAATTTGCGACCGACGAGCAAGTGCGGGCCGTGTGGGCCAAGCACGGGTTGTGAGGCTTCGCTACACCCTTCCGGCCCTTGCCGACCTCAACGAATCCTCGACTACATCGCGGCCCGTTCAACGCAGGGTGCACGTCGCGTGCAGACCCGCATTCAAGCGATCATCGATCTTCTGTTGCTGCATCCGCGCATCGGCACCCGCACGGATGATCCGGCGATCCGGCGCATGACGGCATCGCCCTATCCGTATTTCGTCTTCTACGAGGCCACCGAAACCGAGATCATCATCCACGCGGTGCGCCATACTGCCCGCAATCCTGCCGGGATGCCGGGCGCTTCCTAAACCGACTTTCCATATAGCCGATCCGGCATTCCGTTGACGACGCCGCACGGGGAAGGGGGCTGCGGCGCGCCAACGCCGCGCGCAACAAACGCCAGGGCGAGCCGATCGCCGATCCAGACTCGCCCCCCTCAAAGCCGCCGATCACGACTCGGGGAATTCGATTCGCAGTTTTGGCACCGCCGTAGGCCGGACGCCCGGGGCATGCTTGATCCGGGAGGCAGCGCATTCCGCCATCCTGCGCCCGGCTACCGCACCCCCAACCGCCGACATGCCACAAGGCTGAGCAGGCTCACCACCACGACGCCGCTCAGATAGATCCCCGGGCTGGTCGGGTCGCCCGTGGTTGCCACGATCCACCCCACCACCAGCGGCGTGACGCCGCCGAACAGCAATTGCCCCAGCACGTAGCTGATCGACACCCCCGTGGTCCGCCGGCGCGTATGGAACAGGTCCGACAGCAGCGCCGGCACCGTCGCGTAGTAGCCGCAGTACATCACCAGCGCGAGCAGCGCCTGGCACGCCACCAGCGTCCACACGCTCGGGCTGGCGATCATCCAGACGAACATCGGGTAGATCATCAGCAGCCCGAGCACCCCGAACGTGCCCATGACAGCCAGCCGGCCGAACCGGTCCGACAGGTGCCCGAACCACATCGGCAACGTCGAATTGATCACGCCCGCAACGATCGTGCCAACCACGGCGGCCGAGGCGCCCAACCCCAGCTTGGTGATCGCGAAAGTCGGCATGTAGGCATTGGTGAAACTGCCCGCCGCACCCGCCGCCACCGCACCGGCCCCGGCCAGGATCCGCCAGATGTCGTGCGTCATCGCCTCGCGCAGCGGCGTCGCGCTGTGCTCGGCCGTTGCGAACTCCGGCGATTCGTCCATTGCGCGGCGGATGTACCAGCCCACCGGTCCGATCAGCAGGCCGAACACGAACGGGATGCGCCAGCCCCAGCTCGCGACCTGCGCCGGCTCCAGCGTCTGGTTGATCACGTAGGCGAACATCGAGGCCAGGAACACGGCAAATCCCGAGGCGGCCCATTGCAAGCTGGCAAAGAACCCACGCCGGCGCGGGTCCTGCTCGGCCATCAGCGCGGTGGCGCTGCCGAACTCACCGCCGGCGGAAAATCCCTGGATGAGCCGCGCCAGCACCAGCAGCACCGGCGCCGCCAGGCCGATCGTTGCGTATCCCGGCAGCACTGTCGTGATCAGCGTGCCGACCATCATCAGCCCGACCGACAGCACCAGCGCTGGCTTGCGCCCGGCCCGATCGGCATAGGTGCCGATTACCACCGCGCCGATCGGACGCACCAGCCAGGCGACGGCGAAGGTGCCCAGGCTGAGCAGCACGGCAGTGTTCGGATCGCCCGGCGGGAAGAACTGTTTCGACAGCGTGACTGCGAACAGGGCGTAGAGCAGCAGGTCGTACCACTCGAACACCGCGCCGATATTCGCCGCGATCGCGGTCTTCAGCACCGAGCCACGCCGCGCGCCGGCGCCTGCCCCGGTCAGCCCGGTTGCTCCGCTCATCCCCGTCTCCTTGCCACACGTGTCAGCATCGCCGATTCCGTTGCCGTGCCGCAAGGTGCCGGGGATGGGCTGCGCCGGTCGTGCGACAGTTCGACTGCTCACAAACAAGAACAGTTTGACTGCTCGCAAACAAGGAAAGTCTGGTTGGCCTTCCGCAGGCAACGATCACACATTCGATTCGAACCTGATACGCAAATACCAACTCCAATCGCGCAGAAGGATCCTGGTGTCCGTTTCCGGCCGTGCAACTCGCATCAGCAATTCTCATTTTGGTCGGGCGGTACGGCCTGTCATCGTCATGGCCGGACTTGTTCCGGCCATCCCCGCAGCACGGTGCCGCGNNCAAGTCCGGCCATGACGATGTGGCAACTAGATGGGCCAAAATCAGAATTGCTGAACTCGCACATCGCCGGTTCCAACGCGGGCCGGCCTCGGCTAGCGTGTGCGCAACCAGGGGGAATAGGGCCCTCGGAGGGGTAGTGCATTGAGCTTCTCGAGCATTTTCACGCGAATAGTCGCGCTGATCGGCGCCGCGGCGCTGCTGTTGCGGCGGTTGGCGGGCGGCGTGCACGAGCCGGCTTGGGGCAGCACTCCGGCGATTCCGGCGGCAAAGCCGCAGGGTCGTATCCCGACACTCAAGATGCCGACGGCCCGGGGATGGACCCAGGGGCAGACGCCAGTTGCAGCGCCCGGGCTCAAAGTCAATGCGTTTGCGACAGGTCTCAAGCATCCCCGCTGGATCCACGTGCTGCCCAATGGCGACGTGCTCGCCGCCGAGTCCACGACCGTGCCGAGACCCGCCAGGACTGTGTTTGACTACGCCATGATCAGCACGATGCAACGCGCCGCCGCCGTGGGGCCAAGCGCGAACCGCATCACGCTGTTGCGCGATGCGGATGGTGACGGCGTGGCCGAAATCCAGGAGGTGTTCCTGGACGGGCTGAACCAGCCGTTCGGCATGGCGCTGCTGGGCGACACGTTCTACGTCGGCAACACCGATGGCGTGGTTGCCTTCCCCTACACGGCGGGCGCGAGCCGCATCACTGTGCCAGGGCGGAAGCTGACCGAGTTCAAGCCCGGCGGCCATTGGACGCGGAGCCTGCTGCCGAGCCCCGATGGGCTGAAACTCTTTGTCGGGGTCGGCTCGTCCAGCAATATCGCCGAGAATGGCATGGAAGCCGAGGAGGGCCGGGCCGCCATCTACGAGCTCGATCTTGCAAGCGGCCGCAGCCGCATCTTTGCCGCCGGTTTGCGCAACCCCGTGGGCCTGGCATGGGAGCCGCAGACCGGCGCTCTCTGGACGGTGGTGAACGAGCGCGACGGCCTGGGCGACGAGACGCCGCCGGACTATCTGACCTCGGTGCGCGACGGGGGCTTCTACGGCTGGCCCTATTGCTACTGGGGGCAGACGGTGGACGACCGGGTGCCGCAGGATCCGGCAGCGGTCGCAAAGGCCTTAACACCGGACTACGCGCTGGGGGGCCACACCGCGTCGCTGGGCCTGTGTTGGCTGCCCGCCGGCACGCTTCCCGGCTTTCCGGATGGCATGGCCATCGGGCAGCACGGCTCCTGGAACCGCAGCACGCTGAGCGGCTACAAGCTCGTCTTCGTGCCGTTCGCGAACGGGCGGCCAGCCGGGCCGCCGCGCGATATTCTAACGGGATTCCTCGCACCGGACGAGCGTGTGTCCTATGGACGACCGGTAGGTGTAACAATCGGCCCCGACGGCTCCGTGCTGATGGCGGATGATGTAGGCGATGTGATCTGGCGCGTGACGGGTGAGCGGCAGGGCTGAGCAAGCTGTGCATGCGCCCGGAATGCATCGCTCGGGGGCTGCGCCTTGGTGGATTTCTCGCAGTCCTGCGAGAGAGTCGCACCACCGCGCCTGTTCTCGGCGAGATGCACCATCCCGTCACGAGCGGACCTACCGGTCCGATCCCGGCATGCCTATTTTGATCTCTGGTAAGGAGGATCGCCCCATGAAAGCAACCCTGAAGACCCACGTCGTCGCCGACAGCGACGATATCGTCGAGTCCGGCGGATATCATTACTTCCCGAGCTCGGCGGTACGCATGGAGTGGCTACAGAAGGCCGAGAAAACCGACTCGGACCGAGCCTGCCCGCATGGCGTCCAGTTCTACGACGTGGTGATCGACAACGAGCGACATCCGCGCGCGGCCTGGTCCTACGAAGCGCCACGCCCCGCGATGCAGCCGGTCGGCGGCCGGTTCGGGTTCTGGGAGGACGTTCAGGTGGCCTGACCGCTGCCCCGGCAGCCCCATAAACGATGCAATAAGCCAGACGCGCGACGCAGCTTGTCGGGACCGGAGCGTCCCAATCGTCTGGCGCGCCGATCCATGCCACGCTCCGCCGCATGACCCGCGACTTCATCGGCTACGGCCCCTCCCCGCCCGATCCGCGCTGGCCCGGCGGCGCGCGCATCGCGGTCAACTTCGTGCTGAACCATGAGGAAGGCTCCGAACCCTCCTATCCCGACGGCGACAACGTCTCTGAATGGGGCCTCACCGAGGTCGCCCCAGTAAACCCCGGCGTGACCGGCCGCGATCTTGCCGCCGAAAGCATGTTCGCCTACGGCAGCCGCGTCGGCGTCTGGCGCATCCTGCGCCTGTTCGCCGAGCGCTCGCTGCCATTGACCGTGTTCGGCTGCGCCCTCGCACTGGAACGCAATCCCCAGGTCGCCGCCGCCATCCGCGCTGCCGGCCACGACGTGTGCTGCCACGGCTGGCGCTGGGTGAAGCACTACGAACTAACCGAGGCCGACGAGCGCGCACAGATCGCCAAGGCCGTCGCCTCGATCGCCGCGACGACGGGCGAACGTCCGCTGGGCTGGTATTGTCGTTACGGGCCTGGCCTCAATACGCGGCGCCTGCTGATCGAGGAAGGTGGGTTCCTCTATGACTCCGACGCCTACGACGACGAGCTGCCGTATTGGACAAGCGAGCATGGAAGTCCGCACCTCGTGGTGCCCTACACGCTGTCGACCAACGACGTGAAATTCGGCCGCGGCAGCTTCGCCACCGCCGACGATTTCTTCACCTACTGCCGCGACGCGTTCGACATGCTGTATTCGGAAGGCCGCACGCAACCGAAGCTGTTGTCGATCGGCTTGCACAATCGCATCATCGGCCATCCCGGTCGCGCGGTCGGCCTGCAGCGCCTGCTCGACCATATGTCGCGCCATGCCGGCGTCTGGATCACGCGTCGGATCGACATCGCGCGGCATTGGGCGGGCACTCACCCGCCTCCATCGGCCTGATCCGTAACGTTCGTATCCCGGGGTCAATGTGCCAGAAGTTCTCATGTCGGCCTATCGGTTGCCACATCGTCATGGCCGGACTTGNNTGACCCGGGGGTCCGGCCATGACGTGGAGAGGGCGTGCGGCCGCCCACAATGAGGATTGCTGCCGATCTGCCAGCGCGCTTGCAACCGGTCGCCCAGAGGGATCAAACTCCGGGGGGATCAAACTCTAGAGGGATCAAATTCCAGAGGGATCAAATCCCGCGGGCGCATCCGCAAGCCGACAGCAGGAGGAAGCGATGGACAGTGCCGCCGTGCACCAGCATGCCGAAGCCGTCGGGTCCGGTTGGCCGCCCGGCCTCACCCGCGTGCCATACTGGATCTATCAGGACCAAGCCATCCTCCGCGCCGAGCAGCAGCGCATCTTCGAAGGGCCGGCCTGGCATTACCTCTGTCTGGAAGCCGACATCCCCAACCACGGCGACTACCGCGCCAGCTTCATGGGCGCGATGCCGGTCATCGCCGTGCGCGGCGAGGCCGGCGAAATCCACGCCTTCGAGAATCGTTGCGCGCACCGCGGCGCGCTGATCGCCTTCGAGGACGCCGGCACGGTCAAGGAATTCACCTGCGCCTATCACGCCTGGCGCTACGACCTGCGCGGCAACCTGTGCTCGATCGCCTTCCAGCGCGGCGTCGGCGGCAAGGGCGGCATGCCGGACTCGTTCCGCATGCAGGAACACGGACCGCGCAAGCTGCGCACCGCCACCATCGGCGGCCTGGTGTTCGCCACGCTGGCCGCCGACGCGCCCGAACTGCTCGACTACCTCGGGGCAGAAATCGCCGCGCGCATCCGCCGCGTGCTGCACAAGCCGGTCGAGGTGATCGGCCGCTTCATCCAGCCGCTGCCGAACAACTGGAAGCTCTACGCCGAGAACGTGAAGGACACCTATCACGCCAGCCTGCTGCACCTGTTCTTCACCACGTTCCGTATCACCCGCTTCAGCCAGGCCGGCGGCGTCACCGTCAGCCGCGGCGGCGCGCACCACGCCAGCACCACCATCGGCCGGCTCGAGGCGCAGGACAGCGTTTACAAGGACGAGGCGCTGCGCTCGGACAGCGAATTCCGTCTGCACGACCCGTCGCTGCTCGATGCGGTGGACGAGTTTGGCGACAACATTCAGTTACAGATTCTCACCGTGTTTCCCTCGATGGTGCTGCAACAGATCCACAACTGCCTGGCGGTGCGCCAGATCGTCCCGCGCGGCGTCGCCGCGATGGACCTGCACTGGACCTATATCGGTTTCGCCGACGACACAAAGGCAATGCGCAGGCGCCGGCTGAAGCAGGCCAATCTGGTCGGCCCCGCGGGCTATGTCTCGATGGAGGACGGCTGCATCGGCGGCTTCGTTCAGCGCGGCATCGCCGCGGCGAGTGAGGCCCTGTCGGTGGTCGAGATGGGCGGCGCCACCGCCGAATCGCAGCCGACGCGCGCCACCGAGACCGCGGTGCGCGGCTTCTGGCAGACTTATCGCGCCCTCATGGGGCTGTAGACGCGATGGACGCCGATCCCGCAACGTTGTTCCGCGTCGCCGCGCTGAACAGCGACTACGCCGCCTGCATCGACGCCGACCGGCTGGAGGATTGGCCGAATTTCTTTCTCGAAGCCTGCCTCTACAAGATCACCACCGCCGACAACCACCGACGCGGCTACGCAGCCGGCGTGATCTATGCCGATTCCCGCGCGATGCTGCGCGACCGCGTCGCCGCGCTGCGCGAGGCCAACATCTACGAGCGCCACGCCTATCGCCACATCGTCGGGATGCCCCGCCTTACCGCCGAGACCGCCGGTATCATCAGCGCCGAAACGCCCTTCCTGGTGATCCGCACGATGCGCGACGGCCGCATGGACATCTTTGCCGCCGGCCGCTACCTCGACCGCATCGCCGCGGACAGCGACGCGAAGCTGCACTTCGCCGAGCGCATCGTGATCTGCGACAGCCCCCGCTTCGACACCCTGCTGGCGATCCCGCTGTAGCGCGTTGTGCGTCGACGAACAGGAAGCATCCTGAATGCCCCCATTCTCGATGGCTGCGCACGTCCTTCCTGACGTTCTCTGTCAGGGGCTACTTGTCGTGTTCTGTGGCACCGCGGCGGGGACCGTCTCAGCTTCCCGTGGGGCCTACTACGCCGGTCCTGGGAACCGATTCTGGCGCATCATTGCCGAAATCAAACTCACCCCTCGCCGACTGCAGCCCGATGAGTTCAGGCTGTTTCCCACCTTCGGCATCGGCCTGACCGATATCGCCAAGTCAGCGGCCGGTGCTGATTCAGAGTTGCCGGTTGGCTCGTTCGACGTCGAGGGCTTTACCAAACGCATCCGTGCCGTACGACCAAAGATCGTAGCCTTCAACGGCAAGCGCGCTGGTGGTGCATTCTTCGGCATTCCTCGGACCGTTGACCTTGCCTATGGGCCTTGTTCCCCGCCCATGCCTGACTTTCCTGCGGTCTTCGTGCTGCCCTCGACCTCCGGCGCCGCATCAGGATCGTGGAGCGCCGACCCATGGCGTGAACTGGCTGCACTCATTCATTCGGCGTGGGACGCCGGCCGGGAAAATTGACGCGATGCCAGTGTTGCGTTGCGTCTGCCTGCCGCTCGCGAGAGGTCACGCGGCCTTCGAGTCGCGTAGGGCACGCAGCACAGCTTCAGGTTCGCGGTCGATCACCTTGAGCAGGGTCTGCGCCGCCGGTTCCATCGCGAACCGGTTCTGCTCCCAGTTGCGCAGGGTGGCCACCGGGATTCCGAGCAGGGCGGCAAAGCCGGTCTGGGTCATGCCGACTTTCTCGCGGACCTCCCGTGGCACCACCGGCCTTTCGAAGCGCGGCGTGGCGTCCGGGTCCTCGCCGTCCTCGATCATGTGTCGGCGGATCTCGGTCTCGGTGGTCGCGGCCATGCGCCGGCGAAACACGGCCTGCTCCTCGGGCGACCGGCGCGCGGCGCGAGCCTTGATTTCCTCGAGTGTCATGCGCGTGAGTGCCACAGGGCACGCTCCTTTCGGTTGGCCCGGCGCGCCGAAATGAGTCGGATCACGCTGCCGCGCCTTGTGTAAACGACGTGAAGAAGCTCGCCCGAGGTTTCGCCGATCGCCCGGATGCGCTGCTCGCCATAGGGCTTGCGGTCATCCGGCCACTCGACCAGCGGGCCGAGGAAGATTTCAGCGGCGCGGTCGAAACTGATGCCACGGCGTTGCTCGGTCGCGGCGCTCTTGCCCGGGTCCCATTCAAACTCCACCAACGCAGCATACGCGTTACGCGCAGTCGTGGCAAGCGGCGGCGCGGCGGGCGGCCCACCCGCCACTCCGGTCAAGCCAATCCGGCACCCTCGGTTGCTCCGCCCGCGCCCCCCTGATATGCGCGGGCACGGAGCCCGTCATGTCTCAGCACCCCGGTCCGCCGCCGCTCGGTTGCCGCTTGTCGGCCGATCCCCGCCCTGGCCGGCAGCCGCACCTCGCGCGGCGCGCGTTCGGCGGCAGGCGGCGCGACCCGTGGACCTGCCTCGCCCGCACCCCGGCATGAGCCGCATTCTGGTCGTGAAGCTGGGGGCGCTCGGCAACGTCATCCTGTCCCTGGGTCCGTTCGCCGCCATTCGCCGCCACCACGGCACCGATCACGTCAGCCTGTTGACCACTCGCCCCTGGGCGGAATTTCTCGCCCGATCCCCCTATTTCGACGAAGTGTTGATCGACGATCGCCCCGCGTGGTGGGACCTTGCCGGCTGGTGGCGCCTGCGCCGGCAGCTCATCGCCGGTCGGTTCGACCGGGTTTACGATCTGCAGACCTCAGCCCGATCCTCGCGCTATTTCCATCTGTTTCCGCGTCACGCAAGGCCGGAATGGTCGGGCATCGCGCACGGCAGCTCACACCCCGACCGCGACCCCGACCGCAATCGCCTGCACGACATCGATCGCCAGTTCGCCCAGCTTCGTGCCGCCGGCGTGATGGAGACCCTGCCGGCCGATTTGTCCTGGACCGGCGCCGATCTCGCGCGCTTCGCGTTGCCGGACCGCTTCGCGCTGCTGGTCCCCGGCAGTTCGGCGCACCGCAGGATCAAGCGCTGGCCGGCGCCGCGATACGCGGACCTGGCCGGCGCGCTGCTGACACGCGGCATGGCTCCGGTCATTCTCGGCGCCGGCGAGGAGGAGGGCGCCCTGGCCCGGACCATGCGCGACGCGATGCCCCATGCGATTGACCTGACCAACCGCACCGGCCTGCCCGAGGTGGCCAGCCTCGCCCGCGCGGCCTGTTTCGCGGTCGGCAACGACACCGGGCCGATGCATCTGATCGCCGCCGCCGGATGCCGGTCGGTGGTGCTGTTCTCGCGCGACTCCGACCCGGCCCTCACCGCGCCGCGCGGCCGGTCGGTCACCGTGCTGCGCCGGCCCAACCTGGCCGAGCTGGACCTCGCCACGGTGCTGGAGGCGCTGCCAGCCGCTGCCGTGCTGCCCGCGCCTGTCGCGCCGCCAACCCCTGCCGCACTGCCCACCCCTGCCGCGCCGCCCAACCCTGCCGCACTGCCCACCCCTGCCGCACTGCCCACGCCCACCGCACTGCCCGACGGCTGATGTCCGACCCGGTTCCCCCGCAGCCCAAACCGCCGCAGGGCCCGCCGATCGCGCAGCCCAAGCTGGCGGTAGCCCTGCCGGGCCCGCAACCCACGCTGGCGGCGGCCCTGCCGGGCCCGCAACCCGAGCCGCCGGATGGCCTGCCGATCCCGCAGCGCTCCTGGGGGATTCTGACGATCGCGCTGGGCCTGACCATGGCGGTGCTGGACGGCGCGATCGCCAACGTGGCGCTGCCGACCATCGCCATGGATCTGAACACCAGCCCGGCCAATTCGATCTGGGTGGTGAACGCGTATCAGCTCGCCGTCACCATTTCCCTGCTGCCGCTGGCCTCGCTCGGCGACATCTTCGGCTACCGCCGCGTCTATCAATGGGGGCTGGTGGTCTTCACCCTGGCCTCGCTGGCCTGCGCGCTGTCTTACTCGCTGCCGACGCTGGCGGTGGCGCGGGTGTTCCAGGGTTTTGGCGCCGCCGGTATCATGAGCGTGAACAGCGCGCTGGTGCGATTCATCTACCCACGCCGCTGGATCGGCCGAGGCCTCGGCATCAACGCCACGATCGGCTCGATCGCCTCGGCCGCCGGCCCCACCGCCGCCGCCGCCATCCTGTCGGTGGCCAACTGGCCCTGGCTGTTCGCGATCAACGTGCCGCTCGGCGCCGTCGCGGTGGTGGTCGCTTGGCGCGCGCTGCCAGCGACGCCCCGCTCCGGCGTGACGTTCGACGTGCCCTCCGCGGTGATGAGCGCGATCAGCCTGGGGGTCCTGATCACAGCGATCGACGGCGTCGGCCACGGCGAGCGCACCGAATGGGTGATCCTCCAGGGCGTGGCCGCGCTCGGCGTCGGCGCGCTGCTGGTGACCCGCGAGCTCACGCGCGCCTCGCCGCTGCTGCCGGTGGACCTGATGCGCATCCCGCTGTTCGCGCTGTCGGTGACCACCTCGGTCTGCGCCTTCACCGCGCAGTCGATGGCGATGGTCTCGCTGCCGTTCCTGTTCGAGAACACGCTGGGGCTCGGCCAGGTGCGGACCGGGCTGCTGATGACGCCGTGGCCGCTGGTGGTCGCGGTCATCGCGCCGTTCACCGGGCGGCTGGCGGATCGCTATCCCGTCGGCATCCTGAGTGGCGCCGGGCTGATCGTGCTGGCCGTGGGCCTGGGGCTGCTGGGACTGCTGCCGGCGCATCCGGGGTCGTTCGACATCGCCTGGCGGATGCTGATCTGCGGGCTGGGGTTCGGCTTTTTCAATACGCCGAACAACCGGGCGATCATTACGTCGGCGCCGCGCCAGCGCACTGGGGGCGCATCGGGCATGCAGGCGGCGGCCCGGCTGTTCGGCCAGACCACCGGGGCGGCGCTGGTGGCGCTGGTGTTCGGGCTGGCGCCGCTGAACGGCGCGACGCTGACACTGATCTGCGGCGCCGCGATCGCGCTGGCGGCGGCCGGGGTCAGCATGCTGCGGATGATGGAACGGTAGCGCGCGCCCATGTCTCGCTGACCCGCGAAGCAGAGAACGCTGCGGTTTTCCGCTCGTTGCGTGGCGTACGGCCCGAGCATTCCGGTCACAGCGGGTGTGCGTTACCCTGCCAGCCAGCCGCGCACCGCATCCCTGACGAACCGCGAGTCGGCTGGGTTCACTGCCGGATTGCCGGCGCGATGGCCCCAGATGCTGGGAATCGGTCGCAGCTCGGCGTGCGCCAGATGCGGCAGCTCGGCCGCATTGTCGGCGACGCGGAAGTATAGATCGGTCTCGCCCGGCGTCAGCAGCACGCGCGCGCGGATCGCTCGTAACGCTGCCGCAAGGTCACCGCCATACAGCGCGTTGGCGCTGATATCCGCCGCGTCCCAGGTGCGAAGCTGCGCGTACTGGTTCGCCGCCGGACGCGCAGCGAACCGATCCTCCCAATCCGTGCGCAGGAACGTCGCCAGGTCAGGCGCGCCCAGGTTGGGCGGCGGCGCCGCGGCAAGATGCAGGCCGGCACGGTAGAAATCCTGGCTGAGGCCCCAGCCGGCATAGATGCGACCGAAGGCACGCTTCGCGGCCACCGGCTCCGCCGCGAAGCGTCCGCCGCCGAGATGTTCCGGCGCCGCCTCCAGCACCGACATCAGTCCGCGCAAAAACACCTGGTTGTGCACGGCGGTGCGCGCGACCCCGCAGTTCACCACCGCGCGCTCGACCGCATCCGGGAACAGCGCCGCCCAGTGATAGGCCTGCAACGCCCCCATCGACCACCCATACACACAGGCCAGATGCTCGATGCCGAACTGCTCGCGCAGCAGCCGGCGCTGGGCGTGCACGTTGTCGAAGATGGTGACCAGCGCTGGATAGTCCGCACTCTCGGACGGCGAGGACGACAGTCCGTTGCCGAACATGTCGGCAATGACAATGAAGTAGTGAGTCGGATCGAGCACCCCATCCGGGCCGATCAGCCACTCCAGGTCGGGATGCTGCGCGCCATAGCTGGTGGGATACAGGATCACGTTGTCTCGCGCGGCGGACAGCGTGCCATGCGTCTTCCACGACAGGCGCGCGCTGGATAGCGTCGCGCCGGACTGCAGCGTCAGATCACCAAGATCCAGAATGCCCTGCTGGGTTGGCCAGGTCATATGAAACTCCCGTGTGCGGCGCCGTAGCGCAAGGTTGGGTCAGGCGGGTTTTCTGGCCACGATCTCCACCGTGCGTGTCCGCCCGTCTTCCAACGCGCGCATGCTGTTGATCTGCAATCGCAGAAAATGTTCGCCCGCGAGAACATGCATGCCGAGGGGCGGCGGGCCCTCCGTTTCCAACTTGTGCCGCGCCTGCGCGGTCCCGGTGGTCGGCGTGGTGTCGTGGAACGTCAGGATTTCGAACCCGGCCGAAGACAGATCGCGGCGCGTTTCCTCATCGGTCGCCAGGAAGCTGTTTTCCGGCACCGCCGCCCAGGGTACCGGGAATTCGGGCGGGCCGTTCGGTCCCGCGTTGACATGCGACAGCACGAGACGCCCGCCCGGTTTCAACACGCGGAATGCCTCGCGATACACGCCGGCCTTGTCGGCGATGTTCATAACGACGTTGTGCGAATAGGCCCGGTCGAAGCTTGCGTCCGGCAGCGGCAGAGCGAGCGCGCTGCCTTCCAGGATCCGCACGCGATCGGCCATGCCGGACGCGGCGTTCAGCTCCCGCGCGGCGTCGCAGAACGGCGCAGTCAGGTCCACGCCGGTCACCGAGCAGTCATACTTCGCCGCGATCCATCGCGCCGGGCCGCCAATGCCGCTGCCGATATCCAGGATCGTCTCGCCCGCAAGCGGCTCCAGCAGCGCGACCAGCTTTTCGGTCGCCAGGACGCCGCGGCCGTGGAAATGATCAAGCGGCGCCAGTGTCTCCGGCGTGATGGCCACATCGCCGCCGGCGTGCGCGCGCAGCGCCGCGATGATGCGGATGGCGATGGCGCCGCCCGATCCGGATCTGGCGTAATGGTCCTGGACGCGTTCTTCGGGCATGGGTCGCTTTCCTTGAGCAGGACTTGAGGATTCGCCGCTGAACGATCCCAGAGCCCCACCCGGGGGACTGAGGCAGGCGGACGCCTTTGGACGCTCCCGGCAGCGTGGCGCGGCGCGGGGAGTCCAGTAATGGTTCCTGGGCGTTCGGTCTACAGGAAGGCCAGGTTCACCACCGAGGCACAGAGACGGTGGTGCAATCGCTGGTACGCAGCATTATCGGATGCCTTCTCCGTGTCTCTGTGCCTCCGTGATGAATCCTGCTTTCTTGCTGAGAATGAACCGCGTGCACCGCGAATCCAGTGGCAAAACCAAGGACACATTTCCAGCCGTTGTTGCTATTCTCCGTCGTCACCGTCACCAAGAAGGGCTGCCTTCGATGCTGTCCAAATTCGAACGTTACCCGTTGACCTTCGGCCCAACCCCGATCGAGAAGCTCGCGCGTCTGTCCGCCCATCTCGGCGGCGACGTCGAAATCTACGCCAAGCGCGAGGACTGCAACTCCGGCCTCGCCTTCGGCGGCAACAAGCTGCGCAAGCTTGAATATATCGTCCCCGACATCATCGCGAGCAACGCCGACACGCTGGTCTCGATCGGCGGCGTGCAATCGAACCACACCCGCATGGTCGCGGCCGTGGCGGCAAAATTGGGGATGAAGTGCCGCCTGATTCAGGAAAGCTGGGTGCCGCACGAGGACGCCGTCTACGACCGCGTCGGCAACATCCTGCTTTCGCGCCTGATGGGCGCCGAGATCCAACTGGTCGACGAGGGCTTCGACATCGGCATCCGCGAAAGCTGGACCGCAGCGCTGGAGGACGTGCGGGCCAAGGGCGGCAAGCCGTACGCCATCCCCGCCGGCGCCTCGGTCCATAAGTTCGGCGGGCTAGGCTATGTCGGTTTCGCCGAGGAGGTCCGCGCGCAGGAGCAGGCCCTCGGATACCGTTTCGACTACATTATCGTCTGCACCGTTACGGGATCGACGCACGCGGGCATGGTCGTCGGCTTCGCCAAGGACGGACGCCAGCGCAACGTGATCGGCATCGATGCGTCCGCCACCCCGGCGCAGACCAAGGCGCAGGTGCTGGACATCGCGCAGCAGACCGCGGCGCTGATCGGCGGCGCGGACATCGGCGCGGACGATATCGTGCTGAACGAGGACTACGCCTATCCGGTCTACGGCGTGCCGTCGCAGGAGACGCTGGCGGCAATCCGCCTGTCGGCGCGGCTGGGGGCGATGATCACCGACCCGGTCTACGAAGGCAAATCGATGCAGGGCCTGATCGATCTCGTGCGGAAGGGGTTCTTCCCGAAGCGGTCCAGGGTGCTCTACGCGCATCTCGGTGGCGCGCCGGCGCTGAACGGCTACAGCTACACATTCCGCAACGGCTGATCGCTGCCCTTCCCTCGACGATCACGGCCACCCCGGGCACCGCCGCCTCGGGCATGCCGCCTCGGGCACTGCGGCCCCGGGCGGTCCCGTGCGGGCAGCGTGGCGCGGCGAGGCGGCCGCGGGAAAATATCCCGCGGGAAAATATCGTAGGTCCGGACCTACCCACGACCGTCCTGCTTCACGGAGAGGTCGACCCCGCCGTCCGAGCGTTCTGCTGCATCGACAGCGACGGCAACGACTGCGGTGGCGTGACCGGCTGGTACGCCGGCACGCTCTGAAACCCTCCCGGCGCGGCCGTGATCTGCGGCGTGGCTGCCGTGGCCATCGGCATAGGGGGCGCGCCCGACATCGGTCCAACCGGTGCATTGCCGATTCCGCTGACCGCATGCAGCAGGCTGATGATCACAACGGCGAACAGTATCAGAATAATCCCCATGCGCGGAGAAAACCGGAACAGGATGTTGTCCTGCTCGGCACACCACTGCTGGCAGAACTCGCGGGTCGGATAGGGTGGTTCATTGCCGATGTCGAGGACCACGTCTGTGGGACGTCCAGGGCGGCGCCGCAGTTCCACCTCGACCCCTACCTTTCCCATCCTCCCCATGGCGTCGCGCCAACGCCCGGCGTTACCCACCAGGGCTGCATCGTCGCGCGAAATTTGTATCGCGGATGGCATCCAAATATACCTACACGCTGGCCTTGATTGTCGCGTCGCATAGCGTAGCACGGGAGACCTCCAGGACCGAATCCCTCACGGCGGCCGGATCACCGCCCCGCCACGGCAATCTGTTCAACTCGCTGTGATCGCTGACCACCACACTTGCACCCGCCACGCTTGCAGCCACTGGCCCCGCCCGCGGAACACGCCCGACATCCCTCGTGGAATCCGAGTCGCTGCCGGACCGGTGGATACGCCAACTGCAATTGCGCGTTCTTTCATCGCCGTGCTGCCCGGAAGTCGGTAATCCCCTTGCTGCCTGGGTTGTCACTGCCAGCAAATAACGTGCACCGTCGCCCGCCGCGCGTCGTCCAGCGCGGCGTCGCCGATGTCCGATGGCAGGTCCGTGTCGAGATACGGCGCCGCTTCACGCACAAAGGCGGCGAGGCGCCCCGCGCCCGGCCCGGCTGCGACACCGGACGCTGGCATGCCGGGCACAAACCGCAGGCGACTGGTGTCGATCATGCCCTTCACGATGCCCACGACGGCGCCGCTGCCCGTGTCGAGAATTGGGCCTCCGCTGTAGCCATGCGTAACCGCGGCGGCTTCGATCCAGACGATCTCGCGCGGGTCCGCCACGGCGCCGGCTGATGCAGGGAACTTGTCGTTTTCCAGCGTGGCCCAGGTCTCCGCCGGGATGGTCGGGCCGGCCGAGGTGGGATAGCCGAGGACGAACACCTGGTGCGAGGTGCGCCGGCCCACGGGAGGCCCGAGGGGAAGTATGGCGGGCGGGCGAAGGTGCGGCACACGCAGCAGTGCGATGTCCTGTTTCGCGTCGCTGGCAAGAATGTCCGCCGCCGTCGGTTTCACCAGGCGCGAGACGATGTCGATGCGGCGGCAATCGGTCACCACGTGCGCGGCGGTCAGCAGGCTGCCGTCGCCGGCGATGAAGAACCCTGTGCCCGCCTTGCCGGCACTTTTGGGCGGCTGGGAAGGGCCGATGACGACGGGAAGTGGCCGCGCGCCGAAGCGTTGTGGCGACAGATCGGGATACGCGATGCTCGGCAGCGGCGCGGGAGCGGGAATGGCGGCGACCGGGGCTGGCGGCGCGAACTGCTCGACGACAGGCGGGGCCGACGCGAAGGGCGGCGCGGCGGGTTGGCCGGGGGATGTCGGCGGCGGCGCGAGCGCAAGCACAGCCTCGATCCGCGGCAGCAACAGGTATAGCGCGGCTCCACCCAGCGCGAGGCCGATCAGCAGGCCATGCAGATCTTCCTTTTGCAGCCACATGCCAGAGTTCCCGTCGGCGCGTCACCACGCCCACGGCCCAGCATGGGCGGCAAGCCATTGCGCTATCGTTGCAGGCCCTGCCTGCGTCTTTCGGCTTTTTGCCCCGGGGGCGCGGGTGCCTGATAGCAAGCCCTCGGTACTCAGATCCTCGTCGATGTCGGGCCAGTGAATGCCGTACCCGGCGCCGCAAACTTCCCAGTGCCCGCGCTGTCTGGATGTTGCCGCCGCAAGACAAGGAAACTAGGCGAGCGGAGACGACGGGACTCCGCAACCTCGATCGGTACGAGCCAGTACTTGGCCAGATTGTCCCCGTGCTCCCAGCTTGTCCCCTTACTCAATGTGAATGGGCGGCGGTTCAACGCCGTCGAACGGGTAGAAATACAACCGGAGCCCATCCGCCCGCAGCCGGTCGGCATGGGCAACCCTTAGCAGCCCAAGCGTGAACAAAGCATAAACATCGCCCCTCCAACCGCTAGCAATCGGCTGCTCGCCACCTGCCTTGTGGCCTCGAGCGGCCTGCCAACCGACACTGACCCAACGGTCGCTCAGCCGGTGCGGGACCGCCGACCCTCGGCGGGTTTCGTGCGTCTCGGCGGCGCCGCCGGCACCTGCCCCACGTCACGCTGCGCGTTCACCCGTTTGCGCACGGCGTCGATCTCCGGTCCGTGGACGACGAGCCGCGCGCATCCCAGGGCCTACCAGATGCGCGGAACATCCTGCGGGCGAGGCGCGAAATCGGCGAACAGCCGGATCGTTCCGTCATCAGCAACGAAATTCCCGCGGCCCCCGGTGTCGAGATAGGATTCCACCGGCAGTCCTTCGGCCAGCAGCACCGCATGGTGCGACAGCTCGACGTGATAATATGCAATCCGGTCCGGCGTGAGCTTCTCGATGCTGCGGTGATTGATCAGGTGCTTCGCCGGGATCAGCACGCCATTGGCGAACACCGCGTGATCGGGTGACAGCAGCAGGGCGCGTGGCGGCCGGCCACGCCCGAAGGCGGCGGCCGCGATCCGCACCGGCCAGACCTTGCGCGGCTCGGGGTGGCGCCGGCAATCGACCACGCGGTGGCCGATCCAGATCACCGCATCCGAGCGTCGGCCGAGGACCGTCCGCACCCGGTCGCCGACGCGCAGAGCCTCCTCCGCCACCTCGCCGCGCAAGGCCGCGATCCGTGTGCCCGCCGCGAAGCAGGCAATCTGATTGCCGGTGATCGTGTTGTCGGTGCTGTCGTTCACGACGATCGCGGCGCCGGAATTCGGCAGTGACGGTGCGCCAAGTCGCGTGAAGCCAAGCTCATTGTTCAGGATCTGGCTGAAACTCGTTCCGGTTTCCAGCGCAATTCCGTTGCCGGTGTTGCCGCTGATCAGATCCGCGACTGGTTGCAAGTGTGTCGGGTTCGCGCCGCCGTGCAAACGTCCCAGCCCCGCGCCGTTTGTTTGTTACCGCAAGGCGGGGATACCAGGTGATCAGCGCATTCTCCGCAAGCTCTACTGGTACCAACCAGTACTTCGCGAGCTCATCCCCGTATTCAATAAGGGGCGTAGCCCGGGGGCGGGTCCTCGGGGCGATCCAAACCGGCCTACCGAACGAGAATATCGAACGTGCCCTCCAAAACGGCGGATGCCTGCGAGGGTACCGTGTGTTGCAATGCCGCCGGTATGCCGTGATGCCGGAAGTGCACCTGGTTTTCAAAAGTCCCCTTGAACCGATCGCTGTCGATGTATCCGACCGCCTCCACATGAGCGGTCCACGAGGTTTCATAGGGAAGAGGAAATTCTGCGGAAGGGCCGCCAGGGAAAGGAGGAATCAGCGTCCTCGCCACAAGTTTCGCGTGCATGACGCCTTGAAAGATGGTCGGTGCTTCGACGGCTTGAGAGATGTATTCGTCCGAGGTCGAGAACACAACGGACTTGATCCCCGCCGCCCTGTTGATGACGTCGAATACGCCAAACGGGCCGGCTACCTCGAGTTCACCTTCGATGCGTCCGTCCGGCATTCGTCTGACCGCCTTGCCAATGACCGTCATGCGCATTCCTTCCATTTTCTTGAAACCGGCCGCTAGGGGTTGCCAGTCCGATGAGCCCCTTTCGCGCACGAAGGAACCGCCGATCAGCGCGATTACTGAATTGAAACCGCGGGCGAGCGGCTTATCACGATCGACCGGGGCATACACACGCCTCTTGATGGCGTCGGGCGCCAAAAAGTTTGTGATGTGCATCAGCTTCGGCACCGTCTCTTCGGTCGCCCAGGTCATGATCGGTTGCTCGGGTCGGCTGATCTGATAGAGCCGGAATTCTCGGCCGTTGGTGAGCAAAAAGAGAACCGCGGCGACTTCGGGATGCGCAGCATATGTGTGCGCCTGGCACGCATCATCTAGCGTAAGCTCGTGGCTCGGTGATTTTGCTTCGACGACCCATCGCCCGAATGATTTGACCTCACAGATGTAGTCCGCATGGCCTACGAGAGCGGGATCTTTCCCAGGATTTTTTCGTCCGAGAAACGCCCTGCTGTAGCTGAGCTTCTTCTCGGTGATGATATTGGCCGCCGTGCCCTGTTGGTAGCCAAGTTCGTGAAGAAGCGGGCGGACGAGGATTTCTCGAACGTCTGCCTCGTTCATCGTGTTGATGTCGTGTGGTCGAAAGATGTCCATCATCGTCAGCGGAGACTGTACACTTGGCTATACGAGGCAAACTCTGCCGGGGTCGGGAGTCGGGTCAAGCGGACTCTTGGCGCACAAGCCGTGCGCTGCACCCGCCTTCCTCGGTCCTCCCTCGGAATGGATGCCGCGCTTCCACGCCGTGGCCGCCAAGAACCTCCCGAACGACTGGGTTGATGGGAACGATCGAAGCCCTCTCTATTGCGTCGACCCGGAGGTGTGGGTCATGGATGCGGGTGTCTTGGGTGCCGACCAACAGTGTTCGGTCGGCATGGCCCGCCCGTAGCCGCCCAAGCATGAACGAACCGTAACCCACCCAAACCCGCTTGCAATCCGCCCGCCGACCCCCAACCATCCTTCCCATGTCCCTGGCCATGTCCGGATTCGCGGCGCGCGTCAAAGCCGTCCTCGGCCCGACCAACACCGGCAAGACGCATCTCGCCATCGAGCGCCTGCTGGCCCACGCGTCCGGCATCATCGGCTTCCCGCTGCGCCTGCTCGCCCGTGAGAACTACGACCGCATGGTCGCCCAGAAGGGCGCCCGCCACGTCGCGCTGATCACCGGCGAGGAAAAGATCGTCCCGCCCGACGCGCGCTGGTTCTCCTGCACCGTCGAAGCCATGCCGCTCGACCACCCCGCCGAGTTCGTCGCGGTGGACGAGATCCAGCTCTGCGCCGACCCGGACCGCGGCCACGTCTTCACCGACCGCCTCCTGCACGCGCGCGGCCTGGTGGAGACGATGTTCCTCGGCGCCGAGACCATCCGCCCGCTGCTCAAGCATCTGATCCCACAGGCCCACGTGGAGACCCGCCCGCGGCTGTCGCAACTGGAGTTCGCCGGCCCCGCCAAACTGACGAAACTGCCGCCGCGCACCGCTGTCGTGGCCTTCTCGGCCGACGCGGTCTACGCCATCGCCGAGCTGATCCGGCGCCGGCGTGGCGGCTGCGCGGTGGTGATGGGCCGCCTGTCGCCGCGCACCCGCAACGCCCAGGTGGCGCTCTACCAGGCGAAGGAGGTTGATTTCCTGGTCGCCACCGATGCCATCGGCATGGGCTTGAACATGGACGTCGACCACGTTGCCTTCGGCCGCCTGTCCAAGCACGACGGCCACCGTCCGCGTCGGCTGACCGCGGCCGAGATGGCGCAGATCGCCGGGCGCGCCGGGCGCGGCATGCGCGACGGCACCTTCGGCACCACGGCGAACTGCCAGCCGATGCCGGACGAACTGGCGGTTGCCATCGAGGCGCATAATTTCGACAAGCTGGAGCAGCTCTGCTGGCGCAACAGCAACCTTGATTTCAGCCAGCTCGACGCGCTGCTGGGCAGCCTGACCGCGCCGCCGCCGCGCCAGGGGCTGGTGAAGGGCAACGATGCCGCCGATCTGGAAACCCTGGCTGCGCTGGCCCGCGAGCCGGAAATCCGCGCCTTGGCGCAGGGCCGTCGGCGGGTGCGGCTGCTGTGGGACGCCTGCCAGATCCCCGACTTCCGCAAGCTGACCGACGAGACCCACGCCCGCCTGTGTGCCCGCGTGTTCGGCCATATCGCCAACGATGGCACCCTGCCCACCGACTGGCTGGCCGGCCAGATCGCGGGGGTGGAGCGCACCGACGGCGACCTCGACACGCTGATGCAGCGCCTGGCCGGGATCCGCATCTGGTCCTACATCGCCGCCCGCACCGACTGGGTGCGCGACGCCGCGCACTGGCAGGGCCGCGCGCGCGAGGTTGAGGACAAGCTGTCCGACGCGCTGCACGAGCGCCTGATTTCCCGATTTGTCGACCGCCGCGCCACGCAACTGATGCGCCGGCTCGACGCGGGCGAGGGGCAGGAGCTGCTCTCCGCCGTCACCCGCCGCGGTGAGGTCGTCGTGGAGGGCCACCCGGTCGGCCACGTTGCCGGCTTCGACTTCCTGCCCGACCCGCTGGCGGTCGGTGACGAGAAGAAGCTGGTGTGGCGCGCCGCCCGCCGTGCCCTGCGCGAGGAGATGCCGCGCCGCGTCGGCATGGCCGAGGGCGCGCCGGACAGCGCATTCGGCTGGGCCGACACCGGTGGGCGGGAAACCACTGGGCGGGAAACCACTGACCACGACACCGGGCATACCGACACCGCGCATACCGCCAACGGGTATGCCGCCAACGGGTATGCCGCCGCGGGGCACGACACCACCGGGCAGCGCATCACCTGGGACGGCATCGCGATTGCCCGCCTGCGCCCCGGCGCCAGCCCCTTGCGCCCGCGGGTGGAGATGCTGGACAGCGAGTTCCTCGACGGCGCCCAGCGCGAGCGGCTGCGCACGCGCCTGCAGGCGTATGTAGAGGCGCGGGTGCGCGCCGACCTGGCGCCGCTGTTCGCGGCGATGGCGCATGCCGAGGAGGCACTGCGCGAGGCGCGTGGGCCACTGCATCGGCTGCGCGAGGGCCTCGGCGTGGTGGCTGAGGCCAGCGTCGAGGCGTTGGCGCCGACGCTGCGTGGGCAACTGAAGCAGGTTGGCGTGCGGGCCGGCCGCTTCGCTCTGTTCGTGCCGTCGCTGCTCAAGCCGCGGCCGACTGCCATGCGAGCCCGGCTTTGGGCGCTGCAGCACGGGGTCGGCGTGCCGGAGCTGCCAGCGTCAGGGTTGGTCTCGTTGTCACCACCGCCGGACTGGCCGCCCGGCTTCGCTGGCGTGGCAGGCTGGCTGGAGACCGGGCCGGTGTTGCTGCGCCTCGACATCGCCGAGCGCATCGCGGCGGAGCTCGCGTGGGCAACGAGGCGTGGCGCCACGGTGCTGCCGGCGGCCTTGGCGGGGCGGTTCGCGGTCAAGGCTGAGCTGGTGCCGGCGGTGCTGCGCGGGCTGGGCTTCCGGGTGCTGCCAGGGGGCAGCCTGGGTCCCGGTGGCTTCGGTCCGCCGACACCCGCGATGCTGGCACCGTTGAAGCGCCGGAGGGTGACGCCGGTCGAGCTGCCGGACACCTCCGACCTACATGGTCCGTTCGCCGCCTTGGCGGTCCTGAAGCGGTAACGAAGCGCGGGGACCCACGCTTCAACTTGCCAGAATACGGAGCGCCGGCCGAACGCTCAGTCATCAGGGCCACCTGATATGTGTCGCGATAATGCCGACGCCGGGATGCCTGGAGCAGCCGATGGGCACACGAGCGACCAGCCGCATGCGAGACTCTCCATCTCGTGACAGCACTTCTGATCTCCGCCATCCGGTTGCAACGTCGTCTTTGCCGGTAAGCCTTGCCCCCGGGCGCTTGTCCCGGGGGTCGTCCCCGGCCATCCATCGTGGCACCGTGCTGCGGGGATGGTCGCCGCTGCATGGTGCGGCCTCCACGTCTTCCTCGCCTCCTCTGCATTGGACGCCTCGAGCACGGCCTGCCAGGTGCCGGGCTGGGTGACGCCCGGCAGCAGACCACCGAGGGATGTGCCGCCGCACAGCCGCCCCTTCAGCCCACCCCAAGGCCACCGCACCGTGCGAGGGTCCATAGGGTCTTTGTCGTGATTTTCGCTTTTGACCACGGCCGGCGGCCGCTTCGTCATGGCCGGTAGGCCTTGCCCCACGAGGCCGAACTTCGCCATAAATTTCT
>PLXO01000188.1 GCA_003151425.1 Acetobacteraceae bacterium
CGCGGCGCATCAGCGGTTCCGCCTCGCCGAGCCGGTTGGTGGCTTGCAGCAACAGCGCGAGGTTGTTGAGGGCGGTCGCGACGGTCGGATGGTCCTTGCCGAGGCTTGCCTCGTCGATGGCGAGCGCGCGGCGCATCAGCGGTTCCGCCTCGCCGAGCCGGTTGGTGGCTTTCAGCAACTGGGCGAGGTTGTTGAGGGCGGTCGCGACGGTCGGATGGTCCTTGCCGTAGCTTGCCTCGTCGATGCCCAGCGCGCGGCGCATCAGCGGTTCCGCCTCGCCGAGCCGGTTGGTGGCTTGCAGCAACGTGGCGAGGTTGTTGAGGCGTTCCGCGATGTTCGGATGGTCGTTGCCGTAGCTGGCCTCGTCGATGTCCAGCGCGCGGCGATATAGCGGTTCCGCCTCGCCGAGCCGGTTGGTGGCTGCCAGCAAGTAAGCGAGGTCGTTGAGGTCGCGCGCGACGTCCGGGTGGTTTTTGCCGAAGGTTGCCTCGTCGATGGCGAGCGCGCGGCGCATCAGTGGCTCGCTCCGTGCGTAAAGAGCTTTCGTCTGAAACAAATTGCCGAGCGCACCCGTCAGCCGCCCGGCCGGGCCCGCGATACTGGACGCGCCGGCATGCGTCACCACCGCCTCCGCATGCGGCGCCAGCGGATCGAGCCGCCCCCAGCTCCGCACATCCTGCGGATCGCCGGCGAACGCCGCATCCACCCAACCCAGCGCCTCGGTCAGCCGTTCCCGCGCCGCGGCCGGGTCCAACGCCCGCCGTGTCGCATCCTGCACCAGCCGGTGCACGGTGAACCGGTCCGCTTCCGGCTCGCGCGTCACCAGCGAGTAGCGCGCCAGGTCCAGCAGCGCTTCCCGCGCATTCAGCGGCGGCGCGCCGGGTACCTCGCCCTCCAACAAGAACCCAGGCACCGGATCTGGCGCCAGGAACGCCAGCCGCTCCAGCAGCACCCGTGCCTCGGCCGAGACCTGAGCCGCCGACGTTTGCCAGGTCTGCCCAACCGCCGTGTGGTAGCCGGTGATCGTCTTTTGATTCCAGCCGCGCACCTTCTCCCGCGCCTCGGCCCACAGCACACGGTAGTCGGCGAAGGAACACTGCCGCTCCCGGATCGTTGCCGCGGCCAGGGTCAGCGCCAGCGCCAATTGCCCCAGTTCCTCGGCCACCGACCGTGCCTGCGCGGCATCATCCGGGCGCTTCAGGCGCCTGCCCTCGGTCGCCTCCCGCAAATAGGCCGCGGCGTACTCCCGCCCCAGCACGTCCAGGTCCAACGGTTCCGCGAAATCCCACGCCCCAGCATCGAGGCGGGAGGTCAGCACGACATGCCCTCCGCTAAGCTGGCCGAGCATCTGCACCGCGGCGTCGCGCGCCGGCTCGGTGTCCACGTTGTCCAGGATCAGGAACCACCCCGGATTGCCCCGCAGCCACGCGAGCGCCGCCTGCAGCCGCAGTTCCTGGTTGGGGTCCGCGGCCTCCCGCAGGCGCAACGGCCCGGTCAGCGCGGCAAGGTTGGTGGCGAGGTTGTCCGGCGTGTCGGCCTGCACGAACAGCAGTGCCGTGTAGGCGTCACGATGCGTCCAGGCGTATTCGACGGCGGCGCGGGTTTTGCCGATGCCGCCGATGCCGTGGACGGCTTTGGAAACGATGGCGGTGGCGCCGCCATTCTCCCGCAACAGACTCTCCCGCAGGCGGGCCATGAAGTCGTCGCGGCCTTTGAACAGGACGCCCAGCGAGGGATACGGCAGCACGATCGGCTTGCGCACCGACGGCGCGTCGGTCCCCCAATCGATCTTCGCGACCTCGGCAAGCAGCTGCTCGATGGAACGGAACCCGGTCCAGGGAAAGTCGTTCGCGTCCATCCAGGCGAGCCAGGCAGCCTGGCGGTCCGGGAAATCCTCACCGGTTGGGGAGGGGTTGTCGGGCGGCAGGCCGGCGTCGGCGCGAAACAACCGCCGGGGTTTGTTCAAAGAGCGGGCGAACAGGAACTCCCACTGGGTGCGGGAGGCTGCTTCGGTCCCGGCCGGCAGAAGGTAGGCGAACCGCGAGGCGACGCCGGTCGGCGGATAACTGCCGCTGCGCTGTCCGAGCAGGCAGATGACGGCGTCGCAACTGTCCACCAGGTCGCGCAGCTTGCTCTGCAGCGAGTCGGCGTTGCCGTGATCCGGGAACAGGGGCTGCCAGACCGGCTCGTGGCCCTGCGCGATCAGGTCTTTCGCCAGCGCGTCGCGGGTGAGACCGAATTCGCTGCTGACGGCGGAGAGGAAAACCCGTTGTTGGACCACCGGCCGGATCCTGGCTGTTGGCCGTATGGTGGCACGGCCTCTGTTACGCGGCCAAGCGAAATGTCCTCTCTGCTCGTCGTGGCGGTTTGCGACCTGCTGGGCGGTCTCGCGTTGATTGGCAGCGCGGGCGGCATGTCCCTGTCGGTTTGTCTGGCGCCGGTCGGGCAATCTGATGTAAGTTACACTAACTGTCTTCAACGCGCCAGGATCGAAGATGCAACCCATTGCAGCCGCCTCCCAAGACCACCTTCCAAGCCGCCCTTCACACGTCGCGCCGCTGCCTCCGGCCATCGGAATGGAAAACCCAGGCATGGTTCCCTGTAACAGCATGCCACCGGCCTGCGACGCTGTGGTGAGGATCGCGGTGCCCCGGGAGCCGGCGCGGCTGGCGGGCGGGCGCTGTGTCGCGGCGGGTGGCCGGCGCTCGCCCAGCCGGGACCAGGGCGACGAAGCGAAAATCGCGACATCAATGCCATGAACCGTGAGGATGGTGCGTGCCAGGTGCCGGCACTACTGCGGGCAGCCGCCGTCCCGCGACGGGTGGTCGGGATGCCCCTGGCCGGCGCGATGGCGTCAGAACCTGAAAATTGTGGAACCAATGCCATGAACCGTGAGGGCGGTGCGTACCGGGTGCCGGTGCTACTGCGGGCAGCCACCGTGCGGGGACGGGTTGTCGGGATGCCGCCGGCCGAGGGTGATGCTCGCAGATCCGAAAATCGCGGACCCAACCCCATGAACCGTGAGGACGGTGCGTACCGGGCGTCGGTTCTGCTGGCGGGCAACCGCCGTGCCGCGGCGGATCGTTGGGATGCCCCTGGTCGGGGCGACGGCGACAGATCCGAAAATCGGCGACTCAACCTCATGAACCGTGAGGACGGTGCGTGCCGGCGACGGCACTGCCCCTCGGGCAGGCTCCGTGCAGCGCCGGGTTGTCGGGGCGTCCCTGGCCGGCGCGATGGCATCAGATCCGAAAATCGGGGAACCGACCTCATGAAACGTGAGGGCGGTGCGCGCCGCGCGCCGGCGCTGCCGCGGGCAGCCGCCGTGCCGCGGCGGATTGTCGGGAGGCGCTTGGTCGGGGCGATAGCGGCGAATCCGAAAATCGGGGACTCAACCTCATGAAACGTGAGGATGGCGGGCTCCGGGCGTCGGCGCGGCTGGCGGACAGGCGCCGTGCCGCGGCAGGTGGCCGGCACGCGCATGGCCTTGGCGATGACGGCGAATGCTTGAACCGCGGCATCAATGCCATGCAACGTGAGGATGGCGTATTCCGGGCGCCGGCGTCGCTGGCGGACAGGCGCGGTGCCGCGGCGGGTGGCCGGCAGTCGCGCGGTCTCGGCTACGGCGGCGAGTGCCAGGATCGTGGCATCAATCCCTGGCAACGTGAGCGCGCGGCACGCGGCGCGCCGATGCCGGGCTTCGCAGCGCAGCCCCGAACGCTCGGAGGTGGATATGGCCGGCCGGCCGCCGCCTGCACGATTTCGGCACCAACCCTGTACGACGCGAGGACGAGGCGCGTGGGGCGGTTCGGGGTGCGGAGGAAAGTGGCGGAAGGCGCTGCCCCCCGGAACAAGCATGCCACCGGGCGCTTGACCCGGTGGTCCGGGGGCATGGCTTTTCCGCCCTACGGTGGCGAACCCCACCCTGTCTGTGCTTTACCCCCCCCCACACAAACCCCAAGGAACCCGGCCAGTGCGCATCGCAATGATTGGCGGCGGCTATGTCGGCCTGGTCTCCGGCGCCTGCTTCGCCGAGTTCGGCACCGAGGTCACAGTGGTCGAGACCGACCCCGCCAAGCTCGCCGCCCTGGCCGAGGGCCGCATGCCGATCTACGAGCCGGGCCTGGACCAGCTCGTCGCCGCCAACGTCAAGGCCGGCCACCTGACCTTCACCGGCGACCTTGCCACCGCGCTGCACGGGGCGGAGGCGGTGTTCATCGCCGTCGGCACGCCCACCCGCCGCGGCGACGGCCACGCCGACCTTAGCTACGTCTATGCCGCCACCGAGCAGGTCGCCCGATTGCTGACCGGCTATACCGTGATCGTGACCAAATCGACCGTCCCCGTCGGCACCGGGCGGCGCATCGCGGAGATCGTCCGCGCCGCGCGCCCGGACCTGGATTTCGACGTCGCCTCCAACCCCGAATTCCTGCGCGAGGGCAACGCGATCGGCGACTTCATGCGCCCCGATCGGGTGGTGATCGGCACCGAATCCGAACGTGCGCGTGAAGTACTTCGCACACTGTACCGTCCGCTGTACCTGATCGAGGCGCCGATCGTCTTCACCGGCATCGAAACGGCGGAGCTGATCAAGTATGCCGCCAATGCCTTCCTGGCGATGAAGGTCACCTTCATCAACGAAATGGCCGACCTGTGCGAAAAGGCCGGCGCGGACGTGCACGACGTGGCGCGCGGGATCGGCCTGGACGGGCGCATCGGACGCAAGTTCCTGCACCCCGGCCCCGGTTATGGCGGATCGTGCTTCCCGAAGGACACGCTGGCGCTGATGCGCATCGCTCAGGATGCCGGCGCGCCGACGCGGCTGGTCGAGACCGTCGTCGCGGTGAACGACGCGCGCAAGGCCGGCATGGCAATGCGGGTGATCGCCGCCTGTGGCGGCTCGGTGCGCGGCAAGACGATCGGCGTGCTCGGGCTGACCTTCAAGCCGGAAACCGACGACATGCGCGACTCGCCGTCGATCCCCATCGTCTCCCGCCTTATCGAGGACGGCGCCATCGTGCGCGCTTTCGACCCCGAAGGGATGCAGCAGGCGCGCCCGTTGCTGCCCGACGCCGTGGTCTACTGCCGCGATGCGCTGGACGCCGCCGCCGGCGCGGACGTGCTGGTACTGATCACCGAATGGAACGAGTTCCGCGCGCTCAGCCCGGTGCGGCTGCGCGACGCCATGCGCGGACGGGTGCTGGTGGATTTGCGCAACGTCTACGACCCGGTGGCGATGCGCCACAGCGGGTTCACCTATTTCGGCATCGGCCGACCGGATGTGTGCTAAGGTTTCGTCAATCCTTGACTGGCTAATCTCGGCGTATGTCCGACGACTGCACGAGCCAGTCCGAGCCTCGCCTGACGGTGTGTCTGTGCACGCACAATCGTCCTGCCTATGTTCGCGACTGCCTTGCCGGGCTGCGCAAACAGACCGTGAGGTCGGAGCGGTTCGGTGTTCTGGTTGTCGACAGCGGCTCGCCGGCGGCAGCGGGCGCGGAGCTGGTCGGCATCGTCGCCGCGCACCCGGGCGGACGGCTTGTCACGTTGGACAAGCCCGGCGTCAGCCTGGCGCGCAACATCGGGGCACGCGCGGCGGGCGGCGACTACATTGCCTATATTGACGACGATGCAGTTCCTGCCACCGACTGGGTCGAATGCATCATCGCCGCCATCCAGCAGGCGCCGAGCCCGCCCGCGGTGATCGGTGGGCGGATCCTGCCGGTGTGGGAAGCCCCGCTGCCGAGCTGGTGGCCCGCCTCGCTGCGCGGCGTGCTGTCGATCATCGAAACCGAGGGACGCGGCGAGTACCGCGGCCCGGATCTACCTGCGACACTGGAACCGTACGGCGCGAACGTCACCATGCGGGTGCCGGTGCTGCTCGCGGCGGGCGGCTTCGGCACCAAGGTCGGACGGCGCGGCGATATCCTGCTGTCGGACGAGGAGGTGCAGCTCGCCTGGCGACTACAGGATGCCGGCCACTCGGCGCTCTACGATTCGCGCATCGTCGTCTACCACCACATCCAGCGGGTGCGCCTCACACCCGCGTGGCTGCTGTCGCGGCTCTATTGGCAAGGGGTGTCGACGGTGATCAGCCGCCGCCTGCTCGGGCATCCGGGCGCGGTGTGGCGGGAATTGCCGCGCCGGTTGCTGGTGGCGCTGACCTGCGCGCCCGCGACCCTGTGCCGGCGCGACAGTCCGGACTGGATCGCCTGGCGATGGCGCTTCGCCTACGCGCGCGGCTTCATCCAGGCCGCGTTCCGCTGGCGCCTGAACCTGGAGGGTTGAGCAGGATGCGCCTCTATGTCTGGCGGGGCGCGACACGCAATTTCGGTGACGAACTGAACGGCCTGCTCTGGCCGCACCTGCTGCCCGGATTGCTCGATCCGGACCCGGGCGACTCAGGCCTGCGCGACCCGGGCCTGCGCGATCCAAACCTGATCGACCCAAACCTGCTCGACCCAAGCCTGCTCGACCCAAGCCTGCTCGAGCTGGGCCAGATCGACCCGGGCCGGCTGGCCGACGACGCGTTGGATTTGTTCCTCGGCATCGGCTCGGTGCTGGACGCGCGCCATCCGGCGGATCGGCGCAAGATCGTGGCCGGCGCCGGGTTCGGCGGCTACGAGGCCCCGGCGACGCTCGACGGGTCGTGGCAGATCTACTGGGTCCGCGGGCCGCGCACCGCACGCCAGCTCGGCCTGTGCGCCTCCTTCGGCCTCGGCGATCCGGCCAGCCTGCTGCCGCTGGTCCACCCCGTCGCCCGGCACGACACCGGCGCAATCGGCTTCATGCCGCATTTCGAGAGCCTCGCGCGCGGCGCCTGGCCGCAGGCCGCCGCCGCAGCCGGCGTCACGCTGATCGACCCGCGCAACGCGCCGTGCACAATCCTTGGCCAGATCGCCGGCTGCCGCATGCTGCTCAGCGAGGCCCTACATGGCGTGATCGCCGCCGACGCAATGCGAATCCCCTGGGTGGCGCTGGCGCCGGTCGCACCGATCCATCGCGCGAAATGGCTGGACTGGGCAGATGCACTGGACCTGACAATCCGGTTCCATGCGCTGCCAGCTTCCTCGCCTCGCGAGTATGTCGAGACCGCCTTCACCCCACGCCGCCATGCCATCCGAGCCGGCCTCGCCCGCATCGCCGCGCTCGCCGACCGCATCGACCGCCGGTCGATCCATCTCGACCGCGCCGCCGCTTCCCTGCGACAGGCCGCCGCCGCTGAACCACAGCTTTCCAACGGCCTGACGCTCGCGCGCGCACAGGACCGCATGCTCGCCCGCCTCGACACGCTCCGCGCCGACCACGCCGCAAGAGGCGGGGCCATCGCGCGGACGAAGGAAGGCCAGGGGCTCCGCCCCCCCGGGACAAGCCCGGGGGCAGGCTCGTGGACCCCGCCAAGGGGCGCTGCCCCTTGGATCCCC
>PLXO01000185.1 GCA_003151425.1 Acetobacteraceae bacterium
CACAGCCCAGCGCCGCATCGCCCGGCGCCGCATCGCCCAGCGCGGCGCTGCCCGGTGCCGGCGCGCCTGGCGCTGCTCGAAGCGGCGCACCGCCACCGCGGCCGCCTGCGGCACCATCCAAATTCGCCTCGGCGCCGCAAGTGCCGGTGACCTGGCAGCCGCAAGGCACCGCGGTGCTTCAACTGCTGGACAAGGTCGACGCCCAGTCCGCCACCCTGACCATCAAGGCCGGCCAGTCGGCGAAGTACGGCGCGCTGACCATTGCCGTGCGGGCCTGCGATGTCAGCACGCCGGACGGGAAGCCGGATGCCACCGCGTTCCTCGACATCTCCGACAGCCACCCGGATCTGCCCAGCTTCCACGGCTGGATGCTGAAGTCCGACCCATCCGTCTCGATGCTGCAACACCCGATATTCGACGTGCGGGTGCTGGGCTGCCGGCCCTGATGGTGGCTCCTCCCGTGCTGCCGCCGATCGGGCGCGCGGCGCTGCTGCTGGATTTCGACGGCACGCTGGTGGACATCGCGCCGACGCCCGACGCGGTGGTGGTGCCGCCCGACTTGGCCGCGGCACTGCGCGCGCTGCGCACCCGGCTCGACGGCGCGCTCGCGGTGATCAGCGGCCGCCCGGTCGAGCAGATCGAGGCGCTGCTGCAGGACGCGGTCGAGGTGATCGCCGGGGAGCATGGCGGGGCGATCCGCTACGCCCCGGGTGAGGCGCTCGATCGGATGGCCCTGCCGACGCCGCCCGAGGCGTGGTTCGCCGCCGGCGCACGCATCGCCGCGGCGCATCCGGGTGCGGCGCTGGAACGCAAGGCGAACGGCTTCGTGCTGCACTACCGCGCTGCGCCGGCGCTCGGTCCCGTGCTGGGCGAGGCGATGGCGGCGCTGGTCGAGGGCTCCGACCGGTTCGTGATGGTGCCGGCGCGCAAGGCGTGGGAGCTGCGCCCGCGCGGCGCCGACAAAGGCGCCGCGGTGGAGGCGCTGATGCGGCGCGCGCCGTTCGCGGGTCGGCTGCCGGTGTTCATCGGCGACGACGTGACCGACGAGGACGGCATGGCGGCGGCGCGCCGGCTCGGCGGGGTCGGCTTGCGGGTGGCCGATGCGTTCGGCACCCCGGCCGGCGTGCGGGCCTGGCTGCGCGCGGCGGCCGAGGGCGTGTGGTAGATGCCCGGGCGCGGTGCGCGGCGCGCGACACCGCAACAATCCCTACGTGGAACTTGTCAGCCGCGAATACCAGCGGCGTGCGCGGCTTTCAGCGCCGGCAGTACGCCCTGAGCGATTCGCTCGAACATGGGAATCTGCCGATCCAGCATGGGATAATAGACACCGACATCCGAGATCCCGAGCGCGATCACCTGCTGCGCCATCCGCTTGAAAGTGTCCTCGGAGTCGTAATATTGGATCACGCCGCCACTCGATCGGGCGGTCGGGTCGAACATCAGATAGGAGCGCCGCAGGCTGGCCGGATCGCGCCCGATCGCGGCGCACCGTGCGTCGATCGCCGCAATGCGCCCACGCGTCTCCTCGATCTGCGTCTCAAACGTTTTGGCGAAGCTCAGGCTGTTCCAGATGTCGGCGTGTCGCGCGGCATGACCGAGCATGACCGGACCCATCGCGGCGATCAGGATCGGCGGACGCGGCATCTGGACGGGGCGGGGGCGGAGTGAAGCGGCATCGACCTGATAGTAACGCCCGCGGTAGGTGGTTTCTTCCTGGGACAGCAGCCGGTCGACGACCTCGACATATTCGCCGAAGCGGGCAACGCGCTCTTTCGCGCTCCAGTTCTCGATCCCCATCATGCGGTATGACGGGTCGATCTCCAACCCGGTGCCAAGCCCGAGATCGAGCCGGCCGCCGGAGATGTGATCGGCGGTCAGTGCCTGCAACGCAAACAGCGCCGGGTTGCGCAACGGAATCTGGGCGACCATGGTTGCCAGGCGGATCCGCGTCGTGGCCATGGCGATGGCGGAAAGCTGCGACCACAGCTCGAACCACGGCCCCTTTCCGCCAGCCCAATCGACAAGGTGATCGGCCAGACCGAGCTGATCGAAGCCAAGCGCCTCGACGTGGCGGCAGCGGCGCAGGAACTCGCGCCATGGCACGTTCGGCAGCACGAGGACGGAGAAGCGGAGTTCATGCGGCATTGGCCTGAGTCTGCTCCGGTAACGATCGTCGGTTGTGCACCGCCGGTGGTTGAGGACGCCGAGGTTGAGTCTGCGCGGCGATCGCGGCAGTTGAAAGCCGCATCTGCGCACCGTCCTCAATTACGCATCCCGCAATCACACGTCCCTCAATCACACGACATCGTCTGCACGGCGTCGTTCGCCACGCCCTGCTTTGCCGTGTATGGCCGCGCGGTCTGTTCACACTGTTTCAAGCCATCAGCCTTGAGGCGGAGTATTTGTTTGGAGCCGCGGTACTGGCAATCGACGTAGTGCACCCAACCTGGCTCATCGCCCATGATCCAGACATTGTGCCAGACGTTCCCGCGTGCGTAGCCGCGATCGGGCACCAGGGACGGCGGCGCGCTGTCGTCGATTGGTTCGCCTGCCGGTTGGGAGAGGACCGCCGCCTGATCCAGCGGCGCCGGCTTTGGCAGTTTCCATTCCGCCGGCGCTTCAATGGGGCATTCGACGCGGTGCTGCTGGGCATGCGCCGGCGGGGCGGAGAGTACGATCATGGTGAGCATGGCAGCGGCGCTGATACGCAACGTCATTCTGGCGTCTCCCTTTGTCTTGGACAAGAGAACGAGCCCTGCGTGGGGCCGGCTGCCTGCGTAGGGTGGAATAGCGAAGCGTATTCCGCCGCGCCGCGATCGTGGAATGCGCCTCGCTTTGCCGCCCTGCGTGTTGGCCACGTTTTTTCAGTCCAGTCGATAGATACGTCGCGCGGTGCCGCTGAACAGCGCGGTCTTTTCGTCGACCGATGCGCCGGCTGAAATGCGTTTGAACGCATTCCATAGCGCGGCCCAGCCGATGCCCATCTTGTCAACCGGGAAATTGCTTTCGTACAGGCAGCGATCGGGCCCGAATGCCTCGATGCAGGTTTCGATATAGGGGCGCCAATGCGTCGCGAGGTCCTCTGACGTGGGGGGCGCGTCCATCGCCAAATAGTCGAACGCCGCCAGCCGCATCATCATCCCACCCAGCTTCATGCTGACGTTCGGGCATTTCGCCAGCTCCGTGATCGATGATTTCCACGCCGCTAAGACCTCGTCGCGCTTGCCGGCGTAGGGACCGTAGCCGAGCAGGCCGCCGCAATGGCCCATGATGAGGTTGGCGTCCGGGCAGGCCCGCGCCAGGTCGATCACCTCGTGAAGCTGGGTGAAGAAGGTCCAGGCATCGAGCGACAGGCCGAGTTTGGTCAGCCGCGCCAGGCCGGCGCGGAACTCGGGGCGCATGTAGCGGTGCGGCTCGGACGCGCCGTTGCCGATGATCGGGTCGGCGTCATAATTTCCCGAATCGCGCACGCCGCGGAACCGCCCGCCGCCGGCACGGATATGCGCTTCCAGAATCGGTTCGACGCGATCGCCCAGCGTCAGGTCAGCGTAGCCGACGATGCCGGCGGCGACACGGGGCGTGCCGAACATGCCGCTTGCGCTCATTGCCGCGATGCCGTTGACGAACTCGGTCTCGCCGATCGGGCGCATGTCTTTCGGGCCGTCGGCGCGATACATCGAATGGCATTGCAGGAAGATGCTGGATACCAGGTTGTGGCCGGTGGTGACGTCGGCGAGGTAGGCGTCCAGCAGGTAGCGATGACCGTCACGGATCCACAGATGATGGTGCGTGTCGATGATCGGCAGGGCGGGGTCGAGGATCGGTTCCGGCGGACGTTGCGCCAGCCACGCCTCGTCGGGCGTGAAGATGCGGCCGAACTGGTTTGGCTTGTGTTGCTGGGGCATTGGTGTCCTCCCGCGGTCATCTTGCCGGTTGCCGGCGATAGTTAGAGCATTTTCACGCTGACCGGAAACGCCACCTGTCATTGCGAGGAGCGAAGCGACGAAGCAAGCTCCCGCGCCCGGGGCAGGAGGTTGCTTCGTCGCTGCGCTTCTCGCAATGACAGGTGGGGCAAAGACACGTGGGGCTAAAACAGGTGGGGTTAAGACAGGCGGGGCGGGCGATTCCAGCCTGCGTGAACAGGCTCTAGCGCGGAGCGGTCGCCACCTTCGCCTCGATCCGGTCCCAGATCGCCTGCTCCAGATGCACGCCATCGAACCGGGCAATCTCCTGGATGCCGGTCGGGGACGTCACGTTGATCTCGGTCAGCCAGTCGCCGATCACGTCGATGCCGACGAAGATCATGCCCTGCTCGCGCAACGTCGGTCCGATGGCGTCACAGATCTCGTGGTCGCGCGCGGTCATCTCGCACTTCTCCGGCCGGCCGCCGACATGCATGTTCGACCGCGCCTCGCCCGCCGCCGGCACCCGGTTGACCGCGCCCATCGCCTCGCCGTCGACCAGGATGATGCGCTTGTCGCCGCGCCGCACCGCGGGTTCGTAACGCTGGAACATCAGCGGCTCGCGCGAGCGGGCGAAGTGCATCTCCAGCAGCGCCCCGAGGTTCTCGTCGTCGGGTTTGATACGGAACACGCCGGCGCCGCCGTTGCCGAACAGCGGCTTCACGATGATGTCCTGGTGTTCGATGCGGAACGCGCGGATCGCCTCGAGGTCCCAGGAGATCATCGTCGGCGGCATCAGGTCGGGGAAGTGGGTGACCAGCAGCTTTTCCGGCGCGTTGCGCACCGCGGCCGGGTCATTTACCACCAACGTCTTCGGCTGGATGTGCTCCAGCAGATGCGTCGCGGTGATGTAGGCCATGTCGAATGGCGGGTCCTGGCGCATCAGGATCACGTCCATGACGCCAAGGTTGAGGGTTTCCATCGCGCCGAAGCCGTAATGCGCGCCCTGCGTCCGCTGCACCGTCACGGGGCGAGCGCGGGCGACCAAGCGGTCCTCGCGCCGCTCGCCCGGGCGCTTGACGCCCTCGCGCAGCGACATGTGGCGGTAATCGTAGTGGTAGAGCGTGTGGCCGCGCGCCTGGCCCTCCAGCATCAGCGCGAAGGTGGAGTCGGCATCGATGTTGATGCTTTCGATCGGGTCCATCTGGACCGCAACTCGGAGCGCCCGCGCCATGATCCGTCCTCGTTCGGAGTGTTCGGCGTGTGTCTAGAACAGTTCTCACGGGACGGGAATTCGGGTTGGCGGCGTGGGATGGGGGTTGTCGGGAGGGTGTGGGACGCTCGATCCACCGAAAAGAAGATCCACTGCACGGGATGCGGAGAAAGCAAGATGGGATGGTGCTTCGCGCGGAGCGCCAAGATCAATCTCCGCGCGCTTTGCGGTGGATCTTCCTGTCTCGCGCGCGACCCGAGGCCGAACACAGTCGCGCCGAGGCTACGCGCCCCTGTGAACGATTGGGCCGAGGCAACGCGCCCAGGTGAACGGTTCGGCTGTGGCTACGGGGCCATGTCGAACAGCAGCAGCTCGGCCGGGGTCTCGGCGCGCAGGGTCAGGGCGGTTTCGTCATTGATCGCCGCGCCATCGCCGGCCGTCAGATGCTGGCCGTTAAGGTGGACGGCGCCGTGCGCCACCTGTACCCACTGCACGCGGCCCGGTTTTGGCGTGAAGGCGGCTTGCTGGTGAGCGGCCAGGCGGGCGACCCACAGCTCGGCGTCCTGGTGGATTGTCACCGCGCCGTCGCCGCCGTCGCGCGCGGCGACCAGGCGCAGCTTGCCGTCCAGGTCGTCGAACGCGGTCTGCTCGTAGCCCGGGGGCAGACCCGGGCGTTCGGGCAGGATCCAGATCTGCAGCAGGTGCACCGACGCGGTGCGCGAGGCGTTGAACTCGGAGTGGCGCATGCCGGTGCCGGCGCTCATGCGTTGCAGCTCGCCGGGGCGGATCACCGCCTGGTGGCCCTCGCTGTCGCGGTGCGCCAGCGCGCCCTCCAGCACCCAGGTGAGGATCTCCATGTCGCGGTGCGGGTGGGTCGGGAAACCGCCGCCGCCGGCGATGCGATCCTCGTTGATCACCCGCAGCGTGCCGAAGCCCATGTGGCGCGGGTCATGGTAGTCGGCGAACGAGAAGCTGTGTTTGGTGTCCAGCCAGTCGTGATGGCCGCCACCGCGGTCGGCTGATTTGCGTAGCGTGATCATGGGTGTTCCTCCGTTTTCAGGCCGCCGGCTGTTTCAGGCGCCGGCTGTTTCAGGCTGGGCGGGCGGCTTTCAGCGCCGCCGCGACCTCGGTGACACGCCGGCCCTGGAAGCGCGCCACGGCCAGATCGTCCTCGGTCGGCGCCGCGTTGGGCGGCACCACCGCGGTCGCGCCGTAAGGCGTGCCCGCCTTGAACATTGCACCATCGGCATAGCCCGTGGGAACAATGATAAGCCCAAGATGGGCGAACGTGTTGTAGAGTGACAGCAGCGTGCTTTCATTGCCGCCATGCCGGGTGGACGTGGCGCCGAACGCGCCGCCGGCTTTGCCGTTCAGCTTGCCCTGGAACCAGATGCCACCCAGGCTGTCGATATAGGCCCTCAGCTCCGACGCCGGGGCACCGAAGCGCGTTGGCGTGCCGAATATGATGGCGTCGGCCCAGACCGCGTCTGCCTCGGTGGGCGCCTCGTAGGCATCGTTCATGCGCGCGGCGGTGGCGGACCAGCCGGGGACGCGGGCGATGATCTCCGGGGCGACGAGCTCGCGGGCGCGGCGCAGACGGACCTCGGCGCCGGCGGCGCTGGCACCCTCGGCGACGGCGTTGGCCAGCGCCTCGGTGGCGCCGTTGCGGGAGTAGAAGGCGATCAGCACGTTGGTGGGGGCTTGGGTCCGCATGGCGGGTGCTCCTCGATCTGCGCCGCCGTGCGGCGGGGTTCGACCGGTCAGATAGGGCTGGCGATGCATCGGGAAAACCGGGATAACATCGAAGTTCGCCATCGAATTTATGGATGACATGGACACCGGAACGCCGACGCTGGATCAGCTACGCGTGCTCACCGCGGTGGTGGAGGCCGGCAGCTTCTCTGCCGCCGCGCGCCGGCTGCACCGCGCCCAGTCGGTGATCAGCTACACGATCGCCAACCTGGAGGCGCAGCTCGGGGTGGCGTTGTTTGCGCGGGACGGGCGGCGGCCGGCGCTGACACAGGCCGGGCTTGCGTTGGTCGCCGACGCGCGGCGGGTGGGTCGGCTGGTGGACGAGCTGCGCGCCCGCGCCGCCGCCCTGCGCCGCGGGCTGGAGGCCGAGCTGGGACTGGCGGTCGATGTGATGTTTCCGACCGCTCGGCTGGTGGCGGCGTTGGACGACTTCGCGCGCGCGTATCCGACCGTCGGGCTGCGGCTGCGGATCGAGGCGCTGGGTGGGGTGGCGCAGCTGGTGCTGGACGGGGCGTGCCAGCTTGGGGTCAGCGGCTGGATGGGCGTTGTGCCGGACACGCTGGAGCGGCGCGCGATCGGCGAGGTGCGGCTGATCGCGGTGGCGGCACCGACGCATGCGTTGGCGCGCGCGCAGGGATCCGCTGCGCATGGCTCAGCCTGGGGGCCGCCTCGGGGGCCGCCCGGCGGGGCGTCCCGTGGGCCAATCGACAGCGCGATGCTGCGCGAGGCGGTGCAGCTTGTGCTGACCGACCGCACCGCGCTGACCGAGGGGCAGGATTTCGGCGTGCTGGCGCTGCGCACCTGGCGGCTGGGGGATTTGGGTGCCAAGCATGCGCTGCTGCTGGCGGGGCTGGGGTGGGGCAACATGCCGGCGGAGATGGTGGAGGCGGATTTGGCGGCCGGGCGGCTGGTGCGGCTGGAGGTCGCGGAGGCGCCGGAGTATCGCTATCCGATCGGGCTGATCCACCGCATCGACACGCCGCCTGGGCCGGCGGGCGCGTGGCTGGCGGAGCGGCTGGCGGGGGGATGACGGTTCCGAAGCTTCCCAGTGTCAGAACTCCGGGCTGGCTCGCACGAGCAGAGAGCTGGCCCTGCCGGACCAGCTCTCCATTCCCGTCTCGTCATGGTGCCTCAGCGTCGGCGTTGCGACTTCGGGGCGCTCGACGAGCCTTCGTCGGATCGACCACCTCACGCCCGATGATGGCGATTGCCAGGGCGCAGATGACAACGAAAAGCGTACTCATCACCGTCACCTCCCATCGGAATGCCGCTACCCCTCAGGGTGGCGAAGCTGTGGGCGCTAGTTGCTGGCTTCGCCGCCATGGTCGGAGGGCGGATACAGGTAGACCGTACTGGCATTGGCCGGTGCGCTGAGGCTGATGGTGCCGAGCACCACACCGAGGATGGCCAGGGTAGCGAGAACGAACTTCTTCATGGGACTCTCCGTTGGTTTCCGCAGGTTGCGGGGTTGGTTGCCATTTCGTCAGCTCCTGCCGTGCTTCTGCTTGAGCCTTGCTGACAGGCGGAGAGTGGCACTCGGACAGGGCGTCACGCTCTGAAGTGTTTCACACCACGGTGGGCATGCCGTCGCCGCAGACGCGTCATTGACAATGCGTCGGCACGGTCTGTCGATCCGACTATGCTGTCGGTCGCTACGGTACCGTTTCCGTGTCGATGATCGCCTGTAGGGCTGCCTTGCTCGGAACCGTCAGCAGCGCACGATCGGTGTCGTAAATGACAATGTTGCTCGAACGCCAGGAATTCAGGATCGTGATGATGCTGCGGGTCGTTGCACCCAGCAGGTCCGCCAAATCGGCCTGCCTCAGCCGGCCGCTCAGTCGCAGCCCCTGGTCGGTCTGTCGCGCGTCGTGCGATGCCAGATACAGGATTTGTCGCGCCAGGCGCACCTCGAGCCGCTCGAACGTTGCATCTTGAAACAGCTCGAACGTGCGCCGCAGCCGCCGCGCCAGGATGCGGGTGAGTGCCTCGCCCAACCTGGGACAGGAGGAGAGCGCCGACCGAAAGGCGGGCGCGCTGATTCGGGCCACGCGCAGCCGGCCCTCGGCCACGGCCGCGGCTGTCCGCCTGTCCCCGTCGATGACACCGATCTCGCCGAAGATGTCGCCCACGTGGAACATCTCGACCATCAGGGCCTTGCTGTTCCGATCGAGTGCACCGATGCGCACGCGACCGGTACCGCCGAGGATTGCGTAGACGGCGTCGGCCGGGTCCCCCTGGCCAAATATCTCCTGACCGTCGTGCGGCTCCAGGATCAGCATGCCATGCTCAAGCCGATCGCGTTCAGCCGCGCTGAGGTTTTCGAATGCACCGATCGAGGCCAACGCGCTCACGCGGTCATGCTCCCACGTCTGATTTATTGGCAGCCGAAGGCAGGCATGGAAGATGTCCCGAGTACTGTCGAAACGCGAAGTCGGCGAACAGCGAAGTCGGCGAACAGCGAAGTCGGCGTTGCGCACGCTTTGCGCCTGAGCGCCTGGGGGATTCGAGTCCGCGCGGCAGGATATCACACCCGCGCGGATTGTCGCTGCCGAAGCTGAGCTTGCTCCGTGGCGGAAATTCGACGTGAACCTGGATCGAGTCCGCCTGCGGGCGATTCTGCCCGCCGGCGGATATTGCGATGTTGTTTGCCGGATGGAACCGGACGCGAGCAAGCGGCAAGGTCCGCGCTGTGGCCGTCAGGACGGCAAGGCGGATCATCACGGCGCGCGCACGGCGGTCCGTGCATCGCGGGGCGCCCATGCCGGGGCGCGCATGGCGGGGGACTCGAGCTGCACGCGGCAAGGTGGCGTTCCAACGCCCGGTCTCCCATCCATCGAGTGACGGATCGAGCGGGCCGGCGCGTCGCCCGGTGCCGCCTTGTTCACCGGCATGCTGTGTGAACTACCTCACAACGCCAGCCGCGCTTCTGGTCCAGATAGAGCCTGGACGGCGCGGTAGTCAGCTCACGCGTCGATCCGTGCCTTGGTCCGGCCGCAGCCAGGTTGCGTTGCGGGTGGGCTGTCGTCTTGCAGCAAGCCTTTCCGGTGTCATATGTTAACCGCCGAAAAACAACGCGACGAGGTGGCAGGTGCATCGTTCGCGCGAACGTTGCCATGGGCGAGCACGACCGCGGGTGCGGCCCGACGGGTGGTAATTCCGCCGGAAGAAATCCCCTTCCCGCTTAGCCCCGCCGTCGGGCGCCGGAGCATCCGGCGCCGGCTTGCCGCGATTCTGGGCGCCGACATCCGTGGCTACAGCATCCTGATGGCGGGCAACGAGGAAGACACGCATCGCCGCGTCAACGCCGCGATGGATCGCCTGGTGCGCGAGATCCAGAAGTCGCATGGCCGCGTCTTCTCCCACGCGGGCGACGGGCTGATGGCTGAGTTCCCGAGCGCCGTCGAAGCCCTCAAGTGTGCGCTTCGCGTCCAGGCCGATGCCGGGAAACGCAACGTACGGTTGTCGCCTGCGCAGCGCATCGAGTATCGCATGGGCATCAATTCGGGCGAGGTCGTCCTGCAGCAGGGGCGCGCCGGCGGCAACGCGGTCAACGTTGCTGCACGGCTGGAGCAGATCGCCGACCCAGGCGGCATCTTCCTATCTGGCACGGTGTTCGAGCAGGTCAGCGGCGTTGTTACCACAAAGTGCGATCCACTCGGCGAGCGGCGCCTCAAGAACATACGCCAACCCGTCATGGTCTATCGCATCGCGCCGGACGTATGCCAGTCCTGGGCAGGCATGCCGGTGCTGCCGAAGCGGGAGGCCCACCCGGCACGGCGGACCGACGAAGACTACCGCCCGTCGCTTGCCGTGCTGCCGTTCCGCTCGTTGCAGGAGGACAGGTCGGACGCGTATTTCGCCGAGGGCATGGTGGACGACATCATCCGCCTGCTCGGCGGGCTGAAGGAGCTGCTTGTCATCGCGCGCAGTTCCACGCTTGGTTTCGCGGGGCCACCGCTTGATCTTCGGCGCATCGGCTACGAGCTTGACGTGCGCTACGTTCTGCATGGCAGCCTGCGCCGGGCGGGCAATACGATTCGCATCGCGGTCGAGCTCAGCGAGGCGGAATCCGGCCATCTGATCTGGGCCGACCGGCTCGATGGGGAGCTGTCGGACCTGTTCGACCTGCAGGACCGCATCGCCATGCGCGTGATGGCCGCGGTCGCGCCGCACGTCCGCGAGCGCGAGCTGAGCCGCGGCATGCGCAAGCATCCGAGCAGCATGACGGCGTATGATCTTACGCTGCAAGCGCTCGACCAACTTTATCGGATGGATCGTGACTCCTTCTTTCGCTCGCGCGAGCTGCTGCGCCAGGCGCTGGCGTACGATCCTGGCTATGCACCGGCCTATTCGCATACTGCCTACTGGCATATGGTCTGCATCGGCCAGGGATGGTCGCGCGATGTCGTTGCGGACGCCGCCGCGGCCGCGCAGGCCGCGCAGGCCGCGGTCGAGCGGGACCGCAACGATGCTCTCGGCCTGGCGGTTTATGGGCACACGCAGTCCTATCTGCTGAAGAACTACACCGCCGCGATGAACCTGCTCGACCGCGCCCTGGCGGCGGGTCCGAGCAGCGCATGGGCGCACACCTTGAGCAGCCTGACATGCGGCTTCATTGGCGACTATGCCACGTCGATCGTGCGTGCCGAACAGGCGGTTCGATTGTCACCGCTCGGCCCCGATGCCTACTTTCATGAGACAGTCGTTTCGCAGGCCTACTACCTCGCCGGACGATATGACGAGGCGGTCGCCTGGGGGCGAATGTCGGCCGCGCACTGTGACGCGCAGACCTCAAATCTGCGCTGCCTGATCGCCAGTCTGGTTGCGGCCAGTCACATGGACGAAGCGCGTCTTGTGGCGCGACGCCTGCTGCAACTGGAACCGGCATTTCGACTGACAACCTTCTGCTCCCGCACACCGCTGCAAGGTGAGGTGCGGGATCGTTTCGCCGAGCGACTGCGGGCGGCGGGATTGCCCGACTGACCGACCAATCCGGACCAAACGGGCACGAACGGAGGCCCAGACGAGGAGAGGCAACATGGCAAGCAATGCAAGCAACGCCAGTAATTCAGGGAGCTCCAGTGGCGCCGGGAGCGCTGCCAACTCGACCAGCGTAAGCGACGGATGGTTCTTCGCCGACCGGATTGATTTGCCGTTCGTCACCGAGGTCACCAGCGCCGGCGTGCCCATCGCCACCGAGCGGCTGGCCCCGCCGGTCTTTCCGGATCGGAACTGGAGTGCCGATTGGTTCGCCTGGCGCGTGCTGGTCGACTTTGTCCAGACAAAATGGACGACAGTGATCACTCTGCTCGACTGGACCAAGATGCCGAATTTTACCAGCGTGGCCGACGAGATCGATAATCTCGTTACCGCCGCGCAGGACGAACGCGCTGATGCGCTGGACGAGATCCTCAGCCAGGCGGACGAGTTCATCAGCTACTTCCTGAACCTGATGGCTGCCAAGCCGACCTCCTACCCGGCGACCACGCGCGTGCTGAACGCCGCATGCCTGGTGGGATTGTTTGTCGCAATGAACTGGAAAGCCCAATTCAATCGGCCGAGGGCATCGCAGCTCTGCCCGGCGCTGCTGCCGCCGATCGCCGTGCCCGGCCATGCATCCTACCCGAGCGGCCACTCGACACAGGCCCATCTGATGGCGTTGTGCATGGGCCAGGTGTTCGCCTTGCTTCCCCCGGCGCAGCAACCGCTGATGCAGCCGATACAGGCCGATCTGTGGGTGCTGGCGGATCGGATCGCGCGCAACCGGGAGATCGCCGGCCTGCACTATCCCAGCGACACGGCGGCGGGCATTGTGTTGGCGAACCAGATCCTTCCGCTGTTGAGCGGGATGGCCGCGACGTCGGCGTACCAGACGGCGATCGCGAATGCCGTAACGGAGTGGACCTGGCCGTGAGCGACGCATCGAAGTTGATGAAGCCTGCGCCGAAGCAGGTCGGGGCGCTTAACAACCAGTACTTCGACTACATTCCCCCGCCCGGCTTCGATCCGCTGACCGCACCCCAGGCCGATCTGGCGACATACGGGATCGTTCCACGGCCGGACCCCGTGCACCAGCCGGAGCTTTTCCATAATTGGCTGCGCATCTTCGCGCCACCGATGGTGTTCGTGAATCCGAAGCCGAGAGTGAGGCATTCGCATTCACTAATCACCCCGAATCCGGTGATACACCAGTCGACGATGGATGCAGGCGCGTCCCGCGTTTCGACCAGCCGCAACTGGTCCGGCGCCTTCATCGTTCCGACGGAAGATACCATGTTCGTGCTGGTTGCCGGGCTATGGACCGTCCCCTCGGTGAGCCTGCCGCCGCCCGCGTATCTCGAGACAGGCAAAAACCCGTATGTCTGCTCCACCTGGGTCGGTCTGGACGGGCAGCGCCGGTATTTGAACTCATCCCTGCCGCAGACCGGGACGATGCAGTTCCTGACCGTTCCGCCGTCCGCCCCGCCGCAGACCGAGGTGATCGCGTTTTTCCAATGGTGGGACCGGGAAACCGGCGGAACGTTCCTTGGACTTACCGGGCTGTCCGTGCGGCCTGGCGACGTGATGATCGGTGCGGTCTGGGCGAAGACCGAGACCACGGCGATCGCCTATCTACGCAACGTCACGACCGGGCACATGGCGATCGTGGGTGCGAACTCGGCGGTTGTGACACTCTCCAGCGGACCCAAGGTGGAGTTGACGATCTCCGGTGCGACCGCGGAATGGATTCTCGAACGGCCCATGGTGCCCGGCACAAAGGATCTCTATCCGTTTCCCACCTACAGCACGACGACATTCGCGTGTTGGGCCGGTGCGGCGCTTGCCGCTGGGCCACCGCAGTCCTGGCACGACCTGCAGACGGCGCGATTTATTCGCATGTATGACACGTTGCACAACCCCACGCGTACCGCGTTCATCTCCATGCCGACCAGAGAAGGCGACACGGCGGTTCGGCTCGACTACGGCGACTTCAAGGATTGACCGCGGCGGCCGGTGACGGCCTGACGCGCGCCGGTTGCGGCGCGTTCGGCTGCCCGTTCGTCATTACGCTCGGTGACTTTGAAGAACCGCCGACGGGTTCCGCGCCTGTGCCTGCTGCCGCCAATCATGAGCGTGGCGGTGCGCCGGTTAAGATGGTCGATCGAGAAAGTATGCGTTGGCGCCCACGTTATCTCCCTCCAGCAAGCCTGCCGAGCGCTCTTGCCTGCCGGTGTCCCGGTTCGTAGCCGCAGCACCGTAAGCTCAACGTAGAGATGTGGCGCGTTCCGGCCGGAATGCCCTCAGCCCCGCAGCCCCTCCCGTGCCGCCGTTGCCAGGGCGTCCGCCCGGTCGTTCATCGGATGACCGGAGTGGCCGCGCACAAAGCGCCAGTCGATCTGGTGCGGTGCCGCCGCGGCCAGCAGTCGCTGCCACAGATCGACGTTCTTCACCGGATCGCCGGTCGCGTTGCGCCAGTTCTTGCGCACCCAGCCGGTATGCCAGCGGGTGATGCCGTTGCGCACATATTCGCTGTCGGTGTGCAGCACGACGGTGCAGGGGCGCTTCAAGGCTTCCAAAGCCGCCGCCGCCGCGGTCAGCTCCATGCGGTTGTTGGTCGTCGCGGGTTCCGCCCCGCTCAGCTCGCGCTCACGGCCGCGCGCGCGCAAGATCGCGCCCCAGCCGCCCGGCCCGGGATTCGGTTTGCAGCCGCCGTCGGTCCAGATCTCGACAAGGCCACGCGGCTCAGATGCCGATGGCCCCGTTTCCAGCGGCTCCGTTTCCAGCGACTCAGTTTCCAACGGCCCGGATGCCGGTCGCTTAGTGTCCAGCGGCTCAGATTCCATAGGCATGCTCGTCGCGCGCGGCCAGATGGAAGCGCAGGCGGCGCAGATACTCGATCGGGTCCTTGCGGGTGACCATCGCGCCCGGCGGCGTGTTGACCCAGTCGTACAGCCGCGTGAGCAGGAATCGGATGGCCGCACCCTGGCACAGCACCGGCAGCGCGGCGCGCTCGGCGGCCGACAGCGGGCGTAGCGCCGCGTAGGCGGCCAGCATCGCCCGCGCCTTGGTCACGTTGAAGGCGAAATCCGGCTCGAAGCACCAGGCGTTCAGGCAGACCGCAACGTCGAAGATCAGCAGGTCGGTGGCGGCGAAGTAGAAGTCGATCAGGCCGGACAGGCGTCCGTCCAGGAAGAACACGTTGTCGGGGAACAGGTCGGCATGGATGTGCCCGACCGGCAGGCCGGAAGGCCAGGCGGCCAGGATCGCCGACAACGCGGCGTCCAGCTCTGCCGCGAGGTCCGGGGCGACGTCGTCCGCCCGCTCACGCGCGCGCTCAAACAGCGGGCGCCAGCCGTCGGGTCCCAGCGCGTTGCGCCGGATTGGCGCATAGTCGCGGCCCGCCAGGTGCAGGGCAGCCAACGCCTGGCCGACCGGGCCGCAATGCTCGGGGCGCACCCGGCGCGGCCAGACGCCGGGCAGGAAGGTGGTGATCGCCGCATGCCGCTCCGCCAGCATGCGCAGCGCGGCGCCGTCGCGCGCGCGCACGGGAAGCGGACAGGTGATGCCGCGCGTCGCCAGATGCTCCATGAGGCCGAGGAACCAAGGCAGATCGGCCGGATCCACCCGCTTTTCATACAGCGTCAGGATATAGTCGCCTTGGGTGGTGCGGAGCGAGAAGTTGCTGTTCTCCACACCCTCGGCGATGCCGCGGAAGGCGACGATACTGCCAAGGTCGTAATCCGCCAGGAATGTGGCCAGCGCCTCGTCGCCGACCTCGGTGTAGACGGCCATCTGCGGGTCAGTGATCGGGCTGCATTGTTGATCCGGCGGGCACCGGGCACTATGCCGCCGCGTTGTCCCGTCGGCAACGACCCAAAGTCGGGAATCCGCCCAGGGTCGGGAATTTGCCCAAGGTCGGGAATTCGCTTGTCGACGACCGCCCTGCCGCCCGCCACTGTCCGGAGCCGCCAATGCCCAGCCTTCCGCCTCGCCGCGCGGCCGCCGTCCTGCTGGCCGGCCTGCTTGCATCGCTCGCCGGCTGTGGGCCCGGAAAGGACGAGTTTCCGCCCGTCTGCCCGCGCGCCGAACTGCTGTGGCAGGCGGCCGACCTTAGCCGCTATCGCGACGAGTCCGCCAGCGCCAACCAGGATATCCGCGACCTGGTGCTGTCAGGCCGGATCGTGGGAATTCCGGCCAAATGCGCGCAGGGCGATTCCGCCAAACAGCTTGCCGCTGATGTCGGGTTCACCATGCAATTGACCCGCGGCCCCGCGATGCAGGGCCGCGAAATCGACGTGCCGTATTTTCTGGCGGCAACCGAGGGCGGTCGGATTCTGGACAAGAAGATCTACCCGGCGCACATCGTGTTTCCGCCGAATGTCGACCAAGTGACCTGGACCGCCGACCCGATTCACATGGTCTTCCCGGTCAGTCCGACCAAATCCGGCGCCGCCTACACCGTCCTGGCCGGGTTCCAGCTCACGGAGCAGGAGCTGGCATTCAATCGCCGCCATCGCGTGGGCCAGCCCTGACGAACGCTCCCGTATGCCAGTCCGAAACACTCCCTTAACGCGCTTGTGTTCAATTGGCGGTGTATTTGGCGCGGGAGTACCCAGTGGCCGGCAGCCGCCTAGTCAATCGCAACGTCGTCGCGGCACGTGGTCGGACCAGCATGCGCCTGGAGCCGGAACTGTGGGACGCGCTGCTGGAAATCTGCCTGCGGGAGGATCTCGATGCCAGCGAGCTGGTGCGCGAGATCGAGGCGACAGGTCACATTGGCGGGCGGACCAGCGCGGTGCGGGTCTATGTGCTGACCTACTACCGTACCGCGGCCACGGAACACGGCCACCTCGCCGCGGGCCATGGCCTGAACACACGGCAGGCCGCATAGCCGGAACCGTCGCCCCGGACCGCCCCCAAAAAACGAAAGGCCGGGAGACGCGCTCCCGGCCTTTCACGTCTCCAAGGCACACCCCGGTAAGGCGATGTGCCGAGGTAAGGCGAGCGCCAGCCGCCTGCTGGATCAGCCCTCGTTCTGCGGCGCTGGCGCGATGGCGACGAACGCCGACTGGCCGTCGCGGATGATGCGCAGCGCTACCGCATGGCCCGACCCGGCGAGTGCCTCATGCATGTCGTGCGCCGCCTGAGCGGGACTCGCCACCGCCTGGTTGCCCACCGCGACGATCACGTCACCCTGCTGCAAGCCCGCCTGATCGGCCGGCGAGCCCTCTCGGACCCCGGTCACCAGCACGCCATGCGTGCCGGCCGGCAGATTGAGCTGGTCGCTGGCGTCCGGCGTGATCGGGCCGAGCGCCAGCCCGAGCTGCGCCGGACGGGCATGCACGTCGCTGGCCTGAGCGGTTTCGTCAGTTGGCAGTTGGCCGACCTTCACGCTGACGGTCTGGCTTTTACCGTCCCGAACAAGGTCGAGCCTCGCCTCATCACCCGGCTTGACCGAGGCGATCTGCACCGCGAGATCGCGCGGATTTTTGATGTTGGTGCCATTGACGCTGCGGATCACGTCGCCGGGCTGCACCCCGGCGCGCGCGGCGGGCGTTTCCGACTGGACGCCCGCCACCAGGGCGCCCGACTGGTCCGTCAGGCCCATCGCCTTGACCATGGTCGGGCTGACCGGCTGTGCCTCGACACCGATATAGCCGCGGGTCACGTGGCCGCCGGTCTCGAGCTGCGCGACGACGGTGTTGATGGTGTTGGACGGGATCGCGAAGCCGATGCCCACCGACCCGCCGTGGGAGGGCGAGAAGATGGCGGTGTTCATGCCGATCACCTTGCCGTCCTGGGTGAACAGCGGGCCGCCGGAGTTGCCCGGGTTGATCGGCGCGTCGACCTGGATGAACTGGTCATACGGGCCGTCGCCGATGTCGCGGCCCAGCGCGGAGACAATGCCGGCGGTGACCGAGCCACCCAGACCGAACGGGTTGCCCATCGCCACCACCCACTGGCCCGGCTCGGCGTCGTTCGAATTCCCGAGGTGGATGTAGGGCAGCGGATGACCGGCATCGACCTTCAGCACCGCGATGTCGGTGCGCGGATCGCGGCCGAGGACCTTGGCGGTCAGGGTGGTGCCGTCGGACAGCGTGACCTCGACGCTCTTGGCATCCTTCACCACATGGTTGTTGGTCACGATCGTGCCGTTCGCGTCGATGATGAAGCCGGAACCGCGGGCTTCAACCGGCTGACCCTGACCTTGGCCACGCGGTCGCATCTGGCCGAACGGCATCTGGTTGAAGGGGAACGGCAGTTGCCGCTGCTGCGGTCTCATCTCCGACGATCCCTGATCGGACGGTCCAATATCGGACGCCTGGGCCACGGCCAGCTTGGTGGTGACCGAGACGACGGCGGGCTTCACCTGCTTCACCAGGTCGGCGAAGTCGGGCATCTGGGGCAACGCCTGCACGGCCGGCGGGTTGACGGGCTGGCTCTCCGCAGCCCTCGCCAGCGTGGCATGGCCGGCCGCGAAGCCGCCGAGCGCGGTGCCGGCCAACAGCGTGACCGCGAGCGTTGTGCAGCGGAACCGGCGGCGTTGGCCGTCGATCTGAATTCGTTGCATCTGCTGTTGCTCCTTGGGAATCATTGGATTCTAGGGATTCGTGTGCGATGCCGTCATGGCCACCGCGATGCGCCCTACATACGGTAGCGCAGGTGAACGTTCCCCAGGCGGAGCAGTTAAACCGGTGTCATGTCGATGGTTCTGACGAAATGTTCATCCGGTCCTCGGCCTATCGCGTGAAGCGGCATCCCAGGGGCCACACATCCCTGGGCTACACATCCCTGGGCCAGCCCGCGACACTGCGGGAAATCCGCGCTACGCTGGCCGCCGGTCACCGGGAGTTGTTCCACCATCAGCGAACGTTACCTGCGCAGCGGCATCTTTCTGGCACCGTTCCACGACCTGCCCGAAAACCCGACGCTGGCGCTGGAGCGCGACATGGAGCTGCTGCAGCTCCTGGACCGGCTGAACTACCACGAGGCCTGGATCGGCGAGCATCATTCCGGCGGCTTCGAGATCGTCGGCTCGCCGGAGATCTTCATCGCCGCCGCGGCGGAGCGGACGCGGCACATCCGCCTCGGCACCGGCGTGGTGTCGTTGCCCTATCACAATCCGTTCCTGGTCGCCGACCGGATCGTGCAGCTCGATCACATGACGCGCGGGCGGGTGATGCTGGGCGTCGGCCCGGGATCGCTGGTGCACGATGCGATGAAGCTGGGCATCAAGCCGGCCGACCAGCGGCGGCGGATGAACGAGGCGCTGGACGTGATCGTCGAGCTGCTGGACGGCAAGAGTGTCACCCGCAAGAGCGACTGGTTCGACCTGCAGGACGCGCAGTTGCAGCTTCCCTGCTACACGCGCCCGCGCATGGAGCTGGCGGTTGCCGCGGCACGCTCGCCGACGGGTTCGCTGGCGGCGGGGCGGCATGGCATCGGCATGCTGTCGATCGGCGGCACCAGCCCCGACGCGATGGCCAAGCACACGCAGAACTGGTCGCTGTATGAGGAGCAGGCGCGGCTGAACGGCAAGACCGCCGACCGTGCCAACTGGCGGCTGGTTACCATGCTGCATATCGCCGAGACGCGGGAGCGCGCGCGCGAGAACGTGCGCTTCGGGCTGGAGGCGTTCCGCCGCTATTTCCGCGACGTTGCAACGTTTCCGATCGTGCCGGACGACATGGGCGATGCGTACGAGTTCCTGACGCGCACTGGGGCCGCCTGCATCGGCACGCCGGACGACGCGATCGCGTATATCGAGAGCCTGCTGGCCGGCTCGGGTGGTTTCGGTGTCATCATGGAGCTGGCGCACAACTGGGCCGACTGGCCGGCGACGCAGCGGCATTACGAGCTGATGGCGCGTTACGTGCACCCGCACTTCCAGGGCTCGCGTGAGCTGCGTGGTGGAAGCTACGAGTACGCGCGCACCCACCACGAGGAGTTCGTCGGGCAATCGGCTGCAGCGGTCCAGATGGAGATCGATCGGCTGGCGGCGCGGAAGGTGGCGGCGGAGTGATTTCGCTTCGGCATTTATGTCGTTTCCGATCTGCACATGTTGCTCGAGGTTCCAGGCAAATCCGCAGCCGCTAGAGCATTTTCACGCTGACCGGAAACGCCAAACTGTCATTGGCCAAGTGTCATTGCGAGTTCCCACCGGCCGGCGGCGGCCGACCGCCCTGAATGAAAAAATGTCGCTAAACCCGATCGTTGGAGTAAATCCTCCCTTCTTTCTTGTTGGGAGCGAATTTCTTGTTGGGAGCGAAGCGACGCGGCAATCCCCACGAGGGTGCGCAACACCCGGGGGGGATTGCTTCGCTACGCTCGCAATGACAGCAACATCCGGGCGGGCCCATTGCTTCGCCCGATTGCCCCGGTTTCGGCGTGGTCGCCCTTGCCAACCGGCCCCAATGCGCCGACATAGCGGCCTTGACCGGACCGCAGCGGTCCGGTTTGTTCCCGCTCTTCCGATCCCATGAGGCCAGCCGCATGTTCATTGAAACCGAAGCCACCCCCAACCCCGCCACGCTGAAGTTCCTGCCGGGGCGCGATGTGATGGGACCTGGCACCGCCGATTTCGCCGCGCCCGATGCCGCCGCCCGCAGCCCGCTGGCCACCGGGCTGTTCGCGCTGCCGGGCGTCGCGCGGGTGTTCCTCGGCGGCGACTTCATCACCGTGACCAAGGCCGACGAGATCGCGTGGCAGGCGCTGAAGCCCCAGGTGCTCGGCGCCATCATGGAGCATTTCGTCGCCGGGCGGCCGGTGATCGAGGGCGCGGACACCGAGGCGCCCGACGAGGACGTCGCGCCGCAAGACCAGGAGATCGTCGCGCAGATCAAGGAGCTGATCGACACGCGGGTACGCCCGGCGGTGGCGGCCGACGGCGGCGACATCGTGTTCCGCGGCTATCGCGACGGCATCGTGCTGCTGCACATGCAGGGGTCGTGCTCTGGCTGTCCGTCCTCGCGCGCCACGCTCAAGCACGGTATCGAGAACATGCTCCGCCACTACGTGCCCGAGGTGCGGTCGGTCGAACAGGTCGATATGTGACCGGTGGTCTCGTGTCGGCGTGACGACCTTAGCCACCGTCATGGCCGTCCCCGGGTCAAGCTCGGGGACGGCCATGACGGGGCAGGGGGCTCGGCCACGCCAAAATGAGAGCTGCTGATATCTGACCGTGCCCCTGCTAGGCTGGCCGCTTCACTGGTCCGGCATAAGGATTCCTCGGCATGACGATCGACGCGGCGGGGCTCGACCTGCTGTTCCGCGAGGCGCGTACCCACAACAAGTGGCACGAAGACCCGGTCTCCGATGAGACCCTGCACGAGCTGTATGACCTGCTGAAGCAGGGACCGACGTCGGCCAACTGCTCGCCCGCCCGCTTCTTGTTCCTGCGCACGAAGGAAGCCAAGGAGCGGCTGGCCCCGGCGCTATCGTCGGGCAATCTGGCGAAGACGATGGCGGCGCCGGTGACGGTGATCGTCGCCTACGATCCGAAATTCTACGAGCGCCTGCCTTTTTTGTTTCCGCACAATCCGGACGCCACCTCCTGGTTCACCAGCAACGAGTCGCTGGCCGCCACGACGGCGTTCCGCAACGGCACGCTGCAGGGCGCCTATCTCATGCTGGCGGCGCGCGCGCTGGGTCTCGACACCGGCGGGATGTCCGGCTTCGACAACGCCAAGGTGGACGCGGAATTCCTGGCCGATCGCGGCTGGCGGTCGAATTTCCTGGTCAACCTCGGCAAGGGCGACCCGAGCGGCGTGTTCGCGCGCTCGCCGCGCCTGGCGTTCGACGAGGCCTGCGTGCTGCTCTGACCAAGCGGTCTCGCCCCAAAGCGGTCTCGCCACTGCCATGACGCGCATCCTGGCGATTGACGGTGCGTTGGCGCGGTGCTCGGCCGCGGTGGTGGTGGACGGCGAGGTCCTCGCTGGCCGCCACCAGGACGCGGCACGGGGCCATGCGGCGCTGCTGCCGGCATTGGCACAGGCGGTCCTGGCGGACGCCGGCGTCGCGGCCCCGACGCTGGACCTGATCGCGGTGACGGTGGGGCCGGGCAGCTTCACCGGCGTGCGCGCCGGCCTCGCGCTGGCGCATGGCATCGCCCTGGCGGCGGGAGTCCCGCTGGTTGGGGTCTCGGTGGGCGAGGCGCTGGCGGAGGCAATGCCGCATCTCGGGCGGCGGGCGCTGTGGTGTGCGATCGACAGCCGGCGCGGCCGCATCTTTCTTGAACGCGATGGCGTGGTGACGACGATGGCGCTGGACGACCTGCCGCGCCCCGACGGCCCGGTTGCCATCGCCGGCGATGCCGCGATCGCGGTGGCGGCGCGGCTCGCGGCGCGCGAGGCCGACGTCATGCTGACCGATGCGCGCCTGCCGGTGGCGCGGCATGTCGCGCTGGTCGGGGAACGGCGCCTGGCCGGCGATCTGCCGCCGCGCGCGCCGCAGCCGATTTATGTCGACCCACCCGAGGCGCGGCTGCCGGCGGCCGGGCTGCGGCCCGCGCCCGCGCCGTGACTGACCCCGAGACGTGACTGGCCCCGCAACAGGACCGGCCCCGCAATATGACCGGCCTCGCAACATGACTGACCCGGCGGCATGACCGCCCCCGCAACATGACCGCCCGCGCGGCATGACTGCCGGGGTGACCGGCGAGCTGGCCGACGGGCGGCCCGCGAAATGACCGGCGAAATGATCGGCGCGCTCGAGCTTGCCGGCATCGCGCACGCCGCGGCGATGGCGGCGATCCATCGCGCTGCGTTTCCGCCCAACGAGGCATGGGGCACCGACGCGTTCGCGCTGCAGCTTGCGCTTCCCGGCGTGTTCGGCTGGCTCGACAGGCGCGGCGGCATGATCCTCGCGCGCGTCGCGGCGGACGAGGCCGAAGTGCTGACCCTGGCAGTGGCCCCCGAGGCGCGGCGCCAGGGGGTCGGCACACGGCTGCTCGGCGCGGCGATGAGCCTCGGGGGTTCGCGCGGCGCGCAAACCGCCTTCCTTGAAGTGTCCGACGCCAATGGTGCGGCGCGCGCGCTGTATCGGCGCGCCGGTTTCATCCCGACCGGAAGGCGGCCGCGCTACTACGCCGACGGCACCGACGCGCTGGTGCTGCGGCGGACGCTCATACTGGCGGCCCCAAGTATTGACCTGTAAGCACGGGGCAACGGCCGCTGGTATCTCACACCCTGATTTGGTGCGCGATCCCCGGACTTCGCGGCAACCTCTCAGCTTCCGATGCGGCTCAACCCAGGCTTTGCTCTCGCCCAGAATTCATGGATGCGAGCGATATCGGCTCTGGCGATCGAGTCAGTCAGCGCCCCCGTGCCGATGCCGTACACGTCGCAGCCATCATCGATGAGCCGACAGGCCGCTTCGATGGCCTGCTCGGGGCTTGGATGCCGGACGATGCAGTCCGTAGCGTCTTTCCGGTATTGGACATGCCAGGTCATGGCATTGCAGAATCGTGTCGGTCCGAGGGCGTTGCAAGCGGGTACTTCTACCCAGCAGGTTGTGGCGTCCGATCGGCCAACCCGAGCCGCGTCCGCTGCCTGATCGCATTTCCGGCCACGCGCAGCGCGCGGCGAGGCCAGGGCCGCCGGGATAGGATCCACCGCAGAGCATGCAGAATAATACCAACCGGCCGAAAAGAATGTCGTTCCGGAAGGGCTGACCACGACCGTCGTCATGGCCGACCACCGTAGTACGTCAATCCACCCACAGCCGCACGAGAGCCTAATCTGGCAAGCCCGGCTGGCCGGCGATCGGTCGTTTTCCGCAGGCTCGACCGGCACACGCCCCTGGCATTTGACCGTCCGCTTTTCGCCCATGGCTGACATTCAAACCGAGACGCTTCAGCATCAACTACAGCAACCAGCTCGACACGGTCGGTCCACCGGCGAATTTACCGCAGGGCAGCACCACGAGCGCGGGCTGGCTGATCCTGTCAATGTATATGGCGGCTGGTATAGGAGTACGGATGGCGCCACGCGCGAAGCGCCAAGCTTATTCCTCTGCGCGCACTGCGTGCTCTGCGGTGGATCTTGCTGTCTTGCGGCACATGCCAGGTCCCGAGCGGCTGGTATCAGTCACCGCGGCGCAACAGCAGCAGGCTGATCCCGTCCGCGCCGGTCTCCAGCGACAGCACCTCGTGGCCCTGCTCGCGCGCCGTGCGCGGCACATTGCGCAGCGGTTCCTCGCCGCGCAGCCGCACCCTCAAGGTCTCGCCCGGCCGCATACGGTCGAGCGCGAGGCGGGTGCGAACAAACGTCATCGGGCACATCTCGCCGGTGATGTCGAGCTCGCGATCGGGCTCTTGCATTGCTGTCATGATATCAAGACCGCCAATGTCCGGTAGAATAGAGGTTGCCTGACATCGAGACAGCGCCATAAATAGGCGCAGTTATCGAGGACGAAAGGGATTGCAATGGCCGAACAGCCGATAGACACCAATATCTTGGGACTGACGGCCAAAGTCGTCGCGGCCCTCGTGTCGAACAATACCGTGCCCCCGGCCGACGTGCAGTCACTGATCCGCCAAGTATATAAGACCCTGGCGGAGGCGGGCAAGGAACCGACCCAGCCCGAGCGCCCGGAGCCGGCGGTGCCACCGGCCAAATCGGTGTTCAACGACCACATCATCTGCCTGGAGGACGGGCGGAAGCTGAAGATGCTCAAGCGGCACCTGATGGCGGCCTACAATATGACCCCGCTGCAGTACCGCCAGCGCTGGAGCCTGCCTGCGAGCTATCCGATGGTCGCACCGGCCTATGCGCGTCAGCGGTCCGCGCTCGCGAAAAAGATCGGCCTCGGCACCACCCCGCGGCGGCGCCGAAAGTAGCGGCGGCCAACGCCGCGCGCAGGCGCGACCGCGCCATCCAGGGCCATTGGGTGAAGGGAGCAAGGTCAGGGCTCCGCCCTG
>PLXO01000190.1 GCA_003151425.1 Acetobacteraceae bacterium
TGGGAGCAGACCAGCCCGACGGTGTGGCGCTTCCATCTGCGTCCGGGCGTGAAATGGCAGGACGGCTCGCCGTTCACCGCCGATGACGTGGTGTTCTCCTTCCAGCGCACCATGGCCAAGTCCTCGGTGATGCGCGCGCCGATGTCGATGGTGAAGGAGGTGCGCAAGCTCGACGACCTGACGGTCGATTTCGAGACCGTCCACCCGGACCCGATCTTTCTGCAGGAACAGACCAACTTCCTGATCATGAGCAAGGCCTGGTGCGAGGCGCACCACGCGACCGAGCCGGTGGTGATCGGCGGCGCCGATGACAACTACGCGGTGCACAATGCGATGGGCACCGGGCCCTACAAGCTGGTCTCGCGCGAGCCCGACCGGCAGACGGTGGTCGAGAAGAACCCGGCGTGGTGGGACAAGATCCCGGGCAACGCCGATCGCGTGGAGTTCGATGTCATCGGCTCCGCGGCCACCCGCGTCGCCGCGCTGCTGTCGGGCCAGGAGGACATGATCTATTCGGTGCCGCCACAGGATATGAAGCGAATCGCCGCGACGCCGAGCCTGAAGCTGATCGAGCATCCGGAGCTGCGGACCATCTTTCTTGGTCTCGACGTGTGGCGCGACGAGCTGATCACCTCGGACGTCAAGGGCAAGAATCCGCTGCAGGACCTGCGGGTGCGCCAAGCCTTCTCGCTGGCGATCGATGAGCCGGCGATCGCGCAGAAGGTGATGCTCGGCCTGGCACACCCGAGCTTCATGATGTGGGGGCCGGGGGTGAACGGGTATGATTCCAAGATCGACGTGCGGCCAAAGGCCGACGTGGCGAAGGCCAAGCAGCTCATGGCAGCGGCCGGCTATGCCAGCGGCTTCAAGCTCGGCATGGATTGCCCGAACGACCGCTACGTGTCGGACGAGCAGATCTGCACCGCGATCGTCTCCATGCTGGCGCGCATCGGCGTCAAGGTGGACCTGCTGGCGCAGACCAAGGCGAAGTTCTTCACCAAGATCCAGGGGCCGAAATACGACACCGACTTCTATATGCTCGGCTGGACGCCGGCCACCTACGACGCGCACAACGTGCTGTATTCACTGCTGGCCACGCGCGGCAACGGCCGCGGCGAACTGAACTACGAAGGTTACTCCAATCCCAGCTTCGATGATCTGGTCGATAAGATCGGGGTGGAAACCGACCAGACGAAGCGCGCCGCGATGATCGATCAGGCCGCGCAGATCGTGCAGCACGACCTGCCGCTGATCCCGCTGCACCAGCAGGTGATCGTCTGGGCGACGAAAAAAAATGTCGACGTGGCGCAGTTGGCGGACAACTACTTCCCCTACCGTTTCATCCAGGTGAAGTAGCGGGGGCGGCGATGGGCCTGCATTTCGTCACCCAGCAACGGCCCATCACCGACGCGATGCGCCGCTCGGTGGTCGAGGACCTGCCCGAGATCGAGCAGGTCCAGAACCTCGTGCTGCGCAGCAAGGCGATCGAGGCCTGGGCCTTCGCGCTGGCCCATTCCAGCTTCGGGCGGATCAGCGACATCCCGCCGGGTGGCAATCCGGGGATGAACGTGCTGAAGCGCGGCAGCCAGGCCGATCACCTGCGCGGCGTGGCGCGGCTGGCGCTGCAGATCGCCGACACTTTTGTCGCACAGCGGCCGGAGGTGCGGATCGACCGCGACGTGGTGCTGACCGGCGCGCTGTGCCACGACGTGGGCAAGCCCTACGANNTGATCGTTCGCCACGCGGATCATGCCTACTGGTCGGTGGCCGGCGCGCTCGGGTTGCTGACGCCGGAGTCGCTGCGGCGCGATCCGATCCTGCGGGTGCGGAAACTGGCGGACGAGGTGAAGCAGGCGGCGGAGTAGTTCTGGCGCTATGGGAATAGCGGCCTGGGCGCTCAACGACGGAAATTAATAAGCTTGATGAGGGAGATGATAGTGGACATGTTTCCGCCTCAGCTTTCGATCGGTAGCCGGGTATGGAGTGACAATGGGTTTCTAGATCACGGACCAGCCGAAGGCCCGAAGGTCAGCATAACATCGAATCAAGGCGGCACCGTTACGGAAACGCAGAAGCCCTACCATACATATGATTTCCTACTCTACACGGTACAATGGGATAATGGCCAGACATCGAAGCACTATTCAAAGGACTTGCTTTGCATAGGGAAATTCCAAAGCCGTTCAGAATTCGAAGCCGCAATCAGACCAACAGGATCTGTGGCACTCGCCGTTGGACCCGCGGGTGGGTTCCGATCGGCGCGCTTTGAGCTTGAATATGACGGACAACGTCAGACAGTCAACGTGTTAGATCAGCGCTTGTGGAAACTTATAGAACCTATAGTCGATCAGCTGGGAGTTGGCATCGCTACCTCGAAGCTACCGTCGTCTGCTCGGCAATCCTCCGATCCTACGAAAAGGCGTTGATCACCATCGCACCGAAACGAGTCGCGACTACCGTCCATAGTCGCGGGCCGAAGGCGGGCGGGCGGCCACGCAACCTCATGCAATCGTCTCAGGCGGAACGAAATCCCGCCACCGCCCCGGCACCACCGCCTGCTCGCCGTAACCATGCAGCGCATCCGCGGCCCGTCCGACCAGCTCGGTGAACCGCACCCCACGTGCCGTCAGCAATGCATCCAGCTCCGCGATCACCCGCGTCAACCCACCAAACCCCTCGTGCATCACCACCGAGCACAGCTCGGTCGCCGACGCCCCCGCCAGCGCCATGCGCGCCACGTCACCACCGCTGCGCACACCGTTGGTGCCAAGTAACGGAAATCCCGCGCCCACCGCGCGCCGGCTCAGCGCCAGGAAGCGGCACACGATCGGCAGCGCCCAGCCGCCGCCATACGCCGCCGAGGTCCCCAGCACCGGGCCAAAAGTGTCGAGGTCCGGCACCATCGCCATGAACCGCCCCATCATGCACGCCGCGTCGGCGCCGCCCTGCCGTGCCGCCACCGCCAGCGCCGGCAGGTTCGACGACAGCCCCGTCAGCTTCACCCAAAGCTGCATGCCCTCCGTCGTCGCGCGCACACGTGCGACCAGCTCGGCCAACCGCGCCGGGTCGGTCTCCTGCACGATCGCGCCCGGCGTCGCCTCCGAGGCATGCGGCGCGCCGACATTCAGCTCGAATACCCGCAGCCCCGCCCGCCGTGCGATGCGTCCCAGCATCTCCGCGCCGTCGACCCCGGCGAGCACGATCGACGCCGCAACGAACCGCCCGTCGTCCGCGGCTTCCCGATCGATCGCGGCGAGCGCGGTGAACCATTCGGCGGCGTCGCGCTGCGCCAGGCCGGAGCGGTTGAACAGCGACACGCCATGCGCGGCGGGCACGCCGGCGGCGTCCAGCTCCACATAGTCCGCGCGATCGAGCTGTGCCGCTGCCTCCGCCCTCTCGTTGACCGACTTGGCGATCACGCCGGCCGCGCCGGCGTGCAACGCGGCGCGAATGCCGGCTTCCGTCATCACCGGCTCGCCCGAGGCGCAGATCACCGGATTGCGCAGCCGCATGTCGCCGATGCTGGTCGCCAGCCGATCGCTCATCGCATCCGTCCCCTGGGGTCATTCATCTGATTGCCAGCAGGCTGCCCCCCTTCTAGCGTCCGCCGCAACACCGCGGGACGGAGACGCAGCAGATGACAACGCCAGCCACGATGGCCCCTGGCACGATGACCACCGGCGAGGCCGCCGTCGCCGCGCTGATCGCCAACGGCATCGACACGATCTTCTGCCTGCCCGGCGTGCAGAACGACTACCTGTTCGACGCGCTGCACGGCGCCGGCGACAGGATCCGCCCGATCCACACGCGCCACGAGCAGGGCGCCGGCTACATGGCGCTTGGCATGGCGATGGCCAGCGGCAAGCCGGCCGCCTACACCGTGGTGCCCGGCCCCGGCTTCCTCAACACCACTGCGGCGCTGTGCACCGCCTACGCCGCCAACGCGCCGGTGCTGGCGTTCATCGGCCAGATCGCCCAGGCCGCGATCGGCCGCGGCTACGGCCACCTGCACGAGCTGCCGGACCAGCTCGCCATCATGCGTCTGCTGACCAAATACGCCGACCGCATCCACGCGCCGCACGAGGCGCCGATCAAGGTGAACGAGGCGTTCCGCCAGCTTCGCTCCGGCCGGCCGCGACCGGTGGCGCTGGAGTGCTCCATCGACGTGCTGGCGCGCCGCGCTCCGGTGGCCCCGCTGCAAGCCGCGACCGGCGACGATGCGGCGATCGATCCCGACGCGATCGCCCGGGCCGCCAGGCTGCTCGGCGAGGCGCACCACCCGCTGATCGTCGTCGGCGGCGGCGCCCAGCACGCCAGCGCCGAGGTGACCGCCATCGCCGAGCTGCTGCAGGCCCCTGTCGTAGCCCACCGCATGGGCCAGGGGATCCTGGACGCACGGCACCCGCTCGCCGCCAACGTGCTGATGGGCCACAAGCTCTGGGGCAAGGCCGACGTCGTGCTCGCGGTCGGCACGCGGTTGCAGACGCAGCTTCAGCAATGGGGCACCGACGCCGCGCTGAAGGTGGTGCGCATCGACGCCGACGCCGAGGAACTGGATCGCATCGAGCGCCCGACCATCGGCATTACCGCCGACGCCGTCGCCGCGCTGTCGCTGCTGCGCGACGCGCTGCCCGCACACAATCGCCACCGCGACTCACGCGCGCACGAACTCGCCGGCCTGCGCGCCGAACAGCAAGCGGTCACCGCGGTCTTGCAGCCGCAAATCGGCTACCTGGAGGCGATCCGGGCCGAACTGCCGGAGGACGGCATCTTCGTCGATGAACTGACCCAGCTTGGCTATGCCGCGCGCATGGTCTTCCCGGTCTACCGGCCGCGCACCTACATCTCGCCCGGCTACCAGGGCACGCTCGGCTGGGGCGTGCCGACGGCGATCGGCGTCAAGGTCGCACGCCCGAACGTGCCGGTCGTTGCGGTCTCTGGCGACGGCGGGTTCCTGTTCAACGCGCAGGAGCTGGCCACCGCCGTGCAGCAGCGCATCCCGGTGGTGATCGTCCTGGTCAACGATGGCGCCTATGGCAACGTCCGCCGCATCCAGACGGAATCGTTCGGCAACCGGCTGATCGCCTCGGACCTGCGCAATCCCGACTTCCAGAAGTTCGTCGAGAGTTTCGGCGCCCTCGCCCTGCGCGCCACCTCGCCGGCCGAGCTGCGCCAGGCCCTGCGCACCGCGTTCAAGGCCGACATCCCAGCCGTGATCGAGATCCCGGCCGGCCCGATGCCCGACCCCTGGCGTCTGCTGCGCCAACCGCCGGCGCGCGGGCGTTAGCTGTATCGGCTCGACATTGCCGGCAGCCGCGATTGATTTCATCCGGTGGCCTGGTCGGCGCCCGATATACCAATCCTCACCATTCCGCCCGTTGGGCGGGTTGCAGAGCGGGAAGTCGAATGATGAGCGAGGTGATAACGCTGCGGCCGGCAGTAGCAATGGATACATCTGCGATCCGACACCTGACGCGTGATGCCTATGCCAAATGGGTTCCGGTGATTGGGCGTGAGCCGAAGCCGATGACGGCGGACTATGCGGAAGCCGTGCGGAAACACCGTATCGACCTTTTGCATGTGGGCGGCGATCTCGTCGCACTTATCGAGATGATCCCGGAAACCGACCACCTTCTCGTTGAGAACGTGGCTGTTTCGCCGCTCTTTCAGGGCCGCGGTCTCGGTCGAAAGCTGATGGCTCACGCCGAACTTGTGGCTGGGTCACTGGGTTACGGTGAAATCAAGCTCTACACCAACAAGCTCTTCGCCGCGAACCTGCGCCTCTATGCCCGGCTCGGTTATCGTGTGGATCGAGAAGACGAATTCAGCGGCGGTGTCGTGGTGCACATGAGCAAGCCGGTTCGCTCCCAGGTGGCCCAGGATGAGACCGAGCAGGGGCGCCGATGATGTCGGGCAGCTATAGCTGGCCCAACGCCGACTTTCGCGGCAAAATGGCGGTATGAGCGACAGTCCGTACCACTTCCCTGCCGCCGCCCATCCGTTGCAGGCCGCCACCGACAAGCTGAGGGTCCGCGAGGCCGTCAGTCCGTTCGGAATCACATTGCGCTATCAGGAGCGCGCGCCGGACCCACACGACGCGGCAGAGGCCGAGGCGGCGAGGCCGGCGGCGGAACACTGGTGCGAGACCGGGCACTCGATCTTCATCCTCGCCGGGCGCATCCGCTACACGTTTGACGACCATGTAGTGGAGGCGGGCCCGGGCGACATGCTGCACATCCCGGCAGGCCGCGCGCACCGTCACCGACCGAGCGTCGTCGGCAACGAGGTCGTTCGGTATGTGCTGACCGAGTTCGGTTAGGGCACGCCGATAGGTAACTCCGTCAAGTCGCGCACGGTGGCCTGCCTGCCGGGCCCACGGTCAGACTCCTCGCGGCGTTCCCTGCCCATCGCGGCGGGTCCCAGGGTTCTGCAGGCCGCGCTAGACCGAGCCCGGGCATATCAACGCTTCGTCAACACTTTGGCGGCACTCTCTGCATGCGGAGGTGTGCCCGATGTCGCTTGGCCGGGTTTGGAGCATGTTCACCGATCTGGTCGGCTCGATCGGCCCGTCTGGCGGCCCGACTGGCGGCCCGCATATGGAGCGGCAGCCGGCGGGCGAACCGATGGGCGTGCTGGCGGAACCGGCCATTGCAGGCGCGCCGATGCCGCCAACCCACTGGAACCGCGAGCGCATCGCCCTCGCCGACTCGCTATGGGGGGAGGGGTTCATCTTCCCGGCCGGCGAGCAGGAGACGTTGCGCCTGGCCAATCCGCTCCAGCTGACCGAGGCCTCCAGCCTGCTGCTGGTGGGCGCCGGGGCCGGCGGGCCGGCCTGCTGCATAGCAGAGCAGCTTGGTGCCTGGGTGACCGGCTTTGAGGCCGATCCGGACCTCGCCGTCGTGGCCACGGAGCGCAGCACGCGCAGCGGCCTCGGGCGGCGCGCCGCAATCAGAACCTGGGACCCGCAGGTGCCGAATTTCTCCCGCCGGTCGTTTCATAACGCGTTGGCACTTGAGGCCTTCCGAGGGGCAGCCCCAGGACCGGTGCTGGTCGCCATTTTCCACGCGCTGCGGCCGAACGGCGAGCTCATGATGGTGGATCTGGTGGCCGACCAGCCGCTCGATCCGCTGGATGACACGGTCACGGCGTGGAGCCGGCTGGAGGGGCGCGCGCCCGCCGTCCCAAGCCAGCGGGCGATCACCGCCGCGCTCGACACCCTTGGGTTCGACGTGCGCGTCACCGAGGACATCTCCTTGCGCCACGTGCAGCAGGCGCTGCACGGCTGGCACGCGGTGATCCACGGCATGCGCGATAAGAAACCGAGCCACGCGATGGCGGCGGTCCTGGTGCGCGAGGCCGAGCTGTGGCTGCGGCGGCTTAGCCTGATGCGCGCGAACCGGATCCGGCTGGTGCGCTGGGATGCCATCCGCTCGACGGCGGCATTGTGAGCGCGGCGGCGACAATATGAGATGGGGCGGCGGATGGCCAATGCGGCTCTTGCCGAGTAGGACGGCTCGGCTAGATCGGGTTGAAGGGAGATGGTGATGGAACAGTTCCCCCAATGGTTGACGCAACTGCCTTGGCGGACGGCGACGCTCGGAATAGCTGAATCGCTGGTCGCCGTGCTCATTCTCCGGCTCATGAGCATGGCATCACCTTGGATGCGGAGAATGGCGAAGAACCTATTCGAGAAATTTGTGAGGGCACATTTTCAGCGCAAAACCGATTGGTTCCTTACTCCGGCTGCTAAGATATTGGCGGAGGATGAGACGGGAAGGGCAACAACGGTTTTCATGATATGGCACGGCATCATGTTTGGGGTCAATTTCTTTTCCGCCTGCGTCTGGCTTTGTCTCGCAATATATTGCGAAGGCAAATCTAGTCTTTTGTCCTGGGTTTCGGCGCTTTCGTTCGTTATCTTTATAATGGTCGTCTATTCCATGCTGATGCGTGCCGTAAATCTCTTCGTGATGTATGAGGTTTTTTTTGGCGGATCACTCAAAGATGCCCAAGCCGCAATGCTCGAAAAACAGATGAAGGCCGAGTCACCGAAGCCTAACGGCTAGGCCAAGCCATGACAGCCACGCCGTACGAGTCTTTCCATGGAAACGCTGCGCTAGCGGCTCGGATGGGTAACCTCGACGGGTCTGCCATCCGGCTTGAAGTGCAGTCGATAGGCACGATTTCGTTCGTCGGTGGCGTCGCAGTCAATTCGTGACCATATGGTGCCGTCCCGTGTCATATGGATGATGCACTGCCCTGCGACATTTGCCACGATTTCGGTTGCACGGCTTGCGATCCTCACACGTGATAGGTAAAGCCAATATTCTTCCAGCCTCGGTTGTGAGTCCTTTTCTCCAACGAATGTAAGTATCTCGTCATTGGGGAGTCCGACTGAAAGAAGAGCACGCCCGTTGGTAAGGTGCGAGTAAATGACGCCCTTCGGCGGACATGGCGTTGTAGCTCCCGCTATGATGAAAACGTCGCACGACCCATGTGTGCCGATGATAGTGTCCACCTGAGCCAATGCTAATCCCGGTGCCACAAAGGTAAACAGAACAAGTAGGGAGCGCAGTCGGTAGCGCATTGGTTCGGCCTGCCCCTAATGTCGAGCCGTCATCGTAGCGAACAAAATCCAAAGGCTGGGTGAGAATACAAATCCCGCAATTGTTAGGAGGGCGCCCAAAAGCGACATTCCAATTCCTGCGGCGCTTCCCCCTGACACACCACGAACAAACCCGATAACCGAACACAGCGCAGCTAGGGGAACGAAGACAACGCCCAGCGTGAAGACCCCAAGGATGCCAAAGACACAGCCCATTGCGCCGGCAAGGACACCTGGACTCCCCCGGTGTTCTACAATGACGATCTGCTGCGGTTGGCTCATTCGTCTCTTGCCTTCCCATCAAAAGTCCGGTGCGGTATAGCATAACGAGTGGCGAGACCATGTGCTAGCCGTCAGGGCAGCTATACGGGGAAAATGGTCATGACACCGATGACTACCCCGCACGCCGCAAGAGCGGGAGCACCAAGCCAGCTAGATCGGCAGCGGAACCGTCTTGAAATGACCCGATCTTCCGGCGTTCTCAGACACCAATTCCGCCGTAGTCGGTTCGGCCTGACATAGCTTGCACCGCAGCCGAGAAACAATCTCCGAGACCGTCAGGCGGGCGCCGTGCACGTCGGCAAGCTCTGCAAGACGGTAGGCGGTCACCCGGTCACACGGGCCGCATTTGGCCTGCAAACACCATTCCCGAGCGGCGCCGATGGGCGTTGCCAGACCGGGCCGCCAAAATGTCTCGGGAGCCATCGCCCGAGGCTATGTTCCCGCCTTGTTCTGGTCAAGGCGACGGCGCATAGCGACCGACCCGAGACGGGCTGTATGACCGAAGCGCCCGAAAACTAAAGGACTGCCACCAATGCCCACCATGCCCCAGGCGGCGCCGCAATACGACCCCAAGAGGGACGGTATCCCGTGCCCCCGATGCAATGAGCTTTTGTGCCGAGGTGCCGACTTCCTGGCCGATGTACCGGACTGCCAATCAGGATTGTTCGCTGTCCGGTTGCCGGTGGATTGTCCTAATCGCTACTGCCCAAATTGCGGATAGGTTGTCACCGGGGGCCACGGGAAAGTGCCATAATGTTACCGACGGATGGCCTCGCTCATGTCACGACGGTTGGTTCGTTCGTCGGCAGGCAAGGTTCACCGCGGAAAACGCGGAGAATGTGCCGAATGCGGAGAATGCGGAGAAGGGAAACAATCGCGCCTCGCGCGAAGCACAGTCGGCTTTCCTCCGCGTGCTCCGCGTTCTCCGCACACTCCGCGGTGAAACCCGCTTTCTTGCGTCCGTGCCAACGACCGTTCCGGCTAGCCGATCTCGATCAGATCCAGCGTGTAATCCGACAGCAATTCCGCCCCGGTCTCGGTCACCAGCACGTTGTCGATGATACGCGCGCCGAGGCGTTCCTCGGCGATGAACACGGGCGGTTCGACCGACACCACCATGCCGGCACGCAGAATGTCGGTGCTGCCGCCGAACATGTTGAGCGGCTCGCCCCAGGACGGCGGCACGCCGGGTCCCACGCCATAGCCGGTGGTGTGCAGCCGGTAGCGATCCATTCCGGCCTCGGCGATCACCCGCCTGGCGGCTTCGTGCGGCACGATCGCCGGCACGCCGTCGCGAATTTCGGCGAGGCACGCCTCGAACGCCGCGCGCGCCACGTCATACAGCTCGCGCACACGCGTGCCGGGCGGGCCGAGGTTGAACTGCCGCCCGATCGTCTTGGTGTAGCGCTTGTAGGCGGCGCCGAACTCGATGTTGCCGGGATCGCCGCGTTGCAGCCGGCGCAGCGACGGGGCGCCATGCGCGAAGCCGCAACGATCGCCGGTGACCAGGTTGATCGCGCTCGCCGGCAGGGAGCTGCCGTTGACCAGCAGGCACTGATAGACGGCGGCGGCGATCTCCAGCTCGGTGCGGCCCGCGGCTGTGGCGCCGACGCAGGCCGCCATCGCCAGGTCGGCGATGCGCGCGGACTGGCGGATCAGCGCGATCTCGCGCGGCGATTTCACCGCGCGCAGCGCGTGCACCAGGTTGACCGGCTCGGCAACCAGCGCCGCGCCGAGCAGGTCCTTCAGCCGCACGTAGTGGTGCGGATGCAGATAATATGGCGGTGTCTCCAGACCGACGCGCGAGACGCGCAGCCCAAGGCGGACCGCCAGGCGGGCGAAGGTCTCGATCGGATCCTCGGGCTCGCCGCCGCCCCAGCCGATCACCTCGTCGGCCAGGGAATCCTCGATGAACTCGCAGCGCTCGGACAGGCGGGTGAACATCACCAGCGGGCCGGCGCGTGCCGACAGCGCGAGACATTGGAACGCCTGATAGCTTTTCGCTTCCGTGCCGATCAGCCAGTGCAACGACATCGGGTGCATGACCAGCAGCCAGTCGAGCCCGGCCGCGCCGATCGCCTCGCGCGTGCGGTTGACCCGGTTGGTGAACTCGGCGGTGCGGAAATCGTGCTTCGACATCAGCCGGCGAAGCGGGGAATCACTTTCTCCCCGATCAGCTCGATTGATCGCAGCACCTGCTGGTGCGTGGTGCGGCCGATCTGCAGCATGAAGATCATCTGGTCCAGCCCGGCTTCGGCCCAGCGTTCGACCTGGCGGCACACCGTGTCCGCGTTGCCGCCGATCGCCATGCCGGTCTCGATCATGTCGTCGTCGGAATAGCCAGCCATGCGCGCCTTGATCGCCGCCACGCCCTCCGACGAGCCGAAGCGCACCTTGTTGAGCTCGGCGTCGTTGTCGCCGTAGTAGAACCGCGCCGCGGCGCAGCCGAGCTGTCTGCCGATGCGGTCGTCATCGTGCACGCAGCCGACCGCGAAGGCACCGACATGGTTGTTGATGAAGCGGCCGACCGGCTTGGCGGAGCGGATCGCCGCGCGATAGGCCTGCACGTGCGGCTTCACCTGCTCCGGCGTATAGCGCGTCACACTGAGCACGCCCACACCGTCCGCGCCGGCGCGCTCGAAGGTTTCCAGGTTCGATGCGGCGTACCACAGCGGCGGGTGCGGGCGTTGGATCGACCGCGGCACGACCTGGCGCGGCGGCAGGTCGAAATGTTCACTCTTGTAGCCGGGGAAATGCTCCTGCTCGAGCATCCGCACCACCGCTTCGAGCGCCTCACGCCCCACCGCGCGCGCGTGGGTGACATCGGCGTTGAAGCCAAGGCCCTCCACCACATAGGCGGCGGTGCCGCGTCCGGCGCCGAACTCGCAACGACCATTGGACAGCACGTCCAGAGTCGCCACCCGCTCGGCGATGTTGAACGGGTTGTGGCAGGGCATCAGGATCACCGCAAAGCCCAGCCGGATGGTGGTGGTGCGCTGGCTGAGCGCCGCCAGAATCATTTCTGGACAGGAACAGTGGCCGATCTCGGCGAAGAAGTGCTGCTCGGTGAGCCAGAAATAGCTGAACCCAGCGGCTTCCGCCGCGACGACGTGATCGAGGTTGTCCCAGTAGGTCTGCCGCTCCGTGGTCTCGGTCCAGGGCTTCGGCACCTGGATCTGGCTGAGCAGTCCGAACTTCATCGCGCGTCCCATCTCGACTGATTCCGCGGCAACGCTAGGAGGTCCGCGATCTTGCGTCCAAGGCATAAGACGCATAGGCTTTATAATCCGATCGTGTGATCGCACCGGAGCGCCCTGCCGCGTGGAAACCCGCGCCCTTCGCTACTTCCAGACGGTCGCCGAATGCGGCAGCTACAGCCGCGGCGCCGAGCTGCTGCGCATCTCGCAGCCCGCGGTCAGCCGGCAGATCGGCAAGCTGGAGGATGAGCTCGGCGCCAAGCTGTTCAAACGCAACGGCCACGGCGTGAGCCTGACCGATGCCGGGCAAACGTTGCTGGAGCGCTGCCAGCCGGTGCTGCGCGAGCTGGAGCAGACCAAGCAGGAAATCCGCAACGGTACACAGGGACCTTCCGGCAGCATAGCGCTGGCGGTGCCACCGGCGGCGGCGCACTTCCTGGTGCCCGCGCTGGTGCAGCGGTTCGGCGCCAGCTATCCGAACGTGTTCCTGAAACTGGTCGGCGGCTTCAGCAGCCAGATCCACGAATGGCTGGTGCGTGGCCAGGTCGACATCTCCTGCCTGCACGACCCGCTGCCGCAGAAGGGTTTTGAGATCACGCCGCTGCTGCAGGAGGAGGTGTTCCTGGTCGGCCAGCCGGGCATGCGGCTGCTGGACCGCGCGCAGATCCGCATCGCCGACCTGGCCGACATTCCGCTGATCGTGCCGAGCCGGCCGAATGCGTCTCGCCGGTTGCTGGATACCTGGGTGGCGCGCACCGGGATGACGCTGAACATCCGCGCCGAGGCGGACGACCATTCGATCATCCGCGCAATGATCCGCGCCGGGATCGGCTACACGCTGCTGACGCAGGGGGCGTTCGAGCTGGATCAGCGGCACGGCCTGGTGGCGGCGGTACCGTTCCGGCCACGTGCCTATTGGCCGCTGGCGATCGTGCGGGCGACGGGCACCGCGCGGTCGGAGATCCTTGAGCGGTTCCATGCGACGATCCGCGAGGCGGCGCGCGATCTGGCCCGCTCCGGGGCGTGGCCGTGCGTGCTGATCGATCGGTGAGACTGATTGTGGCCGGGAGAGTCGATGCTGCAGCTTCTGAATCTGACCAAACGCTTCGGCGCCACGCTGGCTGTCGACGATGTCTCGCTCGAGGTACCGACCGGTCAGATGCTCGGCATCATCGGCCGTTCCGGCGCCGGCAAGTCGACGCTGCTGCGCATGATCAATCGGCTGGTGGCGCCGGGCGCGGGACGCATCGCCTGGGACGGCACCGATGTGTCGGCGCTGCGCGGCAAGGCGCTGCGCGACTGGCGTTGCACTTGCGCAATGATCTTCCAGCAGTTCAACCTGGTGCCGCGGCTGGACGTGCTGACCAACGTGCTGATCGGCCGGTTGAACCATCGCAGTCAGGTCGCCAGCCTGGCCGGCCTGTTCACCGCGGCCGAGCGCGCCTTGGCGGTCGAGGTGCTGCAGCGTTTCGACTTGCAGGATGTGGCGCTGCAATCCGCCGGCAGCCTGTCCGGTGGGCAGCAGCAGCGCGTTGCGATCTGCCGCGCAATGCTGCAGGAGCCCCGGTTGCTGCTGGCTGACGAACCGATCGCCAGCCTCGATCCGCACAACGCGACGGTGGTGATGGAGACATTGCGGACGGTCAACCGCGACGACGGGCTGACCGTTCTGGTCAATCTGCATGATCTCGACATGGCGCGCGAATATTGCCAGCGCATCGTTGCGATGCGCGCCGGACACCTGGCATTCGACGGCATCCCGGGGGAGCTGACCGCGGCACGCGCGCGCGAGATCTACGGCAGCGATGGCGCATGGGGCCCGGTTCCGGTACTTGCCGTTGCCAAGCGGCTGGACCCACCATCCGACCCGCTGGCATCGCGAGAGGACCAACCATGTTGACGCGTCGCAGGCTTGGGCTCGGCCTGGCTGCCGTGCCGATTGCCGCCTATGGGCAACCGGCGCCGGCGCAACAGGCGCCGGCGCACCAGATGCCAGCGCCGGGCAAGCGTGCTTGGGCGGCGCAAGTGCCGATGATCCGGATCGGTCTGCTGGGCGGGGAGAACGATGCCGACCGCCTGGCGCGCTACGGCGGCTATCGAGCGCTGCTGGAGGAGACGTTCCAGGTGCCGGCGAAGATGTTGGCGGCCGCCGACTATGCCGGGGTGATCCAGGCTTTCGCCGCGGGGCAAATTGAGGTCGCCTATATGAGCCCGGCCGCCTACGCCGCCGCGTGGCTGGAGAGCAACGGCGACGTCGAGCCGCTGCTGACGACAGAGGAAAAGGACGGCACCACGTCCTATGTCTCGGTGATGTACACGCGCGCCGATTCCGGCATCGTCAATCTTGATGGAATGCGAGGCCATTCGCTGGCCTGGGCTGATCCCAACAGCGCCTCGGGCTATCTCATTCCGCGTGCCGAATTTCGTGCGCAGAACATTGACCTGGACCGCTATTTCAGCCGCACCGGGTTTGCCGGCGGGCACGAACAGGCGGTGATCGCTGTGCTCAACCATCAATACGACGCCGGCGTGACCTGGACTTCGGGCCTCGGCGATGCGAACGAGGGCTACACCCGCGGCGCGCTGCGCAGCATGGTCGACAAGAAGATGCTCGACATGCATGACCTGCGCATCATCTGGAAGTCGCGGCCGATCGAGAATGGTCCACTGACCGTGCGCAAGTCGACGCCCGACGCGTTCCGCGCCGATATGCTGGCATTCCACGAGGCGCTGCCCAAGGCGCATCCGGACGTCTACCACGCGGTGGACATGGGTAACGGCGGGGCATGGGTTCGGGTACAGCATGCCGACTACCAGGTCTTCATAGACATGCTGAAGCAGGAGGCCGCAGAGCGGCGCAAGGGTCGCTGATGGTCCGGCACACGCGAAGCTGATGTCCCGGGGCAGGTTCAAGACCGGCACGTTCAAGGTCGGCACATTCGAGACCGCCGGGTTTGAGCTGCGATACCGCCGACGCCGGCTTGCACGTGGACGGGCGACGCTCGTCTGGGGCGCTGTGCTGTTGTCGGCGTTGGCGGTCAGCGCCTGGATGTCCGACGTCTCGCCGGCCGCGCTGCTCGCCGGGCTGCCGCGTGCCGGCCAGTATTTCGCCAAGCTGGTGCCCAACCTGCAATGGCGTCATCTAGTGGATGGGCCGCAGACCGAGGGTTCGTTCGCCTACTGGTTCTACCGGATCGACGTCTGGCTGCGGCTGCTGCTGCAGACCAGCCAGATGGCGGCGCTTGCCACGCTGCTTGGCGCCGCTCTGGCATTGCCGCTGTGCTTTCCGGCCAGTGCCAACCTGGCACCGAATTACGCGACATATTTCGTCTTCCGTCGGCTGTTGGAGTTATTCCGCAGCGTCCCGGACCTGGTTTACGCGCTGATCTTGGTCTGGGCGTTTGGCGTCGGCCCGCTCGCCGGCATCCTGGCCATCATGCTGCACACCGTGGGCGCGCTCGGCAAACTGTTCGCCGAGGTGGTGGAGAATGCCGATATGCGTCCTTGGGACGGCGTGTGCGCCACCGGCGGTACCTGGGCGCAGGCCGTGCGCTACGCCATCCTGCCGCAGGTGGCGCCGAATTTCCTCAGCTACGTGCTGTTGCGGTTCGAGATCAACGTGCGCGGCGCGACGGTGATCGGCTTCGTCGGCGCCGGCGGCATCGGCCAGGAGCTCTACGCCGTCATCAGCTTCAACTATTATCAGGAGATCAGTGCCATCGTCGTGCTGATCATCCTGACGGTCAGCCTGATCGATCTTTTGTCCGAACGATTGCGCAGCCGGGCGATGGGCGAGGCCGCGCCATGAAGCTGGTCGCGCAGGTCACGGCCGCCGATATCGCGGCGGCGAAGGCAGCGGTCCCGGCAGCGTTCGGCGCACCGCTTCGGCGCCGCCTGCAGCGCTTGGTGCTCGCGGGCCTGGTGCTGGTCTGGTTCGTTGTCCTTTTGCGATGGTTCGACATCACCCCGGCGCGGCTGTCCCACGGCATCTCCGGCGTCTGGGTGATCCTGCGGCTGATGGTCCCACCCAGCCCGGGTGCCCAATGGCAGGACATCCTGCAAGGACTTGGCGAGAGCGTGGCAATGGCCTTCCTCGGCACCTTCGTCGCCGCGGTGCTGGCGGTGCCGCTGGGCCTGCTTGGCGCGCGCAACATCGTTGCCAACCTGATGGCCCATCTATCGCTGCGGCGGTTCTATGACGGATTGCGCGGCATGGACCAGTTGATCTGGGCGCTGGCCTTCGTGCGCGCCGTTGGCCTGGGCCCGTTGGCCGGCGTGCTGGCAATCGCCGCCGCGGAGATTGCCGTGCTGGCCAAGCTGTTCGCCGAGGCGATCGAGAACGCCGACCCGCGCCAGCCGGAATCGGTGCTGGCCGCCGGCGGAACGAAGTTGCTGGCTATTCGATTCGGCCTGTTGCCGCAGGTGCTGCCGGTCATGCTCGCCCAGGTGCTGTATGCGTTCGAGAGCAACACCCGCAGCGCGGCGGTGTTGGGCATCGTGGGCGCCGGCGGCATCGGGTTGCAGATCGCCGAGCGGATCAAGGTGCGCTACTGGAACGAGGTCGCCTTCATCATCCTGCTGATCCTGGTGACCGTGGGGGTCATCGATTTCCTGTCGTCGCGCATCCGGCACCGCCTGATCGCCTAGGGATGCGTGCCCCCGATAGAAAGCGTCTCGCTACCGCAACCGCTGATCGAGCGCGTCACGCAGTCCGTCGCCCAGCAGGTTGAACGCCAGCACCGTGACAAAGATGGCGAGGCCGGGAAACAGCATGATCTGATCGGCCACGCCGAGATAACTGCGGCCCTCGGCCAGCATGGTGCCCCACTCCGGGCTTGGCGGCGGCGCGCCGAGGCCGATGAAACTGAGTGCCGCCGCGGTGAGGATCGACGTACCAACCCGCAGCGAGGCATACACGATCACGCTGGGCAGCGTGCCGGGTAGGATGTGGCGCAGCATCAGCAGCGGCGCACGCACGCCGATGCTGCGGGCCGCCTGAACATAGAGCGTGTGCTTCAACGCGAGCGTGCTGCCGCGCACCAGGCGTGCAAATACCGGCACGCTGAACACGGCGATGGCGTAGATCACGTTGTCGATGCCGGGCCCAAGCAATGCCACGACGCCGATCGCCAGCAGAATGCCGGGAAACGCCAGCAGCACGTCCATCACCCGCATGATGAGACTGTCCAGCACACCGCCGAAAAAACCAGCCGCCAGACCGAGCGCCACACCCACAAGCCCGCCGAGTGCCACCGAAACGAACCCAACGGACAGCGAGATGCGTCCACCCCAGATGATGCGGCTGAATATGTCGCGGCCGAACGTATCGGTGCCGCAGAGATGCTGCCACGATGGCCCCGCCAATACATTGTCGTAGTCCGGCGCGGCGGGTCCAAAGGGCGCGATCCACGGCGCGGCAATCGCCGCCAGGATCAGCATCAGAAGCACGCAGCCGGATACGACAGCCACCGGCTTGCGGCGGAAACGGCGCCAGAATTCGGCGTATGGCGAGCGCAGTGACGGTGCGCCGAGCACCATGTCGCTCATCGCAGGCGGATCTCCGGATTGACCAGGCCATACAGCAGATCGACGATCAAATTGATCAGCACGAACTCGAACGAGAACAACATGATCTCCGCCTGAATAACCGGGTAGTCGCGATAGGCGACGCTGTCGACCAGCAGCCGCCCAAGCCCCGGCCATGCGAACACCGTCTCCACCACGATCGCGCCGCCGAGCAGAAAGCCGAACTGCAACCCGGTCAGCGTAATGACCGGGATCAGTGCGTTACGCAGCGTGTGCGTCCACACCACACCGCGCTCTGGCACACCCTTCGCGCGCGCCGTGCGCACGTAGTCCTCGGCGGTGACCTCGACGAAGGCCGAACGGGTGAAGCGCGCCATCACCGCGGCGACGGTGACACCCAGAGTGAAGGCGGGCAGCACGAAATGCTGCCACGAGCCATAGCCGCTGGTGGGCAGCCAGCGCAGTCGAACCGAAAACAGATCGATCAGCAGCAACCCCAGCCAGAAGCCGGGGAACGATACGCCGGAGATCGCCACCACCATCGCCGCCTGATCGATCCAGCGGCCGCGTTTGACGCCCGACAGTACGCCGATCGCCACGCCGGCGGTCACCGACCACAGCATGGCGAACACAGTCAGCAGCAAGGTCGGCATGAAGCGCTCGCCGATCAGTTCGGCAACGGTCTGATGGGTCTTGATCGACCGTCCCAGATGCAGTCGCGCGATCTCGCCAAGATAATGCAGATACTGGACCGGCAGCGGCCGATCCAGGCCCATCTCCACGCGCACCGCCGCGATATCCTGTAGCGATGCATCCGGGCCGGCAACCAGCCGCGCCGGGTCACCGGGCAACAGATGAACGAACAAGAAGACAATGGCGCTGACGGCCAGCAGAACCGGAATGGTCCCCGCCAGCCGACGGATCAGGTATTCGAACACGCGGTCAGTTGAGGTCAGCGTCCGCCGTCAGGTGGAACTGCTGATCCGGACGCATGAATGCGCCCGTCAGCTTCTTCGAGTAAGCGGCCAGATTGTGGTCCACGCCCAGAAAGATCCATGGCACGTCCTTCCACACCTGCGCCTGCGCCTTGGCATAAGCGGTGGCGCGCCTGGTGGGATCGGTGGTGCTCAGCCCTTCCTCGATCGCCGCGTCTGTGGTGGGGTTGCTGTACCAAGCCAGATTGGACAGCACCGGTGGGAACGCCTTGGTGTACAGCATCGGCCGCATGCCCCAATCGGCATCGCCGGTGGACGACGACCAGCCGCCATACAGCATGACGATGCTGGCATCCTCGGGCTTCTGCACGTTGAACATTTTCGCGGTCAGCACACCGGCTTCCAGCGGTTCGACTTTTACGGAAACACCTACGGCAGCGAGCTGCTGCTGGACGAACTGCATGCCACGTTGCGTCAGAGTATTGGACGCGCCGGTCAATGTCGTTTCGAAACCGTTGGGATAACCCGCCTCGGCCAGCAGCGCCCTGGCCTTCGCCGGATCATAGGGATAGCTGCCCTGCTTCTGATAGAAACCGAGCAGTTGCGGCATCGGCGAGTCCATCGGATCGGCGCGACCGCTGAACACCACCTTGATGAAAGCCTGCTTGTCGACGGCGTAGTTCAACGCAAGACGCACGCGCGGATCATTGAACGGCTTGCGCAGGTTGTTCAGCGCGACATAGCGGATCAGGATCGAGGGCTCGTCGAACACCGTGATGGTCGGACTGTTCTCCAGCGATTTGATCATCTCCGGCGGCACCGGAAAGATGAACTGCGCCTCGCCGGTCTGCAACATGGCGATGCGCGCGCCGTTCTCCGGCACGCTGCGATAGGTGATCGTGTCGATCTTCGGCAGGCCCGGCTTCCAGTAATGCTCATTCTTCTTCATCTTCAGCGTGTCGGCGGTCCAGCTCACGAATTCGTACGGTCCGGTACCGGACGGATGCCGCGTCACCTCCTTGCCGAAGTCCTGCACCGATTTCGGACTGACGATCAGCGCGCCGATATGCGCGATGTCGTTGACGAAGGCGCCGAACGGATATTTCAGCGCCACCTTCACGGTGGAGTCATCCACCACATCGGTATGGTCGATCATTACGAACAGACTCTGCCGCTTCAGGTGGTTCGCCGGATTGCCGGCCCGATCGAAGCTGGCCTTCACCGCCGCCGCGTTGAACGGCGTCCCGTCGTGGAAGGTCACACCCTTACGCAGGTGGAATATGAACAGCGTCGCTTCTTCGTTGACCTCGTAGCTCTCCGCCAGTTGCGGGCGCAGCTTCATGTGTTCGTCGAGCATGTAGAGCCCCTCGAACATCAACCGCGCGGCCGATTGCGACAGGTTGTCGTTCAAGTCGGCGGGATCGAGACCGGTGAGGTTGTCGGGTACGCCGACCACCAGATCCTTGCCCGCAAGCGCCGCGCCGGACGCGCCAAATGCCAACGACGCAGCGAGCAGCGAACGAATCAGCAGATGGCGCACGGGCAATCCTCCTCGATCAATAGAGACCGCCGACGCGATGGCGGGCGACGAAGTGACCTTCCCCCACCTGCACCAGCGGCCGTACGATGGGCGGGTCGTCGAGTTTACGCAATGGGCTGGGCACCTCGCTGTCGTCGAGCTCGATCGACCGGTCGCGTCGGCGCGGATCCGGGACCGGCACCGCAGCAAGCAGGCGGCGGGTATAGGCGTGCTGCGGATCGCCGAACACCGCCTGGCGCGGGCCGATCTCGACAATCTGGCCCAGATACATCACCGCCACGCGGTGGCTGACCCGCTCCACCACGGCCATGTCGTGCGAAATGAACAGATAGGCGAGGCCAAGCCGCGACTGCAGCTCCATCAGTAGATTGACGATCTGCGCGCGCACCGAAACGTCAAGCGAGGCCACCGCTTCATCGGCAACGATCAGGCTGGGTTCGCAAGCGATCGCGCGGGCGATGCAGACGCGCTGACGCTGGCCGCCGGACAGCTCATGCGGATAGCGGCTGGCGAACTCGTCCGGCAGGCCAACCTGGCGCAGCAGGGCGTGCACGCGTTGTCCCACCTCCCGACGGGCTGCGAGACGATGCGTGCGGATCGGTTCAGCGATGGAAAAACCGATGGTCAGCCGCGGGTCGAGTGAGGCAAACGGGTCCTGGAACACGTACTGCACGCCGCGCCGCAACCGTGCCTCGCGTCCGTGGTCCAGGCGCGTCACGTCCTCGCCGTTCAGCCTCATGTCGCCGCTGATCGGCTGTTCCAGCCGGATGATGCTGCGCCCGGTCGTCGATTTGCCGCAGCCGGACTCGCCCACCAAGGCGAGTGTCTCGCCGTGCCGAACGCTCAATGTGACGGCCTCAACCGCGTGGATGCGCCCGGCCAAACGAAAGCCACGACGGATGTCGAATCGCGTGGTCAGGTTGCGCACTTCGAGCACGCACGGCCCCTGCTCGCGCACCGTCGCCTGCGGCACCGGCGCGGCACCGTCGGTCTGAAATGGCACCGGCAGCGCCTGGCCAGCCAGGCTGCCCAACACCGGCACCGCGTCCAGCAGTAGACGCGTATACGGATGCGTTGGCGCATCGAATATTCGCAGCGCGTCGCCCTCTTCCACTTTGCGTCCGTGGCGCATTACCAGAACTCGATCGGCCATCTCCGCCACCACGCCCATATCGTGGGTGATGAAGATCAGCGCCATGCCAGTTTCGCGTTGCAATCCCCGCAGCAGGCGCAGCACCTGTGCTTGCACCGTCACGTCCAGCGCGGTGGTGGGTTCGTCAGCGATCAGCAGGCGCGGCTGACATGACAGCGCCATCGCGATCATCACCCGCTGGCGCATGCCGCCGGAGAGCTGGAACGGATAGCGTTCGAGCTGGCGCGCAGCGTCCGGAATGCGCACACGTTCGAGCAGCCGGCGCGCCTCCGCCAGTGCCGAGACGCGGCCCAATCCCCGATGCAGCATCACACCCTCGGCGATCTGCGCGCCGATGCGCAGCACCGGATTGAGGCTGCTCATTGGTTCCTGGAACACCATGGCGATTTCCGGCCCGCGCAGCCGGCGCATCGCGTCCTGCGGTTCGCGCGCAATATCGCGTTGATGACCCGAACGATCGGTAAAGCTGATCCGGCCCGCGGTGATACGGCCGCCGGTGTGGTCGACCAGTCGCGTGATCGCCAGCGCGGTCACCGACTTGCCGGAGCCTGATTCACCGACGATCGCCAGCGTTTCACCCGCGGCAACGGCGAGATCGAGCTCATGCACCACCTCGACCGCGCCTTGGTCGGTAGTGAATGCGATGCTCAGACCTGCAACTTCCAGCAGGGTGCGCGTGGTGGACAGTGTGGTCTCCCCGGGCAACATCATTGGCCCGTCCATGATGGGACGTGTCGCTGGCAGGATACCCGCGCATTGAAGCCGCGACGTGCCGGTGGGGCAAGGTATTGCGGTTTTGTCAGGTCTCGCGGATGAATGATTCGCCGTATCGGAGACGTCGCATGTTCCGTCGCCTGCATGAGCCAGCATCCACCGTCACGGTCTTCGTGGATGACGCGCCGCTTCGCGTGGCCGCGGGCGAGACCGTCGCGGCCGCGTTGCTCGGTGCCGGTATCGCGGTGTTTCGCGCGGCACCTCGCCACGGCGGTCCGCGCGGCCCCTATTGCATGATCGGCAATTGTTACGACTGCCTGCTGGAGATTGACGGTATGCCCTACCGCCAGGGCTGTCTGACCACCGTGGCGGAGGGCATGCGCATCCACCGGCCGATGGAACACGAGGAGCCTAAGTGATGATGCGCACCAGTTGCGAACTGGCGATCATCGGCGGCGGTCCGGCCGGCATGGCGGCGGCGGCGCTGGCAGCGACCCTGGGTGTCGATACCATCGTGCTGGACGAGCAGCGGGCACCTGGCGGGCAGATCTATCGCGCAATCGAAACGGTGCAGGCCAGGCGCACCGATGATTTGCGTATCCTGGGCGAGGAATACGCCGAAGGCGCGGCGCTGGCGGCATCGTTCCGTGCGTCCGGTGCCGCGTATGAACCGGACAGCACCGTGTGGCAGGCGTTGGAGGACGGGCGCATCGGTGTGTCGTGCGGCGGCGTTGCTCATATGGTGTCTGCCCAGCGCATCCTGTTCGCCACCGGCGCGATGGAACGTCCGGTGCCGATCCCGGGCTGGACCTTGCCTGGCGTGATGGGCGCGGGTGCCGCGCAGACGCTGCTGAAGGCCTCCGGCATGGTGCCGAACGTTCCGGTGGTGATTATCGGCACCGGACCGCTGATCTATCTGATCGCCGTGCAGTTCGCCCGCGCCGGCGTGCCAATCGCGGCGGTGCTGGTGACGGCGCCGGAGATCGGCATGACCGATGCGTTGAAAGTGCTTCCGGGCGTACTGCGTGCCGGCCGTTCATTGCTGAAGGGCCTGGCTTGGAGAAGCGAGCTGCGCAGCGTGGGCGTGCAAATGGTGCACGGCGTGTCGCAGCCGATGGTGGAGGGGAGCAGCCGGGCCGAGGCGGTGTGCTACACCCAAGGCGGCCTGCAGCATCGCCTCGAGGCCGGATTGGTCCTGCTGCATAACGGGGTGATTCCGAACACGCAGCTCAGCTTAGGTGTGCGTTGCAAGCAGACATGGGATGCGGGCCAACACTGCTGGCGGCCGCTGACCGACGACTGGGGCGCGACGAATCACGCGCGTATCGCGGTCGCTGGCGACGGTGCCGGTATCCTCGGGGCGCGTGCCGCCGCAAACCTTGGTCGCCTCGCGGCGTTGGACACGGCAGTACGACTGGGCAAGCTCGATCTGGCGCGGCGCGATCGCATGGCCATTGAAGATCGCGTGGAATTGGCGCAGCAGCACGCGTTGCGCGCGGTGCTGGACAAATTGTTCCCACCCGCCGCGGACCTGCTGGCGCCGGTCGGTGCCGACGACATCGTCTGTCGCTGTGAGGAGATCACGGTTGCCGAACTGCAGGACGCCGTCGCGCAAGGCTGCACCGACGCCAATCGCGTGAAGGCGTTTACCCGCTGCGGCATGGGCCCGTGCCAGGGTCGCATGTGCGGCGCCGCCGCGGCCGAGGTGATCGCGCGCGCATTGGGCCAGACCGCGGATCAGCCCGGGCAGTTCCGGGTGCGCCTGCCGGTGCGTCCGGTGCCGGTGGCCGAGCTGGCCAGGTTGCAGAGCTGACCTGCGGGAGTTTGCAATGACAACACGCGCGATCGTGATCGGTGGCGGGCTGCACGGCACCTCCACCGCGCTGCATCTGGCCCAGAAGGGGCTTGATGTTGTGGTGATCGAGAAGAACTCGGCCGGCCGGCATGCGTCGGGCGTGAATGCTGGCGGGGTGCGGCAGTTGCGACGCCACCCGGCGGAGATTCCGCTGTCGGTCGCGGCGATGGACCGTTGGTTGAATCTGGACGCCTTTCTCGGACCCGATCTGGCAGCGATGTGCGAGTTCACCGGCCATGTCGGTCAGGTCGCGGTGGCGGAGACCGACGCTGAGATGGCGGGCCTGGTTGCCCGTGAGGCAGAGTTGCGAGAGCTCGGCTGGACACATGAGGAGCTGTTGGATCAGGCGGAGCTGCGCCGCGTTGCGCCCGCATTGGCAACGCATTGCGTTGGCGGATTGATCTCGCGCCGTGATGGTCACGCCAGTCCCTATCGCACCAGCCAGGCGTTCCGGCTGAAGGCACAGCGTGACGGCGTACGCTTTCAGGAGGGTACGCGCGTGCGGGGCCTGGCGCAGACCGGCACCGGGTGGCGTGTGGAAACCTCGGCGGGCGGGATCGAGGGCGATGTGGTGGTGAATTGCGGTGGGGCGTGGGGCTGGCAGGTCGCGGCGATGGTGGGTGAGGCGCTGCCGCATATCGAATTCGCTCCAACAATGATGGTCTCGGCGCGGGTGCCGAAGTTTCTCGATCCGGTGGTGATCGGCACGGGACGCAAGCTGTCGTTCAAGCAGACCGAGAACGGTACTGTGGTGATCGGCGGTGGCATCCTGGGCATCCCCGACCTGGACGCGGAAACGGCCGATCCAGTCGCGGAACGCCTGGTTGAGAGCGCGCGCACCGTCTATGACCTGTTCCCGATCATGCGCACCGCGACGATCGTGCGCTGTTGGGCCGGGCTGGAGGCGCGCATGCCGGACGAAATTCCGGTCATCGGTCCCAGCACGACAGCGGCCAATCTTTGGCACGCCTTCGGTTATTCCGGGCATGGGTTCCAGTTGAGCCCGATCGTTGGGTCGTTGCTGGCCGATCTGATCGTGGACGGGAAAAGCCCATTGCCACTGGAGGCGTTCCGGGCCGGGCGATTCAATGAGGGTCCGGTCGCAGCGCATCCGGGAACCGCTTCGTGAGTCGTGTCGCGGTCCTTGGTGCCGGCGGCATCGGCTGTGGTGCGGCAGCGTTGTTGTGCGAACGCGGACACACGGCGGTGTTGTGGTCTCCGTCCGGGCGCGGAACGGAGGCGTTCGCGGATGGCGCGGCGTTGCGCGCGGAGGGAAAACTCATCGGCTTCTATCAGCCGGTCATCGCGCCGGACTGCGCGGCGGCGTTGCATGACGCGGATGCGGTCGTGCTGGCGGTGCCGGGGTACGGCCATCGCGCGGTGCTGGATCAGGTGGCGGCGCATCTGCGACCCGGGCAGCCGATGATCATCAGTTCGCATATGTCGTTCAGTGCACTGTATCTGGCGCAGTGTTTGACGGCGCGTGGCGTGCAGGCGCCGATCGCGGCCTGGGGCACCACGGTCACTACCGGGCGTCGCCTGCCGGATTGCGCAGTGCGCGTCTCCAACATTCGCGACAAGGTCGATATCGCCGCGCTGCCGGCAAGCGAGATCGACGCGATGGGCGCGTTGTGCGGCGACCTGTTCGGCGGTCGGTTCGTACCGCGCGCGGACTTGATCGCCGTGTCGCTAAGCAACGTCAATCCGCAGAACCATCTGGGGATGGCGCTGTGCAACTTCACCCGAATCGAAATGGGCGAGAATTGGGTGAACTGGAGCGGGTTGACGCCGGCGGTCGGCCGGTTGATCGAGGCGCTGGACGCGGAACGACTGGCGGTAGCGGCCGCGTTTGGTGCGTCCGTGCGTACGGTGCGCGATCATTTCCATTTGTCGTTCGGCGTGCCGCACGGTCCGGTGGGGGACGCGGGCCCGATCCTGGCGGCGCGCGATGCCACGGCCGGACCAGCGAGCCTGGACACGCGCTACATCACCGAAGACGTGCCATTCGGCCTGGTGCCGAGCGCTCTGCTGGGGCGCATCGCCGGCGTGCCGATGCCGTTGCACGACGCCGGCATCGCGATCTTTTCCGCGCTGTATGGCAAAGACTTTCGCGCGGAGAACGATCTGCTGCCGGCACTCGCGTTGGATAGAATGTCGATAGCGGCGTTGCGGCGTTTGGTGCGCGGTTAGTACGTGTACCCGGCTTTCGTCATCCAGGCCCGCGCCTGGTCCATATCGAGCGGGATGGACTTTAGCAGTTCGTGGTCGTATTCCGGCGCCGACCATGGCATCGCCACCGTGCCGGGATGCCCGAGACCGGCGGCGATCTCCTGCACGATCTGCTCGCGCGGCATCGCATAACTGATCGCCTTGCGGATATAGCAAGCCGCGTCGAATGCGCGCGAGGGATCCTGCTTGCCCAGCGGCGTCTCGACGCCCGTGCCGAACACCGGATGGCGCAGATTGTAGCAGATATGCTGCCACTTGTACGAATCGAATCGGGCGACCTTCCCCCACCCCGAATCGATCGTGCTCAGCAGCGAGCCAATATCATACATCGGATCATGCGCGTCGATATCGCCCGACTTCAGCGCACTGAGCACCGCGTCGGTGCCGTTGATGTTAACCACGTAGAACGTCTTCACATTTCCCGGCATCGGCTTCCAGTAGTGCTCGTTGCGCGCAAATTTGTAGGCCTTGCGTGACGCGTCGTAGCCCGCCGGGATCCACGGTCCGGTGCCGATGCCGCCGTGCGCGGTGTAGCTGTTCCCGTCCGAGGTCTTCACCGTGTAGCTGCCGAGCCAGGTGCTCGCCACGTGGCCGCGCAGCGCCTCCGGCTTGATGTCCTTGTAAGCGTGCTCCGGCATGATCGCGACAGAACTGAGAATCTGTTCACGGAACAGAATCGAGTACTGCGGCAGATCGACGGTGATCTCCAGCGGGCCGGTCACCTTGTAGGCGTCGGTAGAACCGAATGTGGCCATCGCGTTGCCCTGCACGGCGCTTGCATAGGCTTTGTTCATGACCACATCCCAGGTGAACTTGACATCGGCGGCGGTGAATTTCTCGCCGCTGTGCCAGGTCATACCGGGGCGCAGCTTGATCACATGATGTTTGCCATCGTCGGAACTGGTGACGCTTTCCGCCAACCCGGGGACCAGCTTCTTGCTCTCCCACGAGTCGTACTCCAGTAGTTGGTTATAGACCGGGCCGAAGATGTTCGATTCATGGTAGCCGATGGAGTACATCGGGATCAGCGATGACGGCGGTGGCCAGGATGCGAATGCGGCGGTAGCGTTGTCGCCGGCACCTGCGATCGTCCAGTTCTCCGGTTGCGGAAAGAACACCGGGTTGAAGGTGGTGCCGTTGAACCCCGTCAGCTTCGGATTCACCGCGATCGCGTCCTCCGGATAGAACAGGATGGTCATCGGTTCGGTGTCGTACCAGCGCTTTTCGAATGCCCTGATCGCCGTCATACGTACGGCGGGATCGATCGCGCTGGCATAATCGTCCATCGTCTTGTCCAGCACCGGATCATTGACATAATAGAAATTCGGGCCGTTCGGCGGTACCAGGCTGCTGCGGAACAGCGAATTCGGCAGCGGCGTGATGGAACTGTAGTAATAGCGTTCCAGATACGAATCCCAGCCGCCCTCCGGATGGGTCTTGCCGGTGCCCTTGGAGCGGCGCGAAGCCAGGGTCGGGAAGTCCACATAGCTGGAGATCACGTCGATCCCGAGCTTGGACATCTGCTGCGCCGCCAAAGTGCCCCAGATCATGCGCGCGGGCTGGTTGTTCGGGATCATCATATACAACTTGAAGAACGGCGGCGCTGCGCGTGCCGATCGGATCACCGCCGGCGCCGCCAAACCAGCGGCGGCGACGCCGATGGTCTGCAGAAAACCGCGGCGACCCGTGCCGTGCCTGATCGTACCTTGGGTGATCGTGCCGCGCATGATCTGCCTCCTGTTGCTTGCCGACAGTATGGCCGATCCACGTCGGTTGTTGTCAACGCCGGTGGCGTTCGGTTAGGCTTCCGGCGTGGGCATTCTACGTTATCTGGTTCGGCGACTGCTGTTTTCCGTGGCGCTGGTCCTCGGCGTCAGCGCGATCATCTTCTTTCTGCTCAATGCCATCGGCAACCCGGTCGATGTGCTGATGGCCGACAATCCCGGCATCACCGACGAGGCGCTTGCAGCGGTGAAGGCGTATTACCATCTCGATGCTGGCGTCGGGCACCGCTACCTGATCTGGCTGGGCAATGTTGCGCGGCTGAACTTCGGCACCTCGATCACCACCAACCAGCCGGTCGGCGGGATGCTGCTGACCTGGGGGGGGGAGACGCTGAAGCTGCAGATCCCCGCGATCATCCTGGCCCTGCTGTTGTCGATCGGCTTCGCTTCCGTCGCCGCGATGCGGCAATACAGCCGGCTGGATTTCGGCGTTATGACCTCGGCGCTGCTCGGTCACTCGTTGCCGGGGTTCTTGCTTGGCGTGCTGCTGATCCTAATCTTTGCCTACTGGCTGGGCATTTTTCCGAGCTACGGCGCCTACTCGACCCGCAACCCACTGCTCGGCAGCACCGTGATCGACGGGCTATGGCATATGGTGTTGCCGCTAGCGATGCTGACCATCTTCAACACCGCGACACTCACGCTGCTGCTGCGCGCCAACCTGGTGGATGTGCTGCGACAGGATTTCATCATGGCGGCGCGCGCGTCGGGTCTGCCGGAGCGCCGGGTGGTGTTGCACCATGCACTGCGCAATGCGATCATTCCGGTACTGACGTATCTCGGCATCCTGTTCGGACTGATGCTCGCCACCGCGCCGGTGACGGAATCGGTGTTCACCTGGCCGGGCGCCGGCGCGCTCTATCTCGCCGCCATCCAGGCGCTGGACTACCCGGTGATCATGGGCGAGACGCTGGTCATCACTGTCATGCTGGTCGGTTTTACGTTGCTGACCGATCTGGCCTATGTGCTGATCGATCCGCGCATCCGGCTGGACTGAGACGGTGACGGCGGTCGCACAGCATCTTCGTCCGCCGGGCCAATTGCGCCAGGGCTGGCGGCGACTGCGCCGCAACCGTTCCGGCATGCTGGGTTTGATCCTCATCACCATCGTGGTCCTGACGGCGGCAATCGGGCCATGGCTCGCGCCCTACGCGCCGAACGACCAATCGGCGATGCTCAGCTTCGCGGCGCACGGTTCGCCGAGTTGGGCACATCCGTTCGGCACCGATCGCAACGGTTACGATGTGCTCACGCGCGTGATCTACGGCGCACCCACCGCGCTCGCGGTGGGGCTGGGGGCGATGCTGGTGGCGTCGCTGATCGGCGTCCTGGTGGGCGGCATCTCCGGCTATCTCGGTGGGCTGGCGGATGAACTGCTGATGCGACTGACGGAGTTCTTCCTGGTGATCCCGGTCTTCGTGATGATCCTGGCGGTGGTACGGCTGTTCGGCATCGTCGTTGTCGGGACCTGGTTGGAACGCGTTCCATTCCTCAATCTGTCGACTATCGTGCTGCTGCTAGGATTGTTCGGCTGGCCACCGATCGCACGGCTGGCGCGCGCGGAGTTCCTTCGACTGAAGGGCATGGATTTTGTCGAGGCCGCGCGCTGCATCGGTGCCCAGCCGCGTGACATCCTGTTCCGTCATATCCTGCCGAACGCGCTGCCGTCGCTCGGCGTGGTCATCGCGCTGGGCATCGGCGGCGCCATCCTGTCGGAGTCGATGATCAGCTTCCTGGGCTTCGGCGATCCCAAGGCAATCAGTTGGGGACAGTTGCTGTATTTCAACTATCAGGTGCTGCGGGTTTCACCCTGGGCGGTGCTGGCACCGGGGGGCGCGATCTTCATTACGGTGCTGGGCTTCAACCTGCTGGCCGATGGCCTGTCCGACGCATTCAACCCGCGACTGAAACAATGACCGACCTGCTAACGGTCGACGCGCTGAAAGTGCATTTTTTCACCCAGTCCGGCGTGGCGCCGGCGATCGATGGCATCGACTTTGCGATCCGCCCGCGGGAGACACTGGGCCTCGTCGGCGAATCGGGCAGCGGCAAGACAATGGCGAGCCTCGCGGTGCTCCGCCTTGTGCCGCCGCCGGCGCGAATCGTCGGTGGGTCGTTGCGGTTTCGGGGACATGACCTACTGGCGCTGGACGCCACGGCGATGCGCGGCCTGCGCGGCAAGAGCATCGCCATGATTTTCCAGAATCCGGCCTTCTCGCTGAATCCGATCCTGAGTGTCGGCGCCCAGCTCATCGAAATCCTGCGCTGGCACGAACGCGTCTCGCGCACCGCTGCGCGCGATCGCGCCGCGGAGCTGCTGCGTCTGGTCGGCATCGCCGATCCGCTGCACCGGCTGCGGCAGTTTCCACACGAACTGTCCGGCGGGATGAAGCAGCGCATCTGTATTGCCCGCGCGCTGCTGTGCAATCCCGCGCTGATTCTGGCTGACGAGCCCACGACCAATCTCGACGTGACTATTCAGGCGCAGATCCTTGACCTGTTGGAGGAGCTGCGCGAACGCCTGCACATGGCGATGCTGCTGGTCTCGCATGACATGGGTCTGGTGGCACGCATGGCACACCGAATCACCGTGGTCTATGCCGGGCGAACCTGTGAAACCGCCGATGTGCGGAGCATCTTTCATGCACCACTGCATCCGTATACGCGCGCACTGCTGGACAGCACCCCGCGCGTCGATCACGACTACGGGCATGAGGCACACCCGACGCTGCGGACGATCGGCGGGCGCATCCCTAACCTTGCCGCGCCGCCCAGCGGGTGCCGCTTCCATCCGCGCTGCCCGGAGGCCACGGCGGAGTGCGCCCAGTTGCGTCCTGAACCGATACAGGTTGCCCCTGGCCACATCGTCAGTTGCCTGAAACGCGGCAGCCCCGGTGTGCCAAATGCGGGCCTGCCGACTTTGGGTGTCCCGGACGCGGGTCTGCCAACGATGGAGCTGCCAGCCGTGGGTTTGGCAGCCATGGGTGCACCGCCGGTGGACCCGACGGCATGACGCCGCTGGTGCGCGTCGAGCGTCTGGTAAAGCGCTATCCGGTGCGCCGGCGCGGCATCCTGGGCGGACGCACCGTGGGCGAGATCAGCGCGGTGGACGACGTGTCGTTCGACGTCGCGGCCGGCGAGGCGCTGGCGCTGGTCGGCGAAAGCGGCTGCGGCAAGACCACCACGGCGCGCAGCATGCTGCATTTGGTGCCGGCGACGTCCGGGAAGGTTTGGTTCGACGGCCACGACGTCCTGTCGGTGTTTCGCGGCAACGACCGTGCTGCCGTGCTGCGGGCCCGACGCGGCCTGCAATACATGTTTCAGGATCCGTATCTCTCGCTCAATCCGCGCTGGACCATCGGTCAGACCCTGCGCGAGCCGTTCCGCGTACATCATCATGCACCGCAGGCGGAATGGAACGACCGCGTCGCCGCGCTACTGGAACGTGTCGGGCTGGACCCGGCGCACGCTTGGCGCTACCCGCACGAATTCTCCGGCGGTCAGCGCCAGCGCGTTGGTGTCGCCCGTGCGCTGGCGGTGGAGCCTCGCTTTTTGATCCTGGACGAACCGGTGTCGTCACTCGATGTTTCGGTGCGCGCGCAGATCCTCAATCTATTGGTGGAGCTGCGCGCGGCACTGGGGCTGACCTACCTGTATATCTCGCACGATCTCGCCTCGGTGCGCTTCATCGCCAACCGCGTGGCCGTGATGTATCTGGGGGCGATCGTCGAGATCGCACCGGCGGAGATTTTGTTCCGCCATCCGCTGCATCACTACACGCACGCGCTGCTCTCGGCCGTTCCGGTGCCGGATCCGGACGCCAAGCCGACCCGCGTCGTGCTGCGTGGCGAGCCGCCGAGCCCGATGGACATGCCTCCTGGCTGCCGCTTTCACACGCGCTGCCCGGCGGCCCTGCCGCGATGCCAGACCATGCCGCCAACGCTGACCGCGTCGGGTGACGGCCGCATGGTGGCCTGCCATAACCCTCGCTGAACGCGGGCCACGCCAAAGACGAACCACGCTGACCACAGGAGAATTGCATGACAAAAATGATCGTGATTGGGGCGGGCGTGATGGGCGCCTCGGTGGCCTATCGACTGGCCCAGGCGGGCGCCGCGGTCACGGTGCTGGAGTCCACCCGCGTCGGCGGTGGTACCTCCAGTGTCAGCTTTTCCTGGACCAACGCGCACCGGAAGCCACCAAAGCCGTATCACGACCTGAACGTTGGCGGAATGAAGGCGCATGCCGCGCTGCGCGAGGAGTTCGGCGCGATCCCGTGGTGGCACGGCGGCGGCAGCCTGGAATGGGAAGCCGAGGCCGATCGCGCGGCGCAGCGGGATAATGTTACGCAACTCCAATCCTGGGGCTACGCAGCCGAATGGATCGACCACAAGCAGGTGCATGAGCTGGAACCCGACATCGATCTTGCCACCATCGGCGACGCCCCGGTTGCCTACTTTCCTGATGAGGGCTGGCTCGATCCTGTGGTCTACGCGCACGCCATGCTGTCCGCCGCGTGCCGCCGCCACGGCGCGCAGGTGATCTGCGGCGCGCGGGTTGCCGACCTGGTGATCGCCGGCGACCGCGTCACCGGCGTGCGCACCGCCGACGGTACGCTGCACGAGGCCGACATGGTGGTGAACTGCGCCGGTCGCTGGACCAACGAGGCGGTGCGCGAGGCGGGGATGCACCTACCGTTGGCCCCTACCGTCGGCTTCCTGGTGTTCACCCCGCCGGTTGCCAGCAGCCTTAGCCGCGTGGTCCGCGGCACCTTGATCGACGCGCACCCAGACGGGGCCGGGCGGCTGATCCTGCACTGGAACCCGACCGATGCGACGCTGCGCATTGACAGCAAGCTCAGCCCGTCGATGCCGGAGGCGCGCGATTTGGTGCAGCGCGCCCGCCGACTGCTGCCCTCGATCGGCGAGGTCGAGCCCGAGGCGGTCCGGATCGCGATCCGACCGATCCCGGGCGACCAGCGATCCGCTGTCGGGCCGGTGCCGCGGGTCGGCGGCTACTACCTCGCGATCACCCACAGCGCGGTGACGATGGCGCCGTTCCTTGGCGCGGCGGTGGCCGACGAGGTGGTGCGCGGGAAGCCGCGGGCGGAGCTGGCGGACTTCCGTCCCGCGCGATTCTTCAGCTAAGGCGACGCCCAAAGACAACCGAATCGCGTGAGGTCACCTGGTCTGGAACTTCGGCGAGGGAGATTCCGGCGCGGGCAGGTGTTCGTTAGATTCTCGGGATGATAGACACATCAGTGATTCGCGAACGGTTCA
>PLXO01000175.1 GCA_003151425.1 Acetobacteraceae bacterium
CGCCCGGGGTTTTGCCCCTATTACGAATTTTCCGCACAATTCATTGAAATCATGGATCTTTCAGATCGGCTCTGTTGGCACGGAAGGTCTAGCCACGGCCATCTTGACAGAAATGTAATTCGTTTTATCATTGCGCTAGTTGGGCTTTCAGGGAAGGAGAATCCGATGGCGGCTGGATGGGACAAGGCGAAGGCCGACGCAATAAAAATACTCGGCGCCTCCGGAGATAGAGATATTCCGATGTCTAAAAGCCTGGACGTAGTTTTGCAGATAGCAATGGTTGGGGCGAAGACTTATCAGGACGACTGTAAGCAATTCTTGCAGACGTTTTCGAAGGACTGCGACGGTCAAATAGGTCCACTTGACAATGCAGTGAGTATGCTAATAAAGCTTAAAGGTCAGATCGACAAAGATGACCTTGGCCTCAACTCAAAAGATAAGGACCAATTGGCACTGATAAAAAAGGCAAGGCTCGTCCTTTCGAAATATGCAGATGACGCCATTGGAACGATCGGCGACGCTTCAGCTCTCATGAGAGATAACAAGGACAAACTGGTTGGGAGCATCGCGAATAAAATGCCACGCCTTGTGGGTTTGTGACACCGCGCGCGTCGTCGTGGAAATCGGGCCGTGCGTCTGACAGCCGTTCGAAAAGGTGATCAACAAGCGTAGATGGCGGAACGCGTACCGTTCTCCAGCGCCGTGATGATGTAGGTCCCGGGTCCGCCGGCTTTCAGTCCGCAAACTCTCGCCCGGTCGTCAGCGCCCGGTGCGCAACGTATGGAACTGACGGCCAAGATCGGGGATCACGGACCCGTCCGGGGCGTCCTTCTGCTGTTCCGAAACGAGGCCGGTTTGGCGCATTCTCGAGATGGTGCGCTAGACGTGAACCATGCTCGGATTCTGTATTAGAAATTTGTATCAGAAGAGCACAATTTTATCAGCGGCCTGTGTCTGATGCAGATATCTTGCAGATCGTGTGAAAACTCGGCTCCGCGTCTGAGTGGCGCAATATCGATACGGCAAAAAACCATTTTAGGAGTCATTGTTGCGGTCCGCCGTCCGTGGGCGCATCGGAGTTGCGGAGGGCCTGTGCTGCGGTGAGTTTTCGCACGGTCTGCTTGGTTTACGCGCCGGCCGTTGGGATCTGAAACACGCTCCCACCCATTGCAGTTGCGGAAACCGACCACACCGGAACGCACAGAATCTGGATGGGTGCCGTCTCACGATAGACGATCAGATCATCGGTACTTCACTGGCCAACAGTGCGCCGACTGGTCGGTCAGATCGCGTCGGTAGTGACCGATCGCCGGATGGTGGATGACAAACTCGAACGCATCATAGGCAGCATCGACAAAACGCTCGGCTGCGATCGGATTGTGCCCCGCGATCCAGGCGGCGATTTCACGGATGTCCTCCTCCGCGATTGGAGTGAGGGCATACCGTGTCACGTCCGTGGGCTGACCTGCGCAGTCAGGGCGGCCTTGACGCGTTCGCGCGACGCCGTGCCATCGAGAAGCTCATCGCGGTCCGCTTGATCCAGACCGACTTGAATGTCTGCGCGGAGCTGAGCGAGTTGCCGGTCTTGCAGCGTGCCTGTTTCAAGCAGCAGGCGGAGCCCTTCGCGGACGACTTCGCTCGCATTGGCGTGGAGGCCGCTCTCGACCTTCTCGGCGATACGACGTTCCAACTCGGGAGCCAGGGATATCTTCATGCTGCGCGCCTCCGGCCTTGGTCTTTAGCGGTGGTTGCAAACATCTGCCACCACTTCCGGGCGGTGCGGGTGGCCACGAATCACCTTGAGGCTCCCATCGCCCATCGCGGCGGCGAGCCGATCGCCCGGCTCGTTCGGATCTGCGGGCGTGACGCCTGACGATCCACCGCGACGAGTCCTGGTTCAATTCTGTGCCTGCCGAACCGAAGTGCTCGATCAGTGATGGCGGGCACGAAAGACGCGGAACGACGGGAGCAACCTTCCAGGCGGCGGCCGCCGCACAACATTAAGCCCAATCTCTCGCGGCGCGGGACGGCTCAGCTGGAAGCTGGCTTACGCCCGTGTTGAACGCCTGCTTGCCTAGGGAGCGCCGAACGCCCTGACCTCTGGCTCGGCTCACGCCGGTTGCAGGCGCGGGCATCGCGCGCCGTGGCGGTTTGCCTGGCTTAGGCGAGGCGATTTGATGTAAGACATACCGACTAACGTCCATGCAACAGGATCACCGATGCACCCCATTGTCGCCCCCCAGCCCCGCCTCCGCGCCCCTTGCCGCACGGAGGCTGCCGCGGTTGCGGGGTCGAAAATGTTGCGGCGGGCCGGCAACCTGTCGAACGACACAAGGGGACGGGTGGCGGCGGGGGGCTGGTCTTGTCCTCGGGCGGGCCTGCTTGCGGATGCGACTGCAGCCATGGCGCCCTGGAAGGCGGGTCGCCCGGCGAGGATGGCACGGCGGATGGCGCATGGAGGTGCGGCCGCCGGTCCCTGCGTCGCGGCGCGCGAAACGTGGACAACGACCATGCAACTGGAGCTGGGGTGTTGGCGGAGAAGGCATGCCGGCCGAGCGTCCCGTTCCCGCAGCATCAGCCGCCCGGATCGGAACGCGATCTGCAAAATCAGGACAAGACCCTATGANNCAAGACCCTATGAAGCGGGAGACGGTGCGAGCGGCGCGGCTGCCGAATTGGGGGCGGTCCCCGGGGCGGGAGGCACAATCCGCAAAATCAGGACAAGACCCTATGAAGCGGGAGACGGAGCGGGCGGGGCGGCTGCCGGATTGGGGTCGGTCCCCGAGCAGGAGGGACAATCCGCAAAATCAGGACAAGACCCTATGAAGCGTGAGACGGAGCGGACGGGGCGGCCGCGGATTGGGGGCGGCCTCCGGGCAGGAGGCACAATCCGCAAAATCAGGACAAGACCCTATGAAGCGGGAGACGGGGCGGGCGGAGCGGGGCGGCTGCAGGCTGGGGTCTATCCTTGTTGGGCATGTGGCTCGGCTCGCGAAACCCCGACAGGCTCCTATACTGAGCCTGCCACCGGGCGCTTGTCCCGGTGGTGGCGCGGTGGGTCAGACGGCGCCGATGCCGGGCGGGGGTGTGTCCGCGGGCGGGAGGTTCGGATCGCGAAACTCCGCCAGGATGCTATACGGAGCCTGCCACCGGGCGCTTGTCCCGGTGGTGGCACGGTGCGGCTCGACGCCTCGGGTGCCGGGCCCGGGTCTGCCCTAGGTCAGGAGGCTCGGCTCGCGACCCTCGGATACGATCCCATACAACGTGGAGGCGGCGCGGTCTGACGGGGCGGACGCCGCGCTGCGGTCTGTCGTTGGGCGGAAGGGTCGGCTCGCGACTCTCGGACACGATCCCATACAACGTGGAGCGGCGCGGTCTGACGGGGCGGACGCCGCGCCGCGGTCTGTCGTTGGGCGGAAGGCTCGGCTCGCAACCCTTGGACACGATCCTATAGAACGTCGAGCGGCGCGGTTTGACGGCGCGGACACCGCGCTGCGGTTTGTCGTTGGGCGGAAGGGTCTGCTCGCGAAGCTCGGACAAGACCCCATACAACGGGGAGCGGTGCGGTTCGACGGTGCGGACGCCGCGCTGCGATCCGCCGTCGGGCGGAAGGGTCTGCTCGCGAAACTCGGACAAGACCCCATACAACGGGGAGCGGTACGGTTCGACGGCGCGGATGCCGGGCGGGGGTGTGTGCTCGTGCCGCATCACGGTTCCCTACAAAACCCTCCAGCAGGCTACGTCCCGGTGGTCAGGACGGGGCGAACTTGCGGCGGTGGAATTCGCGCGCCAGTGGGGTCGATTTATGTCTCGAGGTGGCACCGACCCCTCCCCCCAACCCCCTCCCTCAAGGGGAGGGGGAGTGACTTGACTGCGCTGGGCCGGCAGGGCAGGACAAATCATCGTGCCGGCGGGCCGGCCGCTCTCCAGCGGTTTCCAGCCATGCGGGAGAAGCGGGCGCGGCGAACCCGGCGGCGCCGGCGGCACCTTTGACAGCGCGCCAGCCCGGACTACACTTTCACGACGTGACAGACAGGATACGTTCGACGATGGATAAGGATATCGCGCTCGCTGAACTTCGCCCCACCTCCGAGATCAATCGGCCGGACACCGAGGTGGTCGCGCGCGAGGCGTTCGAGATCGACACCGACATGGTGGTGCCGGCCTTCTCGCTGCGCACCGAGCACGTGCCGGACCTCGACACCGCCTACAAGTTCGACCGCGAGACGACGCTGGCGATCTGCGCCGGGTTCGCGTTCAACCGGCGGGTGATGATCCAGGGCTACCACGGCACCGGCAAGTCGACGCATATCGAGCAGGTGGCCGCGCGGCTGAACTGGCCGTGCATCCGCGTCAACCTCGACAGCCACATCAGCCGCATCGACCTGATCGGCAAGGACGCCATCGTGCTGCGCGACGGCAAGCAGGTGACGGAGTTCCGCGAGGGCATCCTGCCGTGGTGTCTGCAGCACGCCTGCGCCCTGGTGTTCGACGAGTACGACGCCGGCCGCCCGGACGTGATGTTCGTCATCCAGCGCGTGCTGGAGGTCGAGGGCAAGCTGACGCTGCTGGACCAGAACCGGGTGATCCGCCCTCACCCGTCGTTCCGGCTGTTCTCGACGGCCAACACGGTGGGCCTCGGCGACACCACCGGGCTGTATCACGGCACGCAGCAGATCAATCAGGGCCAGATGGACCGCTGGAACATCGTCGCCACGCTGAACTACCTGCCGCACGGCATGGAGACCGAGATCGTNNATGTCGCCGCGCACGGTGATCACCTGGGCGGAGAACGCGCGCATCTTCCATGATGTCGGCTTCGCATTCCGCATGACCTTCATGAACAAGTGCGACGAGGCGGAACGCGCCACGGTCGGCGAGTACTATCAGCGCTGCTTCAACGAGGAGATCCCGACCGGCGGCTTCACCACGCGCCAGGTCGCCTGATCGCCGGGTGCGGATCGCATGCCCGGGTTGACAGGCCACAGTCGGCAACAAGCGGACCGCAACCCGCCGCCGCGGGCAAAACCATGAGCGGAACCGCCTCGAAGGACAACACACGCGCCGAAGAATTCAAGCGCGCGACCGCCGGGGTGCTGCGTGCGATGGCCGAGCAGCAAGACGTGCAAGTGGCGTTTCAGCCCGGCCCGTCCGGCGTCACCGGCAAGCGGGCGCGGCTGCCGCTGCCCACCCGCGCGCTGCCGGCCGCCGAGATGGCCAGGCTGCGCGGCGCGTCGGACTCGCTGGCGCTGCGGCTTCGCTACCACGACGACACGGTGCATGCCGCACGGATGCCGGCCAGACGTGAAGCGCGCGATGCCTACGACGCGCTGGAGCAGGCGCGCGTCGAGACGATCGGCTCGCACCACATGTCCGGCGTCTCGGCCAACCTGCGCGCCAAGCTGACCGAGGAGTGCCAGGCCGAGGGCTACGACCGCATGACGCGGAAGGATCAGATGCCGATCGCCGCGGCGCTGGCCCTGCTGGCGCGCGAGCGGATGTCCGGGGAGACCTCGCCGGAGCCGGCGCTGCGCATCCTGGACATGTGGCGCGACACGCTGGGCGACGCGGCCGAGGCGGCGCTTGGCGAAATGCGGCAGGCACAGGAGAACCAGACCGCCTACGCCCGTGCGGCGCGCAAGCTGCTGGCGGCGCTCGACCTGGCGGAAGCCGAGGTCGAGGCGGAACCGGACGACCAGAGCGAGGAAGGCGAGGACGGCGAGCAGTCCGGCCAGCAGGAAGAAAGCCCGGAGGGGGAGGGGTCGAGCGAGTCCGACACGGACTCGATGCTCGGCGCCCAGCCCGAGGAAATGGAGGGCGAGGCGGCCGATGACGAGGGCAGCGAGTCCGAGGACGACGCCGCGGTGGCGGATGGCGACGATCGGCCCGGCGGTCCGCAGCCTCGGCGGGAGCGGCCCAATCCCAGCAACGAGGCGATCTATCGTGCGTATACACGGCTGCATGACGAGGAGATCGATGCCGACGACCTGTGCGATGCGGACGAGCTGAGCCGGCTGCGCCAACAGCTCGATCAGCAGTTGCAGCATTTGCAGGGGGTGATCTCCAAGCTGGCGAACCGGTTGCAGCGCCGGCTGCTGGCGCAGCAGACGCGGGCCTGGGAGTTCGATCTCGACGAGGGGCTGCTGGATGCGGGGCGGCTGTCGCGGGTGGTGGTCAACCCGATGCAGGCGCTGTCCTACAAGCGCGAGCTGGACACCGAGTTCCGCGATACGTGCGTGACGCTGCTGATCGACAACTCGGGCTCGATGCGCGGGCGGCCGATCACCGTGGCGGCGATGTGCGGCGACATTCTCGCGCGGACGCTGGAGCGCTGCGCGGTGAAGGTGGAGGTGCTGGGCTTCACGACGCGCGCCTGGAAGGGCGGCCTGAGCCGCGAGAAATGGGTGCAGGACGGCAAGCCGCGCAATCCCGGGCGGCTGAATGATCTGCGGCACATTGTCTACAAGGCGGCTGACCAGCCGTGGCGGCGAGCCCGGAAAAACCTTGGGCTGATGCTGCGCGAGGGGCTGCTGAAGGAGAATATCGACGGCGAGGCGCTGCTGTGGGCGTATCGCAGGTTGTTGGTGCGGCCGGAGCATCGGCGCATCCTGATGGTGATCAGCGATGGCGCGCCGGTCGATGACTCGACGCTGTCGGTGAACCCGGGGAACTACCTGGAGAAGCACCTGCGCGAGGTGATCCGCGACATCGAGGCGCGCGACCAGGTGGAGCTGATCGCCATCGGCATCGGACACGACGTGACGCGCTACTACCGCCGGGCGGTGACCATCGTCGATGCCGAGGAGCTGGGCGGCACGATGATGAAGAAACTGACGGAACTGTTCGACGACGACATGGATGCCGCCTGGGCACGGGCGACGACCGAGCGTGCGGCGCTGGTGGTGTAGATGGGTCGCCGACGTTTAGCACCGCCCGCGCGCCTTGTCGATGCCAAATCGCAATGGAAACACCGTTGATCATCGACCCGGCCCAGTGCGTCGCAGCGACCTCGGCCTTCGCCGCGGCATGCGCGGGTGAGGGTCGAACGCCATGAGCCAGTACGACACAGACGTATATACCTGGAGCGAGCGGCAAGGTGCGCTGCTGCGCCGCCTCGCCGGGGGCGAACGCGTGAATGACGCCGATCTGGACTGGCCGAACATCGCCGACGAGATCGAATCGGTGGGTCGGTCCGAAGGTTCAGCGCTGTCCGGCCATATCGGCAATGTCCTTGAGCATCTGATCAAGCTGCAGATTTCGCCGGCAACCGAGCCGCGCGCCGGTTGGAAGGAGACCATTCTGCGCGGGCGCAGCGAAGCCGAGGAGTTGCTGCGAGACAGCCCGAGCCTGCGACTGTCGCTGGGCGATATCATTGCGCGCCGCCTGCCCACGTCGCGACGGCTTGCGGTGGCCGCACTGGACGCGCATGGAGAGCGGCCAAGCATGGATCCAAATCTGCTCACATTCGACGAAGCGCAAGTGCTGGGCGAGTGGTTTCCGAATGCGTCGTGATGGTTCCGGGCCATGGCGTCGGATGAAGACGCAGGGGCCGACGGTAGATCCGCGGGGGCTGACGCTCTGAAATGCAATCAGCCCTTGGCCCATCATCGGACCCGGTGTGATAGCGTCGCCGCTGTCATTCACCGCGGTTTGCCGTCAAGCCGCGTCGCGCCGCCGCCACCAGGGCCGCCACCGCGCAGGACGCCAGCCGCGCCGGCAGCGAGTCCGCCCGGCTGGTCAGGATGATCGGCACCCGCGCGCCCAGTACGATGCCGGCACTGTCGGCACCCGCCAGAAAACTCAGGCTCTTCGCGAGGATGTTGCCGGCCACCAGATCCGGCACCACCAGGACGTTGGCGCGCCCGGCCACCGGCGAGACGATGTGCTTGATCGCCGCGGCTGCCAGGTCGATGGCATTGTCGAGCGCCAGAGGACCGTCCAGCGTCGCGCCGGTGATCTGGCCGCGATCCGCCATCTTGCACAGCGCCGCGGCCTCAATCGTCGAGGGCACCTTCGGGTTCACCGTCTCCATCGCCGACAGGATGGCCACGCGGACATCCGCCAGTCCGATCGCATGCGCCAGGTCGATTGCGTTCTGCACGATGTCGACCTTGTCCTCCAGCGTTGGCACGATGTTCACGGCGGCGTCGGTGATGATCAGCGGATCGAGGTGGCCGGGGACGTCCATCACGAAACAATGGCTGATGCGCCGCTCGGTGCGGATGCCGGTGTCGCGCGCGACGACGGCCGCCATCAGTTCGTCGGTGTGCAGGCTGCCCTTCATCAGCGCCTGGGCCTTGGCCTCGCGCACCAGCGCCACCGCCTTCGCCGCGGAATCGTGGCTGTGCGCCGAGGCGATCAACGGCAGCGCGGAGATGTCGATCCCCATTCGGTCGGCGACGCTCTGGATACGAGGCGGCGGCCCCACCAGGATCGGTGCGATCAGACCGAGCTTCTGCGCCTCGATCGCGCCTTGCAGCGAGACGTCGTCGCAGGGATGCACCACCGCCACGGTGATCGGCGGCAGGCGGTGCGCTGCCGCGATCAGGCGTTGGTATTTTTCGTGCGGGCGCTCGTGCGCCTGGGTCGGTGGGAGGTCCATGCCGGCAGCATGGCGGTGCGCGCGCCAATGCGCCAATGATGTACGTCAATGGGCGCGTCGCTTTCCCCGCGCCGGCCTGCCACCGGAAGTCGGTGTAAGCCGTGCCAGGCGGTCTCGCTGGCGGCCGCGCGTTGCTGGCCGGTTTCGAGCCGGGTCGCATCCAGCGCGGCCTCGATCGCTTTGTCCTGCCCGGGCACCCGGCGCAACGCTGGCGCCGCTCGCGTCCATGCCAGCGGCGAACACACGGCAAAGTTACTATTCGTGGCAAGACTGCTATCGGGGGTTGAGGATCTCACCGGCGGCGGTCGAAAGCGCAGCGCGTTCCGCCGCGGTGCATCGCCATTATGGCCTCCGAGAGCGCCAGCAAGCCATTGGAAACGCATCTCCAGCCGAACACCGTCGCTCCGCGAGAGGGTCGCCTGGCCGGGTTGCCCAGAGGACTACAATGACACGTCGGACCACAAAGACACACTGGACCACAAAGACACAGTGGACCAACAAAGACACACCGGACCGCGAAGACACACTCGCGTTTCATTTTTACTGAGCTGGCCCGCCGGCTTGACTCGCGGGAGGGGGCTCCATAGAAAACCCTCCCTCTGGCGCTGCGGCGTCGCCGTTCCTATTTGTCCCAGCTTCCGCTCGAGTGATATCTGACCCATGGCCAATACCGCCTCTGCCCGCAAGCGCATCCGCCAGACCAAGACGCGCACCCTGCGCAACCAGGCGCGGAAGTCGCGCATGCGGACCTTCATCAAGAAGGTCGAAACGACGATCGCCGGCGGCGACAAGGCGGCCGCGCAGGAGGCGCTTCGACAAGCGCAGCCCGAGATGCAGCGCGCGGCAAGCAAGGGTGTGGTGCACGCCAATACGGTGGCGCGCAAACTGTCGCGGCTGTCCGCGCGCATCAAGGCATTGGCCGGCGCCTGACGCCGTGGTGCCGCGGCAGCGGCACAAGCCGACCAGCCGATGCGCAACCTGCGGCCGTTTGCTGGCCGAGATTGTCGCAAAGACGCAAATACAGAGACTTGGGCAAGTGTATCAGTAGTCCAGCCGAAGTAGAGGGCTGCGATCTTCTGTAAGTTTATTGCGTTTAGCTCGATGCCTCACCCATACCGCAAAATTTGATTCGCGCTGGTCCGCTGCGTGACGTAAACGTTGCAGCGCTGATCGGCGGCCCGCTGAAACGTCTCTCCGGCTCGCAACAGCAAGCTTGATCGGTTCGGGGCGCAGCGTGCAGTTCGATCATGGCGGCCGCACAGAGCTGCTGACAATGGGGGGTTCGATGGGGTCAGGCGTCGAGCTGATTGAGCTTGGACTCGGGGAGCGCGACATGCCCACGACCACGCCGCCGGACCCAACGGGTCCAGCGCAACTTGCGGCGCAGTGGGCACGGATCCGGGGGCGGTTGTTGCAGGAAGTCGGCGAGGTCGAGTACCGTACCTGGTTGCGCCAGATGATGCTGGCCGGCGTCGACGGCGATGAGATCGCGCTGCATCTTCCCACGCGGTTCCTGCGCGATTGGGTGCGCGAGCATTACGCCGATCGCCTGAGCGCGTTGTGGCAAGCAGAAAACCCTGCGATCCGCCGCGTCGACATCCGCGTCGGCGGCGGCGCGCCGAGCGGACTGGCCGAAAGTCTCGGTCCCAGCGGCGAGCCTCATATGAGCACCCCGCATAGCAGCAACGGGCGCGGCATGCCGCGGGCCGACGAACGCGGCGATTCCAGGGGAGAACCCAAAGGGGAACCCAAAGCAGAATATCGTAACGAGCCGCGGGCCGAGCTGACCACCGGCCTGGATCCCCGTTTCACTTTCGATGCGTTCGTGGTCGGCAAGCCGAACGAATTTGCCCATGCCTGCGCCCGGCGCGTGGCCGAGCAGCCGGCCAGCCAGGGATTCAATCCGCTGTTCCTGTATGGCGGTGTCGGCCTTGGCAAAACGCATCTGATGCACGCCATCGCCTGGGAAATGGTGACCCGCAGCAGCAGCGCCGGCGGTCCCCCGATCACTGTCGCGTATATGTCGGCGGAACGTTTCATGTACCGCTTCATCGCGGCAATCCGCAGCCAGGCGACAATTGAATTCAAGGACCAGTTGCGCAGCGCCGACGTGCTGATGATCGACGACCTGCAGTTCCTGATCGGCAAGGACAACACGCAGGAAGAGTTCTTCCACACCTTCAACGCCCTGGTGGAAGCCGGCAAGCAGATCGTCGTCTCGGCCGATGTGTCGCCGTCCGACCTCGAAGGCCTCGAAGCGAGGCTGCGCACGCGGCTCAGCCACGGCATGGTCGCCGATCTGCATTCGACGACCTACGAGCTGCGCCTGTCGATCCTGGAGGCGAAGGCGATCCGCGCCGGCGTCAGCGTGCCGCCCAAGGTTCTGGAGTTCCTGGCGCACAAGATCACCTCCAACGTGCGCGAACTGGAAGGCGCGCTGAACCGGCTGGTGGCGCATGCCAACCTGTTCAACCGCCAGGTGACGCTGGAAGCCACGCACGAAGTGCTGCACGACATCCTCAAGGCACACGACCGCCGCCTGACCATCGAGGAGATCCAGCGCAAGGTCGCTGAATACTACAACATCCGGCTGACCGACATGTCCTCGCCCCGCCGTGCGCGCGCCGTGGCCCGGCCGCGCCAGATCGCCATGTGGCTGGCGAAGCAGCTTACCCAGCGCAGCCTGCCGGAAATCGGCCGCAAGTTCGGCAACCGCGACCATACAACCGTGATGCACGCCGTTACCCGCATCGGGGAACTGATGGCGCGCGACGCTGCCTTCGCCGAAGACGTCGAATTGCTGCGCCGTATGTTGCAGTCCTGAAGGAAGCAAGGCTGGGGCGGAGCCCCAGCCTTGCTTCCTGCGGCCGGCGCATGTGCGTGCTTTTCGGCGCATTTTCCTGTTGCTACAGTCTATGCTCGATTCGCCCCCGGGCGCCGCAGAGGCCGGTGCCTTAGCCCGTCGGCCGGAGCCTCAGAGGATTGCCAGGATGAAATTCAAGGCCGACCGCGCAACGCTGTTGAAGGCGCTGGCCCACGTGCAGAGCGTGGTCGAGAAGCGGAACACCATCCCGATCCTGGCCAATGTCCTGATCGCGGTGCGCGACGGCAAGCTGTCGCTGACCGCCACCGACATGGAGATCGCCGTCATCGAGGACGTCGCCGCCAGCACCACCCGCAACGGCGCCTGCACCGCTCCCGCTGCCACGCTGTATGAAATCGTCCGCAAGCTGCCCGAGGGCGCCGAGGTCGAACTCGATCATCCGGGCGGCGACGCGCAGCTTGCGCTGCGTGCCGGGCGCTACAGCACGCATCTGGTGGTGCTGCCGACCGACGACTTCCCGTCGATGACCGCCGGCGCGCTGCCGCACCGCTTCACCCTGTCGGCGCAGCAGTTGCGCGGCCTGATCGACCGCACTCGTTTCGCGATCAGCACCGAGGAGACGCGCTATTACTTGAACGGCATCTACCTGCACGTCGCCGACAGCGAGGGCACGCGCGTGCTGCGCGCCGTCGCCACCGATGGGCACCGCCTGGCGCGCGTCGAGGAGCCGCTGCCCGACGGCGCCGGTGGCATGCCGGGCGTGATCATCCCGCGCAAGACGATCAACGAGCTGCGCAAGCTGCTCGACGAGGTCAGCGGCGGCGTGGAGCTTGCGCTGTCCGACACGCGCATCCAGTTTCACGTTGATTCCATCCTGCTGACCAGCAAGCTGATCGACGGCACCTTCCCGGAATACGAACGCGTCATCCCGCGCGGCAACGACAAGGTTCTCCGGGTTGGCAAGAAGGATTTTGCTGATGCGGTGGGGCGCGTGGCGGCCATCTCCGCCGAGCGGTCGCGGCCGGTGAAGCTGACGCTGCAGCGCGATCTGCTGACGCTGTCGGCAGCCAGCCCCGAGCAGGGCACTGCCAGCGAGGAACTGGATGGCGAGCGGGTGAAGTACGAATCCTCGCCGCTGGAGATCGGCTTCCAGGCGCGTTATCTGAATGACATCACCGATCAGATCGAGGGCGACGTGGAATTCTGTTTTGCCGACGGCTCGGCGCCGACCGTCGTGCGCGACGCGACCGACAGCAGCGCGCTGTACGTGCTGATGCCGATGCGCGTCTGAGTTATCAGGCGTCACTTGTCAGTTTTCAGTCGTCAGAGGGCAGTCTGACGGCTTTGCCATGCGCTTGATCCGACTGATCCTTAGCGATTTCCGTTCGTACCACTCACTGACCTGGTATCCGTGGGCGCGGATCAGCGTGCTGGTCGGGCCGAACGGCAGCGGCAAGACCAACCTGCTGGAGGCTGTGTCGCTGCTCACGCCGGGGCGTGGCCTGCGCGGCGCTCGGATGGCTGACCTGGCGCGGCACGGGGCGACAGGCGGCTGGGCGGTTGCCGGCCGGTTCTCCTCGGCCGAAGGGGAAACCGACATCGGCACCGGTACCGCGCCCGAAGGCGGCGGAGGGCGCGCTGGGGAATATCCGGAGCATTACCCAGGAGACCGCCCCGGGGACCATCGCCCAGGCGACCGGCCAGGGGAGCGCCCTGGGGATCGGCCAAGTGATCAGCCAGGGGACCGGCCAGGCGACCGCTCCGGGAACCACCACCGTCCGGGGGAACGTCGCGTGTTCCGTCTCGACGGCGAGGCCCCGCGCAGCCAAGCAGAGATCGCCGCCCGCGTGGCCGCCGTCTGGCTGACCCCGCAGATGGACCGGCTGTTTCAGGAGGCACTGTCCGGCCGGCGCCGTTTTCTGGATCGCCTGGTCTGGGCGCTTGAGCCCGGGCATGCCCGCGAGATCGCCGCGCACGACAGCGCCATGGCGCAGCGCAACCGTCTGTTGGCGGAGGGCCGTACCGACCCCGCCTGGCTTGCGGGCCTGGAGGATGCAATGGCGCGCCACGCCGTCGCCGCCACCGCATCCCGCGCCACACTGGTCGCTCATCTGAACGCGACGCTGGCCGCCGGCGCCGCGGAACCCTTCCCGGCCGCCCACCTCGCCCTGGTCTGCCCGATCGCCGAACGCCTGGAGGCGGCCCCGGCCCTCGAGGTCGAGGACTGGCTACGCGCCGGCCTCGCCGGCACCCGCGCGCGCGACGCCGCCGCAGGCAGCGCGGCGCTGGGCGCGCACCGCACCGATCTGGCGATGAGCGATGCCGCGACCCGCCACCCCGCGGCGCTGGCCAGCACCGGCGAACAAAAGACCCTGCTGGTCGGTCTGATCCTGGGCCATGCCGCGCTGATCGCCGAGGCGCGCGGCACCGCCCCGCTGCTGCTGCTGGACGAACCGGCCGTCCACCTGGACCCCGAACGCCGCGCCGCGCTGTTCGCCGCGCTCGCGCGCCTGCCCGCCCAGACCCTGATCACCGGCACGGATGCCGGGATCTTCGCCCCGCTGCGCGGCGCCGCCGAACTGCTGCGCACCGGCGAGGGAAAGTTGCTGTCGGAGAGCGAATTTTAGCCCCCCTTCCACCCGCCTGCCCCTGGGCGGACGACGCTGTAGTCGCTATATAACTAGAGTATCCACACAGCTCCCGGAGTTCCCTGCCGGCATGACCGACGAAGCCGCGCCGCCGCCTGATTCTGCTGCTTCCAATGCTGCTTCGAACGGAGCTTCGAATGGGGCCTCGAACGGGGCTTCCAACGCTGCCTCGAACGGGGGTTCGAATGGGGCCTCGAACGGCGATGCGTACGACGCCGCGTCGATCTCCGTGCTCAAGGGCCTGGACGCCGTGCGCAAGCGGCCGGGCATGTATATCGGCGATACAGATGACGGCTCGGGCCTGCACCATATGGCGTTCGAGATCATCGACAACGCGGTGGATGAGGCGCAGGCCGGCTACGCCACGCGGGTCGAGCTGACGCTGAACGGCGACGGCAGCGTGACCGTGCGCGACAACGGCCGTGGCATCCCCGTCGACATCTACGAGGACGAAGGCATCTCGGCCGTCGAGGTGGTGCTGACGCGGCTGCACGCCGGCGGAAAATTCAACCAGAACTCCTACAAGGTGTCGGGCGGGCTGCACGGCGTCGGCGCGGCGGTGGTGAACGCGCTGTCGGAGTGGATGGAGGTGCGCGTCTGGCGCCACAGCCAGGAGCATTTCATCCGCTTCCGTAATGGCGATGCCGAGGCCCCGCTATCCGTGGTTGGTCCGTCCGATGCGCCCGACGGCACCGAGGTGATATTCAAAGCCAGCCCCGCCACCTTCACCCACACCGACTTCGACTTCGCGCTGCTGGAGCGCCGGCTGCGCGAGCTGGCGTTCCTGAACTCCGGCCTGACCATCGTGCTGCGCGACGAGCGCCATGCCGAGAAGCGCGAGGTGGTGATGCGCTACGACGGTGGCCTGGTGGCCTTCGTCGACTGGCTCGATCGCTCCAAGACCTCGGTGTTCACGCCGCCGATCAGCCTGCGCGTGCCGGAGACCGATGCCGGCATCCGCGTCGAGTTCGCGCTATCGTGGAATGATTCGTATCACGAAACGATGCTGTGCTTCACCAACAACATCCCGCAGCGCGACGGCGGCTCGCATCTCGCCGGGTTCCGCCAGGCGCTGACCCGCGTGGTGACGAAATACGCCGAAGGGATGGGCAAGAAGGAACAGCTCCAGCTTGTCGGCGAGGACATGCGGGAAGGCATGACCGCGGTGCTGTCGGTGAAGG
>PLXO01000199.1 GCA_003151425.1 Acetobacteraceae bacterium
CAACGCTGGTAACCGGCGCGACCGGCTTCGTGGGTTCGGCGGTCGCCCGCGAGCTGGGTGCCCGCGGCCATCAGATTCGCGTCCTGGTCCGCTCCACCTCGAACCGGCGCAACCTGCACGGGTTCCAGGCGGAGATCATCTTCGGCGATCTCAACGACCCCGCCGCGGTGGCGCGCGCGATGGCGGGATGCCGCTACGTGTTCCACCTCGCGGCGGACTATCGGATCTGGGTGCCGAACGCCACCGAGATGCTGCGCACCAACGTCGAAGGCACCGTCGGGCTGATGCGCGCCGCCCAGGCGGCCGGGGTCGAGCGGATCGTGCATTGCAGCTCGGTCGCGGCGCTCGGCATGACCAAGGACGGCTCGCCCGCCGACGAAACCACGCCGGTCGACCCGCGGAAGATCGTCGGCGCCTACAAGCGCTCGAAATACCTCGGCGAGCAGGCGGTCCGCACGCTGATCCGCGACGAGGGCCTGCCGGCGGTGATCGTCAACCCGGCGGCGCCGGTCGGCATGCGTGACATCAAGCCGACACCCACCGGGCGGATGATCGTGGACGCCGCCAACGGGAGAATCCCGGCCTACATGAACACCGGTCTCAACCTGGTGCGGGTCGAGGACGTCGCCATCGGCCATGTGCTGGCGCTCGAGCGCGGGCGGATCGGCGAGGGCTATATCCTCGGCGGCGAGAACCTGACGCTGCTTGAGATCCTCACGATGATCACCGAGGAGGCCGGGCGCAAGCCGCCGCGGATCAAGGTCACGCCTACCTTGATGTGGCCGGTGGCCTGGGTCGACGAGCTGCTGTCTCGCGTGTTCAAGAAGCAACCGCGGGTCACCCGCGACCATCTGCGGATGGCGCGCCACAAGATGTATTTCTCCTCCGAGAAGGCGATCCGCGAGCTGGGCTATGCCCCGCGCCCGGTGCGCCCGGCGATCAAGGAGGCGGTCGCCTGGTTCCTCGCCAACAACATGGTTGCGGTGCGAATGTGATGGGTGTGGTGCGAACGTGATGGGTGCGGTGCGAACGTGACGGGTGCGGTGCGAACGTGATGGGTTCGGTGCGAACGTGACGGCGGCGGTGCGAACGTGACCGGCCTTGCCGGCCTGGCGCTGCTGGTCTGGCTCATCCTGATCCTGCTGCATGGCAATTTCTGGCAGTCGGGCCCGACCCTCGCGGCCACGCGGCCAGTGACGGCGCCGACGGTGGCGCGCCCGGCAGCGCCGCCGGTAGCGCCCCCGGTGGCAATCGTGGTGCCGGCGCGCGACGAGGCAGGCGTGATCGTCGCGATGCTGCGCTCGTTGCTGACGCAGGACTATCCCGGCCGCTATCGGGTGATCCTTGTCGATGACGGCAGCACCGACGGCACTGGCGCCCTGGCAAGGGAGGTGGCAAGGGAAGTGAACGACAAGCGGCTGCGCGTGCTGGATGGCACACCGCCGCCCGCCGGCTGGAGCGGCAAGCTGTGGGCGGTCGCGCAAGGGATCGACGCGGCGATCCCCGACGGGATCAACACGGGCATCAACGCGGCGACCGACACCGCCGGCGGTGTCGAGCTGCTGTTGCTGACGGATGCCGACATCGTGCACGATCCGCGCCACCTGTCGGCGCTGGTGGCGCGGGCCGAGCAGGACGGCCTCGACCTGGTTTCCGAGATGGTGGCGTTGGCCTGCGACAGCCTGGCGGAGCGCGCACTGGTGCCGGCCTTCGTCTATTTTTTCCAGCTGCTCTATCCGTTCGCTTGGGTAAACGATCCGCTGCGCGCCACCGCCGCCGCGGCGGGCGGGACCCTCCTGCTCCGCCGGCGCGCCCTCGCCCGGATTGGCGGCATCGCCGCGGTGCGCGGCGCGCTGATCGACGACGTGGCACTGGCGCGCGCGTTCAAGCGCGGCGGGCGCATCTGGCTCGGCCATTCGGAGCTGGCGCGTTCGGTGCGGCCGTATCCAGGATTCGCCGACATCTGGCGCATGGTGGTGCGCACCGCCTATGTGCAACTTCGCTTCTCGCCGCTGCTGCTGGCGGCGACCACGCTCGGCATGGCATTGACATTCCTCGTGCCGCCGGCGGCGGCCCTGTTCGGCCACGGGGCGGCGCGGCTGTTCGGCGTCTTGGCCTGGGGCGGGATGGCGTGGTCGTATCTGCCGACGTTGCGCCGGTTCGCCCGGTCGCCGGCGTGGGCGGTCGCCCTGCCCGCGGTTGCGCTGTTCTACATGGCGGCGACGATCAGCTCGGCGGTGGCGTATCATCGCGGGCGAGGGGTGCGGTGGAAGCAGCGCGACTATCAGCGGATGAGCGGGTGATGCGCGCGGCGGCGGCGCCGTCCGCGCACCCGTGGTCTGGAACCCGGGTGGCCGCCCCATCGCAAGAAAGATCCACCGCGGAGAACGCGGAGAACGCGGAGAAGACAAAAGGAAGATCCACCGCGGAGAATGCGGAGAAGACAATTTGGGCGCTACGCGCGAAGCGTATTTCCCGGCCTTCCTCCGCGTGCTCCGCGGTGAACCTTGCTGCTTTGCGGGCCATTCCGGGTCCCGGTCGGTTCGTGTCGTGACCCAAGGCGTGAGCCGACCGATCGATCCGCCCGCACAGGCCGAGACGAGCGAAGCACGTCCCGTCGACCACCGCATCAAATCCAGGGAAGCAGACACTGCGCCACGCGCGGCCAGCCAACAGCCCGATGGCAACGCGGCCGACAACGTCGAGACCTGGTCGGGCAAGGATCGCGGCGACGAGAACTTCCCGGTCGGCTCCCTGCTGATCAGCCGCGCCCTGCGCCCGCACGTCCACGCCTTCTACACCTTCGCCCGCAACGCCGACGACGTCGCCGACTCCGTCGCCCTGCCGGCGGACGAGAAGATCGCGCGGCTGGACACGATGGAGGCGGTGCTGCTGGGCCAGCGCGACTCCGGATCGCCCAGCGCGCTGCGGCTGCGTGCGAGCCTGGCGGCGACCGGCGTCACCGCGCGCCACGCCACCGACCTGCTGGTCGCGTTCCGCCGCGACGCCACCCAGCAGCGCACCGCGAACTGGGACGAGCTGTACGACTACTGCCGCTATTCGGCGATGCCGGTCGGGCGGCACGTGCTCGACCTGCACAACGAGGACCGCGCGACGCACGCACCATCGGACGCGCTGTGCACCGCGTTGCAGGTGTTGAACCACCTGCAGGACTGCGCCGATGATCTGGCGATGCTGGACCGAAGCTACCTGCCGCTCGATCTGCTGACCCGGCATGGCGCGACGATCGATGACGTCCGCCGGCCGCGGCAGACCGGCGGGCTGCGCGCCGTGTTCGATGCGCTGCTCGACCGGGTGGACGCGCTGAACATTCAGGCCGCGGACCTGCCGCGCCGCACGCACAGCCGAAGGCTGCGGCTGGAGACGGCGGTGATCGTCGGCCTGGCCCGTCGCCTGACCCGGCGGCTGCGCCACGGCGATCCGCTGGCGACGCGGGTGAGGTTGACCAAGGGCGATGCGGCGGCCAGCGCGCTCGCGTCGTTGCGCCATCTGCCGTGACCGGTGACCCAACCCAATGATCCCGCCCCTATGATCGTGCCCCTATGATCCCCCCTTGAACCCGCCCCGATGAACCCGCCGATGACCCCACCCAGCACGCGATCGACCACCCCGCCCGCGACCCCATTGGGCGCGGCGCAGGCCGATCTCGACGCGGTGGAGGCGATCGTGCGCTCGGCCGGCACCTCGTTCTATCGCGGCATGCGCGTGCTGCCGCCCGATCGGCGACACGCGATGTATGCGATCTACGCCTTCTGCCGCGTGGTTGACGACATCGCCGACGACGAGGCGGTACCGCTGGCGGAACGTCTGCCGCGTCTCGGCGCCTGGCGTGCACGGATCGCCGATCTCTACCACGGCATCACCGACGACCCGGTGACCCGCGTGCTGGCCGAAGCGGTGCGGCGCTACGCGCTGCGCCGGGAGGATTTTCTGGCGGTGATCGATGGCATGCAGATGGATGCCGAGACGCCGATCGTCGCACCCGATCTTGCCACGCTGGATCTCTATTGCGACCGCGTCGCGGCGGCCGTCGGGCGGCTGTCAGTGCGCGCGTTCGGCGACGCCTCGCCGGCGGCGGATCGTGTGGCGCATGCGCTCGGCCGCGCGTTGCAGTTGACCAACATCCTGCGCGACGTGCGCGAGGACGCCGAGCGCGGCCGGTTGTATTTGCCACATGAGTACCTCGACGCGGCGGACGTGCCGCACGACCCGCTGGCCGCGCTGCGCGCGCCGCGTCTGCCCGAGGTCTGCGCGCGCGTCGCCGCGCTGGCCCACGCGCAGTTCCGCACCGCGCGCGAGGCGATGGCGGGCTGCGACCGGCAGGCGATGCGCCCGGCGCGGCTGATGGGCGCCACCTATGCGGCGATCCTGGCGCGGCTGGAGCGGCGCGGCTGGCAGCGGCTGGATCAGCGCGTCAGCCTGCCGGCGTGGCAGAAATTATGGGTCGCCGTCCGCTACGGCCTGGCGGCGTAGTGCCCTCGGGTCGCGAGCGACGCAGCGTGGCTACGGCACCCAGCCGAAACGCGGATACATCCACCCGAGCTTGCCCAAAATCATCGCGTTCATCTCGGGCGTGAACGTCGAACGCCAGTCGCCGACAACGCCTTTGCGGAAGAACGATCCGTTCCGCACCTCGCCGGGGGCACGCCCGCCGGACAGCGCGGCGAACGAGGTCCGTGCGACGCACTCCGCCACGAGATCGCCGCCGTCGGCCACGCCTAGAAACCGGAACAGCGCCGTCGCGACCGGTGCCGGCGCCGCGCGCATGTGCTCATACGTCACGTTCATGCAGTCGGACGGGAATTGTTCCGCCAGTGCCAGCATCGTGCGCGCGCCATTATCCAGCGCCGGGAACGCGCTCGCAATGAACGCGGTCTTGGGGCCGCCGCCTCGTCCGCCGGCGGCGGCCTGGGAAAGAAGTGCCAGGCGGAGCTCAGCACGTCGCGCGGGGTCCCGCGCAATGCCGATGAACTTCGCGCCCGGCCCGGAGGCGGGCGCGGCGGAGGTGGGTGAGGCGGAGGCGGAGGCGGGTGAGGCGGAGGCGGACGGCGCAGAGCCAGGCGACGTGGGCGCGGGCGCCGCAGAAGCGGCCGGCGCGGTGGCTTCGGCCGAGGCGCTGACCGACGGCGGATCAGGCTCCGCCAGCGTGACGGAGGGACGCCGATCCTGGATTGCCGCAGCCCCGTCTATTCTTGTTCCGTTCCACTACGGCCTGTCGTCAATTAAGCC
>PLXO01000052.1 GCA_003151425.1 Acetobacteraceae bacterium
CGCAAAGTCTCCGGACGGACACTTAAAGGCTCGCTCACCATACTAGCTCGGCACGTCGCTAATTGGTATTGGCGTCGTGGTGGCGGCAAGCGGGAAGTCTAGCGCCCACGCGCTGCCAAGATCTCCAACGATATCCCAACCGGTGAGAGGAGACTGGCTCGAGAAGTTGTCAGTTACTGCATTTCCCCGTCCGATCGTGATGTTTCCATATGGATAATAAAGATTGCAGGAACTACTCTGACTCACGAGTTTTTTTGCCAACGTCACAAGCAGATGGTTGGCATCTATTCGTGCACACGCTATCGCCGCAACGATAGAACCAGGGTTTTCGATATTGCCACCGTCCATAACGGCAAAGCCAGCGCCAACCGCCGCCTGGAGTGGGACGATAAGATCTGTTCCGGTATCCTGTTGAACGGTAAGAATCAGCGATGAATCGCTCTGTCGATAGACATGTATGATTGTCGGCCCACCGACCTGGGGTATGCCGTCGGGGATTGATGTGAATACGCCGCCTCGACCAGAGGCAAGTAATGCGCGCGCCGCTATCGGAGCAGCCAAGCGCGCAAATCGTTGATTATCGAGGGCATCACGGTGCGAGGAATCGCCGCCGGTGGCTATACCGGTGGCCGGGTTCCATGAACTGTCGCGCGGATTGCTGTCGGTAGTTTGCGGGTTACCGACGACGACATTCTGGGAAGAGCTTTCGGACATCGCTGCCACGACTTCTCTATGCATCTGCATACCGCCAGTGCTGCCATACGGAATCGCATTCCACCACACCAAAGGGAGTGCGCCGGCCGGCCGGTCAAGCATACCCCGCGCCAGCAGCAAGAAGCGCTCGGCCGCCGCCATGAAGGTTGCTTTTTCCGAGTACAATCGGAGGCTGTCCGTCTCACTCCAGGGCCATAACAACGCGCAGACGTCGCTACTATCCTCCGCTGAGAGCGCGCCGATCGCCTTCGTATCTGCCTCACCGTCCGCTCCCAATTGCCACCCCGACGGATCAGAGCCATTCTCTGGATCACTGACGAAGCTGCCGGGATAGTTGCCCTCGACTACCAGGTAAATTCCGTTGCCGCTCTCCATGGTGTAACTGCTGGGGCTACCCGTCGTCGCTAGTATGTTGTAGGCGAGTGCGCCGATATACCAAGCTATGCCCTGAACCAGTAGCGTGGCCGCTCCATCATTTAGCGAGTAGTTTATCGCATTGGATTGCCCGTTCACCACGAGCATGATCCCGACACGTTTGCCTAGCACCCAGCGTGTTGCGAAGGTCAGTAGACTTGATACGTCGGTGTTGCTAATTGCGTTCGCCCATACCGCGGCTTCATGCAGCCAGCATTGCGCGCCCCCAAATACTGTGGTGTCGTGCAGAAGTACGATTGACCCGCCCGCAAAGCCCGGCGGTATGGGCGCTGCGGTGGCAACCTGTGTTGCATCCAACCACGCGTCGACCCCACTCCCGGCTGTGTAGCGCAGGACAATCGAGTGAGTGTGGCGGCGTTCGAGCGAAGACGACAACACCGTCTCGCTCGCGCCAGGAAACAGCACGAGCCGGGATCCGCCGCCGGAACTGTCCGCCTGCAATATCGGGGACGACCCCAGCGTCATCAGAGTGATCGGATTGGCGTCTCGTCCGGAGTTCTGCCGCCAATTCGGACGTGACCAAACCAGGTACCAGGTCCAACTCGCTGCCGAGCTGTAACTCAAGGTAGCAGCACTAAAGCCGAGATCGGGATCAAGCGCTGGAGCCAGCGTGTTCGCGCCACCTACGACCAGCCCTATTCCTCCTAAATGGCCATTAAGCCTGGGGGTCGCCACTGGAGGGCCCGCCAAGACACCGAAGGAGTAGGGCGTGAGCGCACAACCGGCTTCGCAGCTGTTGGGCAGGCTCCCTACGGGCAAATTCCACCCCATAATCGGATTGCCGCTCGGGTCGCGGAACCCACCGACTGAACTTGCGTCCCACCAAGCCACGACGTTATCAATGGAAGTCGGCGACGAACTACCCGCTCCTGAGTTGGAGGAAATCGGCGATGCCCGCAGGGCCGTCCAAAGCGCCACCTGGCCGCCGCCAATTCCCATCGGCGAATTTGGCCCCACGAAGGCGACACTCATCTAGGTCACCGTAAAAGGAGTCGGGTATACCGTTGGTAGGCTGCCGTTCGTACCTTCAACCCAGGCATACCAGGTTCCCGGAGTCGCCGGGTTATTGACGTAGGCGCCCCAGAGATCGGTATTGACGTAGGACGCCTGGGTCCAATTGGCCGGTGGGGTCGTTGGCGACGTCCAAAACCCAAACTGAACCGGAGCATTGGACGGTGTGATTTTGGCGTTCACGCCGATCTGGCCGCTACCATGCGTGTAGCTACCCGACGGGGGGGCATTCCATGTGATCGCGGTCACCGAAATACCGGCCGCGGCCGTACTTTGCGAGACTACGGACGACGGCATCCCATTCCCCAAGGCATTGGTTGCAAATACCTCAAAGTCGTAGCTGGTGCTCGCCGAAAGTCCGGTTACGCTGGTTGCCGTGCTCGAAAGGCCGGATGCATATGTCGTCCATGCCGTCGTGCCGGTTGGTCGATAGCTGATCGTATAGCTGATCGGAGTGGTCCCGACGCTGGGTGCGGACCATGTGAGGGAAAGAGTCGTGTCCGTTGGCGCACCGGCAATAAGCCCGGTGACCTGCCCGGGAACAACACCCACCGCTGCGGCGGTGGCTCCCGTGACAACGCTAGAGGATGGACCGGATCCGGCGGAATTGTTAGCAAATACCTCAAAGTCGTAGCTGGTGCTCGCCGAAAGGCTGGTTACGATGGTTGCCGTGCCCGAAAGACCGGATGCATATGTCGTCCATGCCGTTGTGCCGGTTGGTCGATAGCTGATCGTATAGCTGATTGGAGTGGTCCCGACACCGGGTGCAGACCATGCGAGGGAAAGAGTCGTGCTGGTTGGCGCATTGACGGTAAACCCGGTAATCTGGCCGGGAAGAACGCCAGCCGCTGCGGCGGTGGCCCCCGTGACCACGCTAGACGATGGACCGGATCCGGCGGAATTCGCAGCAAATATCACAAAGTCATAGGTGGTGGATGCCTGGAGGTTCGAAATGTTATAACTTGTGCCGATGACGGCTGAATTTGCCGTACTCCAGGCTGTCGCTCCGCTCGCCTGGTATTGCACGTTATAGCTCGTAACCGAACCTCCCGAGGCAGGTGCCACCCAAGCCAACGAGGCCCCATCGCTTGAAACCCCGGTAATGACAACACCGGTGACGGCGCCCGGTATAGTTTCGATACTCTGAGTTACACCACCCGAGACCGACGCATAGATGACGCTGCCACCTGAATACGACACGCCTTGCATCATGCACGAGAGGCCCGAGGGAAGAACCGATGTCCCCGACGAACTCACGATACCAGCGCCGAAAGTCACATTGGCTCCGCTCAGATTGATAACGTTACACGCAAAGCCGGATCCCATATTGGCAAACACCGGCGTTAATGTGATCGGTTGGCTGCACACAAGAATTCTCCCGTTGTGTACTGTTCCATCCAGCGTCGTGCTTGTAGTTATCTCGACTACGGGATATTTGTAACTCGGTTGATTAGACACTATCCATGCCCATATGGCGCCAAAGGTCTGACAGACCATTGTGTCGCTAGCCTGCGCGACCCAAGTAGTATCGCTGTTTGATGCTGCAGCGGCGGGCTGCGCGTCGTTGATGGTCAGCCCGTTCAGAAAATTCTGGTAGGTAATGGAATCGGCGGAGCCACTCTGACTAATTCCAACCAGATCCCCCGTGGAAATTGTCGTCACGACCGGCAAGTCAGCGATGCTATAGGAGGCGCCGCTGACGCCGCTGGATGTGGCGCTGCCCGTCGCAGAGATGGTTCCAGCCGAGCTAATAGCAATGTTGCTGCCAGCGGAAAACAGTCCGCGCAGGAGTGATAGCTCGAGCAGCATGGGTGAGCCGCCCGAACTGAGCACAGCCTGATCAGACGGTTCAAGGACCGTCTGGCTCGGAAAACTTGCGTGATCCGCGCCGGTTGCGGCCAGAACGCAGGACTGCAGGCCAAGCCCTACCCCGACACTAATGGATTCGGGCCCGCCCAGTCCAAGACTTTCCCGGCCGAGTAATGTGCCCGTGGGCGCCAGGATCGCTGGCTGCACACCAGACAGCAGCGTACCAACGCTTATCGATTGCGTCATGCCGCCGTGGCTAAGTGGGATCTCATCGGCAGGGTCAACTGCAGAAAGCGACGGTAATTGACCAATCGTTGGCATAAACGCCTCACAGGATGGGGGGACGCAGCGAATGTCGGTTGAGGTCGGCTACGCCAGGACGGTCGTTCCGCTCATCACCGATATCCATTGGCCGCTACTGCCTCCTACGACCAGGATCCCAGTGCCTGCCCCGGCCGCCTCGCCAGTCTTGCGACCGTTGGTCGCATAAGCCAGGCCTCCGGCCACGGTCGCCGGTAATGTCGCCACGGGATAGGTTGGGAGGCCGATCGTGCCGCCATCAACGGATAAGCTGCCCATGACCGACGCGCTGCCTTTGGCAACAAGTGTACCTGAGGAGACTGTCAGCCCGGCGTTCATCGACACTGCACCCTGAAACGTGCTCGTGCCTGAAAACGTCGCGGTACTACTGGCAGTCACAGGACCGCCCAGGTATGACGCCCCGCCTACGGTTAAGCCGGTCGGACTATACAGCGTACCACTAACCAAGAGATTGCCTTGCAGGTGTCCTCCACCAGAAGAACCGAAGGCGGCACTATCCCAATACAAGGTGGTATTGCTTTTGTGGTCGAGGAGCAAGCCACCATCGGCGAAAATGGTGCTGGTGATATGAAGAGCGCTGATGCTCGTGTCATAGAAGGTATTTATCAATCCGCCGTAATCAAACGCGATCTGCTGCCCCGTGGCCAGCCATATGGTCCTGCTCGAATTAGTAACCAGATTTCCGGACGCGCCGTCAGCAACCGAGACTGAGGTCGAAAGTGTTAAGGTTCCGGACTGCAGCCCTGCGCCATCAAAACTATACCCCGTTTGCGTGTACGTATCGAATCCTATTTTGACTTGCGACGTATTGGACGCTGAGACAGGTTTGCCATACACGCCTGCCGAGGTGAAAGGTAGGACGTTACTTACGTGGATGCTGGCAACGGGGCTCGTCAGAGAGGTAGTGACTTGGGGTGCTGCGCCCGCGGTGCCGTTTGGGAATGCACTGCGGGTATCTATTACGGCGATGGAGTAGTTACCTTGGAGGTTTAGCATCCACTTGAACTGAGACGTAGCGCTCGTGGTAGTTGCGATACCGTTAGCCCATTCAAGTGGATATCCGCCCGACGCTAACGATATTGCTTCGTTTGCACAGAGCAGGAGGCCAGACCGCGCGTTAGCATCGTCAACATTGTTCGCGTTAAGGTCTGTTTCATTTCCTACCAAGGAGTTCGCGATCGACGATGGCAGGTTAGTTTCATCAACGGCGGGCAACCAGAGAGCCCAAAGTTCCGCCATCTGCCGGCCTACCGGGACGCCACCGGGCGGCAAGCTGCGTGTGGGCGCCGACTGTATTGCGACATGCTGGGCGGCAACCGGAGACACACCAAGCGGACGTAACGCAGATGAGTTCAGGTAACTTACTAGCGAATAGACTTCCGTGCCCGGACCATCAACGGCATTGCCGCTAGCGTTCAGACTGCTGCCGACGGTAGTGGTAAGCAGGGTATTCGTATTCGATGAACCGGCGCCACCTGCAAAGGCCAGCGTCATAGCGGCGCTAACAAGCGGACCGTCCCCAACCGCGCTCTGGCCTCTCGTCACCGCAAGTAAAGTGGGTACGCCAGATCCAGTGAACGACGCACTCATCGTCAGGGGTCCGGTCATCGTATCGCCGGATTTCTGGACTCTCACGTCCACATAGGATTTAGTCGCCGCGTGTAGGCTGCTCGTGGGGATGCTGGTCAGCGTTAGATAACCGGATAATGTGCCGCCTGCCAATGGCAGTGTTGTTGCTACTTGGGTATCAACATATTGCTTGGGAGTGGCCTGTAACGCTGTAGTGGGGTTGGACGGTAAAGTGACGGGCCCGATAAGAGTACCGCCAGCCAGCGGCAACGCCATACCGACCTGGGCGTCCACATATTGCTTTGTCGTAGCCTGCATCGTGCCCGACGGATTCGCGGCCAATGACAGGGAGCCGCTCAGAGTTCCCCCGAACAACGAAAGCGTTGTTGCTACCAGCCCATCTACGTATTGCTTGGGCGTCGCCTGAAGTGCAACGGTTGGACTCGCCGAAAGGGTAAGGGGGCCGGTCATCGTCCCGCCGGCGGTAAGCAAGGATTTTGTTACTTGTCCGGTAACGTATTCCAGTGTAGCTGCCCCGAGCGGGACGGCAGGGTCTCCCGATAACACCAGGAGACCAGTCATTGTATCCCCAGAGCGGAACATGCGAGTGTCTACATACTCTTTGGTCGCTGCCTGCAATGCGGTTGAAGGATCCCCTACCAACACCAAAGGCCCGGTCAACGAGTCCCCGGAGCGGAACATGCGCATGTCCACATACTCCTTGGTCGCCGCCTGCAATGCCGTGGAAGGGTCCCCCGCCAACACCAAAGGCCCGGTCAACGAGTCTCCGGCGCGAAACACGCGCGTGTCCACATACTCCTTGGTTGCGGCCTGCAACGCCGTTGAAGGGTCCCCTACCAACATCAAAGGCCCGGTCAACGAGTCTCCGGCGCGGAACACGCGCGTGTCCACATACTCTTTGGTTGCGGCCTGCAGTCCGACTTGCGGGTCGCTAGCCAAGTTGAGAGGCCCGGTCAATGTTCCGCCAGCTTTTGGCAGGGTGGCCGCGACGAAATCGGCCAGTCTCTGATGTGCCGAGCTGCCAGTCGCCGTCACCAGCAGTTGAGATCCATCGACGTTCGTAGCACCCGGCAGGCCACTCAAGAATTGCGCGTAGGTCACGGCAACGTTGGTGCTAGCTTGACCTATCGGCACGCTATCCGTCGCGGCCGGTACATTGCCCGCGGGCAACGTCGACACGACAAAACTGCTTGCCGCGGCGCTCAGGGTCCCGGAGGTGAGAGCCAAGTTGGCCCCGACGGCGACCTGCGCTGGGCCGCCAGTTCCGGTGCTCGGGCCACCCAGCAACGCCCCGCTCGCGACAGACAACTGCGGTTGAACGCCGGCCAGAATCTGAGCGCGCGTGACTGAACGGGCGATTCCGCTCTGGCTAACCATAAATTCATCGGTGTCAGCCGCAGCGGTTGCCGGTGCCAGTTGATCAATCGTGGGCATATTCGGGCACAGCTCCAGAAAGGATGATTGTTGCCGATTGGCAAACCAGATGTGAGACGGGAACCAGCACAGAGTGGTCTGAACGGGCCATCCCCGACGATCGATTCATCAGGAGGACGGCGCCAATATGGGGTTGCCATTCTGGTCCGTGACGACTGTCCCTGCATTGGTCTCAAGTGCATCCGCGGGAATCGGTGGAACCGACAGATTCAAGACCGGCACCAGAACACTTCGCTGAATGGTTCGCCCAGTCACCGTCCCAACGACGATGGTCACAGTATAGGTTGTGCCGCTTTGGCCCTCCGCCAGCCAAAAAACGCATCGTCTCCCGTCCACTGTTGTGCTACTGACGGACAGATCACCCGGATTGTCTGGGGTAACCGTTACGTCGAGCGTCGCTATCGAGTCCCCATCATTCCCGACCAGCACTGGCGATATGTCGACCTCATAATCGAGTGTGTCACCGGGATCTTTGGTCGGCCAGTTCAACAGCGGAGGTGCAACAGCGGTAGAACCGCGCGTTACCGGAATGAAGCTGTCAATCGTAACAGACCTTGCGCCGCTTGGTTTCCAAACATGGCTCGCAGGTGTAGACATTGCAACCTCCTAGCGCTTCTGCCTGTATCCCGGATACACGCGTCAACGGAATGGTGTGATACACCAGATGGCAGCGGCAGTTCGACGGCATAATGAAAAGGCAACAAACCACTTCGAAAATACAGTGACCATCTGCATGATAAACGGATTAGCTCACTACGCATCCACCAGCGTTGACGAAAGTTGTTCGTCACCTAGCCTTGAGATCTTGCATAACCTCTGGACACGCGCCTCGACATTCGCGTGCGGGACGCGAATTCCGCCGGGGCCCAAGGGGGCGCGCCTGTACGAGCTCAAATACTGCAGAGTGCTCCGGGCCTCTCCGTCATATCCCCTGCGGCCAGTGAGGCTGCCCGCAGCTACCATCTGACGACGACCAAACCTGCCGCACCGGCGGCTCCATTATACGGTGTGGCACTATTCGCACCGGTACCGGCCCCCGCGGCACCTCCCCCAGGAAAATTGCCGACGACACCGCTTGTCCCACTGTTCTGAGTCCCGCCCATTGGGGCCGCTCCGCCGAGGCCGCCCTGATTCAAGATGCCTGCCTGTCCGGACGAACCCCAAATATTAACGTCCCCGCCCACACCAATGCCGCCAGGGGTTGCCCCATTGAGCGGGCTTCCGACTGAGGCCAGCTGATTCAAGCCCCCTCCTGTGGCGCTGACATAGGTGCCAAATCTCGACGTGCCGCCCGCCGTCGCTCCGGCGCCCGCCATGGTCCCGCCATTTCCACCTGATCCGACCGTAACCGGAACAAGTTGACCGGCTAGGAGGTTTGCAATCCGCATACGGGCATACCCCCCGCCGGCCCCTCCCCCGCTTGGTGTGCTATTCACCGACGCAAATGAACCGGAGCCGCCGCCCCAGAGTTCAACCTCCATCTGCGTCACGCCAGGTGGTACGGTAAAGTTGCCAGAACTCGTAAAGGTCTGCACACCGGACGCAAAGCCCGGTCTCAGCTGTGGCAACTTCCACGTGAGAAATGGTGCTGTCGGTGAAAGCGCAATGTTGGATACAAGGACTTCGGTCTGGCCGTAGCTCACATTGATCGTATACAAGCCGACCCAGCCGGCATCCACTGGCGGGCTCTGTTGCTGGCCAGTTAGCGCCGGAGCGCCCACCTTGAGTTCCAACTGAACCCGCTGTACACGCTGCGTATTTTGAGCAACGCTGGAGTTTGCGGGACCGCTATACGGTTGTGCTGGGTTCGCCGCATTGTAATACGGTAGCACCACGGGGGTAACATCGCTTTCGAGGAATGAGGCCTGGATCAGATAATTGGCCGACTGTCCCGAGGTCGTCGGAGTGACTAAAGAAAAGCCGGTGGAAGATATATTGATCCCCATCTTCACGAGAGGATCGGTCGTGTCCGCCGCCAAAGAACCATATGACAGACTGTCGAGGGTAGTGAGCTGAATGAGGCTGCCTGGCCCGACCGTTACCCCAAGTGATGCAGGGGAGGTCGGGCTACACACCAGGCCATCAGCGATGGTGCTTTGTCCCAACACGGCCTGTGCTAAGTATCCCAAACCAACCATGGCACTGCGATTAATAGACAACAGATCTGTGTCAAGCGGGATACTTCCGGGATAGACTATGTTTCTGTCCATAAGACCCTCTGCGAGTGTATTAGTCGATGATCTGCGTCCAACCTATCGTCGCGGCTGGCAGAACGCCCGTGATCGCTAAATAGATATCGGCATCGGTAACCTGGGCCTGAACCATGGCCAAAGACGCATACTCGATCGCGCCCCCCCCATAACCACCGGAAAAGCCGCCCCATCCGGTCACCTGCCCTATTCCACCGTCGTTGAGTCGGTAGGCAGTAACAAAACATTGGAACGGAAGGTTCAGATTACCCCAGCCACCTGCAGCATTGTAGGCTATCCCGCCGCCCCGTCCCTCAAGCGACGCGTAACCTCCGGTGTCAGTTGTCCGAGCGGGCTCAAATATGATCGGCGCCCGCCCCGTGAGATCCTGTAGCACAGATTCGACGGCCGAACGCGTCGCGCGTTCCCGGAACATCTCAAGAATAATGCGCCTACGCAGCGCGTCGTCACCTTCACTCGGTTGCCGCCTGAGTCGTCGGCCGAAAAAATCCCATGCTATCAAGTCCAGCCACATGTCGCCGGCGGTAAGAATTCGGGTCTGCGATGTGGCATACTGCAGCATAACGTGTATAAGCGACCATGCGGCCCCTAGGCCACCAAGCAGACTGTCCAATATAGGAGCGCTGTCGGGAAACCAACTCTCGGGCAGCACAGCAGTCAGTCGATTTTGGAAATCAGATTGGTCACCAATCATATCAGTTCACCGAAACAGTTCCAGCCCTAACAATCCCGATCTCGCCGGGAACAATATCAATCGTGCCGCCATTTACCTGCAGAACCGTGACGTTAGTAACGGCGCTACTAGCATCATAGGCCACCTGCGCGATGCGCGTTAATGGCAACAACCTTCCAATTGTCAACGTATTTATGTAACTCGCAACGGCAGACGCAACCTTCGAGGCAATGATGGAGCTCGCGGCTCCGGGGGCCACCGATAGCGTCAGTGTGACGTTCGCCTGGACAACATTAGGTGCTTGCACCGAAAATATTGACCCAATAGGCCGGACGGAATCGACACTGCCATATACGATCGAAAGCAGCGAAGACGGCGGGTAGCCGGAGCCGTCATCGATCGTGATAACAAAGCTCCCGAGCCGGGTTGCGCCGCTCGGGTCGACGTTTTCCGTAATTACAAAATCTAATCCCTGCTGAATACTGGTGATCGCATACGCCACAGCGCTGATGGTCGCCCGTGAACGGCTCTGCAGATAATTTTGAAAGCTCGCGCGAAAGGCAGCATCTGGCTCCGCGTCAACCCCGTTCAGGGTCGCTGTTGGATTGGTAACCAAGTCAACACCTGGCAGTGCGGTGGCGATCATCGAGATCGTGTTGGCCAAGACGTTACCGGTACTGCCAGGCACCTGCGCGACGATCGGAACTGTGAGAGAATTCACGCCCGGACCGATCATGTACCCATTGAGCTGCACGTTCCACACTGAATTTGTGGCATCAGCCGTAACGGCAAATGTCAGGGTACCGTCCCCAGTTCGAACCAAAACGCCGACGGGTACTAGCGAGGATGCCGTCGCCGTATAGCGTGAAAACGTCACCGATCCGACTGCGGGCACAGCGGGAAGACGGCTCAGCGACATATCCGCCATCCAGCTATCGAGATCCGCCCCGACACTGGTGGCGGCCCTGGTCATCTGCAAGACCTGAAGGATCAACCATTGCATCCAAAGCGCCACGGACGCATTAGCTTCCAGAACTGCCCGCAGCGTAGAACCAATCGTGAGGTCCAGCAACTGAGTAGCCGCGGACTGCACCGCGGCAGCCATGTTCTGGACCAGGGAGGTGAACGTTTGAAGAGAGAGCTGCATGATCAGCTACTTACCGAGAATGTCAGCATTTGCGTCTCACCGCTTAGTGAATCGGTGTATTGAATATTAACGTATACCGTCGACAAGGCGCCCGCCGAGGATACCTGCACATCGATGGCAGGTTCCGGTGTCCGAGCGACGGCTGCCTCCCGGAATATTTGACTCCGTATCGTCGCTGTGATATGCGTCTCGTTCGCAGGAGTGCCAACGAAACCGCCTAATCCGGCGCCATAGTCGGTGTGCCAGATATAATCCCCGGGATTGGTGAGTAGGCGGCGCAGCACTCTTTGCTGGCCCAAAGTCGATCCCGATACGAATGCGAGATCTCCCGTTGCGCTGGTGGTCAAGTCAGTTTCCCAGATGTGGAAGACATCGTTCACGTGTTTCAGTCCTGCTCGTTGGAGATCGATGTCGTGCCGCCGCGTGAGTCGACATGCGTATGCCCATCGTAATGCGCACGAAGGCCCGAGAGGGAGCCATGGCTATCGTAGACATCGCCGTTCACATACAGATCCCCACCCATACGAATGGTACCGTCATTTTGAAGCTTGACGAAGCTGCCGGAACTGTGCACGAGCCAGAACTCCCCAACTGGGGCGGCTGGCGGCAGTTGGGTGGTGCTAAATGCGGCACCAATGATCACCCCATGCTCAGCGTTGCCCTCCTGCGCTAACACCATTACTTGATCGCCCGGCGACGGCGGGCAAATGAGACCCCAACCGGCGCCAACCCAAGGGGATAAGACCGGCAACCAACCACTTAGAACCCCCTCGGGCTGCAGAGTTACTCGTGCGCACGCCGAATTGGTATCCACAGAGCTCACGACGCCAAACCGTGGCTGGCCCGCCCCACAATCCAGAGCGTCGGCGTGCGCCTTTATGATGTTTAGGAGACGTTCCATCAACTAGCTCGCGGTCGCACCGGCAGCGCCGGGTTGATTGCTCGACGTGGACCGAGGGCTGCTGCCCTTCGCCTTTATTCGCTGCGTAAATCCATCATTCAAGCTAAGGCGCCGCTCGACGAGATCGATATAGTACGTTTGGTCGAATTGGGTGCCCGTGCCGGTCAAGATTAGCTGGCCGATCGGAGTCAGTAAGAGATCGCCTGGCACGGTAAATTCCACAACTCGTTCATGCATGGTGAGATCATTCAGCTTTTTTTGAGCGAAATTCAAAGCCTGGCCCGCAGTTAGGTTGGGGCTCACAAACACGTATTGCTGGGGGTTAGATGGTCCACCCGAACTAGAACCCGCGTTATTCGCGCCGGTCACTGTTTGGGCAAATGCACTGCCTTGGCGGGAGTTCCAAGTCTTGACAGTTACCGCGATACCTCGCGCGAGGGTTAGGCGTCGCTCAAGTCTCATATCGATGCAGTTGGCCGGCGTGATCAGATATGGAGATGGGGTCGCAGTGTTCGACGGAAGAAAATTCAGGGCCGTGCCAGTCACCGAGACATCGAAACCCTCTTGTAGAGCCAAGAACACCAACAAATCCCATTCCGTGGTCGACCGGCTGAACTGACCAAGTGTTATACGATCATGCTCATCCTGATAATACCTTCCCACCGGGGTCATGGTTTGTACCACATTGGGTGTCAGATCATGCCGCTTCGCTAGCAATGATGCGATTTCGCTCGAAGTACGATTAGAAAATGTCTCTTCAGTGCGAGCTTCGATCAACTGCGCCGACAAGTCACGCCCAGAAATATGAACTAGTCCACCTGTGGCATTTATCGCAACCGTATCCACAGTGCCGGTAAAAAGACTGACGAACGAACAGGCATCCAGGCTAAATAGGATTTGGACTGCAATCTCTAATTCCGAGGCCCAGAAGATTCTCCCAAAGGGGAGGCCGACGTTCAATGCAAAGGATGCAGAAAACGTGTCCGCAGAGAAGTGGTTGTTGCAAATGACTTCAACTTCTATCAAGCCTGGAACCAATACACCATTCGCTAAAATGCGCGCTAAGGGCGATCGCTGCGAGGTTAGCGGGTCACTGAGCGGCAATGCCTCCTCCTGCGGCCTGATCGATGTCGGGGATCATCAGGATCACGACGCCAATCAACATCGGATCCGATATGTCGTTGAGCTGAGCGATCCGAATCCATTGCGTTGCATCGGCGAGTTCGGCGGCGGCGACTTGAAACAAATTACCCCCTGTTACGATGATCGTTTTCACGATCAGGTACTCGCGTTCACAAGATTGATGGTGGCGCGGCCAATGTACGCTTCGGCTAACGTCAAAGAACTGATCTGTTGAGCCGCCGACACCATGCTACCGAATGTACCAGCCGTGAATGATATCTGGCCATCGGTGGTCCACGAGACCGATCCGAGAGCCCATTCGGCCTGAGAAATACCAGACGCCACCAGGGCGCTGGCGCTTGCTAGAGTATTCAACGCAGAAGTGTAAGAAGCGGTTCCCTTCAAGGCCGCGTCTGGCGCACCAAGCGCGCTCTGTGTGTCCGACAGATCAATCCCAGCGGCCGCAGCGAAGCTGAAGGCAGTTGTGACGTCGGACAGCGCATCATCCGCAAGCGATATTACCGACGCTACCACGCTGCTAGCCTCATCACATACCACGGTACAAGTCATACGATAGGGGATCCACCAGCCGGATCGATAATCCGCCTCAAATTTTTTGATTATTACAGAATAAAAGAACACGTCCCATGTTAGCGGTACGGGAAAGCCCGATACGCGCATTTCATCGATCACTCGGGCGCGAAGGGTGGCATCGGGACCGGAGAAAGTTCCGGAAAACAAGATATCCGCATCGTCCCGGCCGAGCGCGTCAATCACCCGCGTCCCTCCCGGCAGACGATGAATAACCAGGCGCTGAACCCCGCCAATATTGATGGTTGCCGGCACCTCGAAATCCCGGAACGAAATGGGACCAAGCAGTAGCGCGACGTTCGGCATTATGCAGCTTCTCCTGTCAAGCGCCGACCGGCGCACCAGGCCACGTAGCCGTCATGCGAGGATCGAACCCGGTTGTAGCCGCCCGCGGTAGGTCAGCTGCCTTGACAAGGCGATCAGTCATCCACCGCCCAAGCCGCGAGCCGTCGACATAAATGTCGCCTTGCAATGCAGTCGATTGCCGCTCCGTCGGTAATGGAGTTGCCGATGGCAAGGCCTCATTGGCGCTCGGGGAACATGCCCAGGCACCCGCATCGTACGGGGATGCACGCGCGCCCTGCGAAAAACCCACTTGCGATCCGGCTGCCCACTGTGGTGACGGATGCAAGGCGGGATGTTTCCCGGGTAATGGCGCCGAGATATTCGCTGCTTTAGGCAGTGACAATCGCGAATCCGCGTCGGTAATAACGGCTGGCGGCGGGGTGGTACCAGGGCTCATGAACAGGTCATCTCCTGATTCATCCCGGGGCGCGACACGAGCCGTCGTGGGAGACGGAATTTGCAGCGGATAGCGGACCGGGCCGAAATCGGCGATCGTCGCGCCATTACCCACTTGCTGACTCATGCCCGGCACCGACCTCAAAACACCGGGCTTTAGTGACAGGACGTCCGACGGTGTCATGTCAGGGCGATTTGCCGGCGCCGTTTCAACCTCTGCGGTGGCCTGGGACGCACGAAGAGTGAACATCGACATTGCAGCAGGAAGAGAAAATACAGGCGTAGGGCTTCTGGCTGCCATAAGCAGGTCCGAGTGGTTCGAAGCAAACAAGCCCGGATCGACACGGAACGGATCAAGGGGAAGTGGAATAGACTTGTCATCACGTCCACGAGCAGGTGCGGTCGATCCCGTGTTAATCAGCTCGGCGACACCGGGGCGAACCTGCAGATCGGCCGCGGCGCGCGTCAAATGCTTCAAACGTGTCGCACTGCTGTCGACAACACCATTCAGCGCGAGAAGATCCCGGCGGATGGTCGCCAGCCCCTCCGATACACCGTTGTCCAGAGCCAGGGTGATGCCGATTGTATAAGCGTCAATCATTTCATAACCCTGACATTAGTTGAGCGAATATCTGGCCAATGCGCTCCGCTATGGCAGGCCCTGATTGCCGACCTGCCACACCCAGAAAGGGATCGGGTGGTCTTCCGGCGGACCCTAACTCCCTCGTTACCGCCACTGAATCGGCCGACCCAATTACAGCGGAGTGCTCGTCTACGCGATGCGATACAACCGCCGCAGTCGCAGTCGCTCGCCCGCGTCGGCTCGCGCCACCCTCATCAGCCGGCGATGCCGCTATTGCCTTGACGGTCGCCTCCAGGTCGCGTGCCGCCTGCTCCAGCGCATCTGTTTCGGTATGCCCAACACCGAGGCAGGATAATCGATCCGCGAACGCCTTCAGGCCGCCAATCGAGATCACCTGCGCTCCTTCCAGCATAGGTTGTGCCAATCAAACTCCCTACCATCGATCGTGCCGAGCGCCACGATCCACGCAAGCCGTTCGTCGGGCGGCAGACTAAATGCCACATCCAAGGGCACCCCGTTCCTGACCAAGAACAGACAGTCAACCAGATCGGGGTGCCTGCTCAGTTTCCCGCCGCGGCCATCGTGTCTGCGTGGGTAACGTCGAGCTGCCCCCCGAGCGCCTCAGCAGCGGCGGCAATCCCCAAATCGCCCAAACGCGCGACCATCGACTCGATCTGCTGCTCATTGGTCGGTGCCGGGACAGGCACGCTGTCAATTTCGGCCACCGAGCAAGCGAGCATCGCCATACCAAGCCAGGGCTGATTATGCGCGAGGACCGGTCCGGCCGCCTTGAACAAGCGGAGCTTGTCAAGTGACGTCATACGGCGGAGCGTCAACCGCCGACCCAACCTGTCGGTAACAGTAGGAGCGGCCGTGGCGGCGGAGATAATCGTGGCTGAGGGACTCATCAGATGCGCATCCGGCGTGTGGCGAAGAACTCCAACTTCTGCTTGACGCCACTGTCGCCCTTCCACTGACCAGCGCTGGTCAGCTTAAACGTCACGCCGTCATACAAGTAAGTAGACGTTGACCCGTCTGTCTCGGATACATACTGATACATTGTGCCGGCGGGTACTGTGCTGCCATTGTAGAATTGCTGCTCCGAAGCTGCGATGAAGTCGTCGACAGCGGAATCGCCCCGCTCGATTTCGAAGGCGCCTTCCCAGCCTTTGGGAAGTTCAGCCCCCATCTGAGTACCATCGAGCCGGTCCACTCGTACCGCGTATGTTAGCTGGCGTGCTTCAAACCCGGTGACATACGAGAGATCGACGCGACCGGCGGGACCCAAAACAATCAACTGTGTATCCCGGCCAACGGAAAAATTGGTAAGCGCCACGTTAGGATCTCCTTACGTCGGTTGCCCGTTGGGCAGCGTCTGAACGGACACTACAACAGTCTGGCCGCCCTCGATGTTCACAACGAACTTCTCGTTGATCGACTGATACTGAACCTGGGCATCGGATTGAACATACCCAAGGCCGGTGCGGCTGGCAGGATTGTTTGAGGTGTCGCAGATTACGCTGAAGGGAAGGCTCCCGTCGGCGCTTCCCAGAATGCCCTGGTTGAACATGTTCTGCAAAAAGGCAAGTTGCGTTGCTCGAATTTGTTGAAACAGGGTCGCATTGATCAATTGCCCGACGAACAGGCCCATTCCGGCAGCAAGGGTCTCAGCAAGATAGTTTGTGAGGCGCGTGTAGTTGTCTCCGTTGGTGGCAAGGTTTGAAGACGAATTGTGCCCCGCGCGCACACCCCAATATGCTCCACCAGGCTGAGGATTGCTGACAACATCAATGCCGGCCCCGATCAGGACTGCGAGATCGGCCGAAGAATAAGAAGTTGATTGACCCGACCCGGGTGTTCCGGATTTCTGACTGCCGATGACACTATAAAGCTGCTTATTAAGACTGGATTGCTCCGGAGACAGGTTCGCCAGGCGGCCGGCCGCGAAGCCCTGCGGCGACACCAATCGAACAACGTTATTGACCTGGTCGGACCACCATAGCCAGTCGCCAAACATGAGCTTGGCAGCATAGCTATCGAGGCCGGCCTGGGCTTTGACGTTGACCGCGTTCTGAATTGTATCGCCGGGTGGTCCGGTCAAAATCATATAAACGCCCTCTTGCAGACCGAATCCGGCCTGTGTCGTCCACTGGGTTGCATCAGTAGCGTCTGCCAGAAGGCCGATGCCGCAGCCCTGACCGCGCAACGCGTACATGCCGGCCCTGGGCGGTACATCCGAGCCTACGAGCTGGCTTGCGGCGACACCAGTTGCTCCATCGGACCCCGCTGTTCCGGCACCAAGCGTGATGGCAAAGCTGGATGGGGTGGCTATAGCACCACCGCTGCTCGCAATCACAAGCTGAGACGGACCACGCTGCGGGCCCTGCCCCCGATTGACCGCATCGGCCAGTGCTGTCCAGAAAGCCGCTCCTGACCCTCCAATGTTATCATATAGTTCGGGCTGAAGCCCGGGGAGGAGTGTCGTCAGACGCCACGTGTTGGCCTGGGAACCAGCGTTTAGTGCCAGCACAACCTGGTTTCCCAGTGAGCCGGTATACAACGCGGTAAACGTAAATGTCGTGTTGGGGACCGCGACCTGGGCGGCCGTATCGGTACCGTCGGTGACGCGAACGCACCGGAAGTTCTGCGCGCCCTGCTGTACAGCCGTCGCGACCTGAGTGCCCATGTCATATTGGCGGGCAATGACGGGGCCAAAGCTAGCCGCGTAATCGCCCATAGTGGCCACAATTACGGGCTGGCTGGCGGCTCCCCACGAGGCGGTACCAACCACGCCGACGACATTTGTCGGCACACCATTCAGTACGAGATTTTGTGGTGGGACTATCTGAACATAGAGATCCGGCACCACCAATGCGGTGGTGTTAAGGCTGCCTTGTTGAAAGATCGGCATAGACATCAATCCTTTTTCGCGGGCGCCGCGAGAACGCGTACCACAGAGTGCGCCCATTCGCTGTTGAGAACTTGCGCAATACGCGTTGGATCGGTGACCGTATCACCGCGGGCGAGGCCATCAAATGGCTTTACCACAATCAAGTGGATATTCATGGGTTCTCCGAAAATCAGGCCGTGAAATTGGCCGCGTTCAGCAACAAGTCACCAAACAACATCGCCGGTGGCGATGTGCTGATGATAGTCGGGTACTCAACCTGGTACAGCAGGTCGCGACGATAGAGCAGCGCGTCCTGAGATTGATCGAACGCGGTCGTTCCGGTGTAGGTCAGCTTGCCCATCGAGCCGTCGGAAAGAGTGATAAATACCGACTGTGCGAGTGCCAAGTCGATTGCAATAGCTGCTGCGTCACGCGACATCGGTGTTGGACACCAACAGGTAACACGAAAGATCTGTTCTTGTCGTCGAATCTCCTGCTGAGCGGACCCGTCCGCGACCACGCGGGCTATCAAGTCGCCGGTGCCGGGAATAATTAGCGTGGAGCCCGACAATTGAACGATTGCATTTGCTCGGACTAGAGTTGCCAAGTTAGCTGCAACCAGGGCCGGACTGTCGCCGGGTTGAATACGGTAGGCATAACTTTCGCCACTTTGGCCGCCAACGAGAATTCCGACCACTTGGCCGAGGACCGCGGAACCCCCGAACGTCACTGAGGTACCTGATACCGACGCGGTTAGAGTCGGTTGAGTCGGACTGCCGCACCGGTTTTGGGTGTATCGCGTTGTGGTGCGCGCGTGGCCGGCCGCGGGAAACACCGTGACGTTGATCCGCCCCGCGGTAAGGTCTGCGTCGAGCGCAGCCGAGCTCGGCCAGCCTCGATAAATACGACAATCAGGTCCCGGAACGCTTGGTGAGTTGGTGCCGCTCGGGTAGAGAGCAGCCGAAGCTAGCGCGACCAGTGCGTTCTCCACATCGGATTCGTCTGCCATCAGGTCGCAGCCTGCTTGACGGAAAGACGCCAGCCCAGGTTCGTCAACTCTGCTGACGAAACAACAGCATTGCGCCCTAGATCGTCGGTCATCAGATCGGCGACGAGAAGGACGACATCAGGCTGGGCGGGCAGTAGCACGGTCCAATGCGACACTGATGAATCGCCGGGAAGATCGGCTGACGGGGTCCCCCCGATTGAGGCAGCTCGGACACTGGCTGGCCAGTTCGTCAGCAGGGGCATGTTGGTTGCGGTAGTGACCCCACCATACGTATTCACGCCGCTGGCGGTTGGCGCGGCGGGACGGGTAAACGATACCATCCGATCTGCGCGGACACATAGGACCGGCATCAGAGATTGCTGAGCAGCAATGAACCAGGTGCCACTCTGCTGCACCAAGTAGTCTCCGACGCGGGTATACGCGGAGTCGAAGATGCCATTCCATAGCGAGTGATCATAGGTGTTAGGTCGCTCGAACCCTCCGTGCACGTTACTGAATGCGGCGCGCAGACGAAGGAACCGATTGACAGGACGCAGCGGCTCCATAGCGCCCGAAGGTCGATAGGCATCCGTGGGTGCCCCAACGGATCGCGCGGCGACGTTCAGGCCCCAACTGATCCGATCCTGGAGGCGGGATTCGTCCATTTAAACCACGAAACTGATGCCGCCGTCGGTCAGTGCGGGCCCAGCAGGAATGCCAAGAAAGCCACAAAGACGACGACACCAACTGTCGAAAAGACGGGTGCGATCACGCGTCTCATCACGATTGTGGGTCCACACGGCGGCTTGATCCGTGTCCAGATTTTCGCCGGAGCGCGGGACGGCAGCTTCCAGGCCATGCAATGCGACGAGATACCGCCGCGCGATGCCAGTCTCGGCTTGCGAGAGGTTGTTCATGCGAAATTCCAGCAGGCCGTAGACTTGGTAAAATCGCCACGTCTGAAATCCGACGGGCGCTGCCCCATACGCCGGATAACCGCAATATCGGCGAACATCAGTCTTTTCAGCGTCAGTGAGAGGAATCACAGAAAGGATCCGTCACCACGGGTCAGAAGAACCGCGCCGCTGCCCGAAGCCAATACGGCGGCAGCGTATGCAATGAGGCTGTTCACCGCGAGCATGATACGGGCATTCGGCAGAACGGGCATGTCGGCCGCGGACGCGGTTACCGACGGGTCCGCGCCGAATCGGACGTAGGTGATTGCAGCAGTCGTGTTGGTTACCACGACAGAATCACCGCCCCCAGCCAGCTGGACGCTGGCTGAGGTAGTGCCGGCACTGATCGAAACCGTCCCGGTCGGCCGGAACGGCGTAACGGATCCTGTGGCCATAGCTGTTTTATCCCGGCCAATTAACCGATATGCTCGACCATCACCGCGCGCTTAAACGCAGCGTTGGTTGCGGTAGGTACGGTGGTTGGACTGGTGGTGGTGTCGGATGGCGCGCAGTAGCCGCCCATCCAATACCACGACTGGGCGATGATCTGCTGCAGCCGGTCGATCGGCTCGCGGGTAACCATCGCCACACCATCGACCACCGCGACAATCGAATCAGCGGGGGCAACGTCGTCGGCTGCCATGCCAGCAAATGTACCCTCGATCAGCGCACCCTGACCACAAATGATCGGGCGACGGATCAATAGGCCTGCGAGCGTGGGGTGTGACTGAACAAAAGCTTCGGTCGTGGGCATGAAGCGCAAGCCCAAGAAGTCATTCGTCATGCCTTTGCGAAACACTTGATTTGCGGATGTCGCACCCTGAAACAGCTGCTTGAAATCGGGATCCGCAAACAGCTGACGGGCTGAGACCGGATCGAGATAGCAATTGTAAGCTCCGTCGATTTCCGGCACTGCATTCACGCGGAGCTTTGCGACGGCGTCGAGCAAATTGGCCATCACGAGCGTGTCGCCTGCAACCAATGCACAGCTGTTGGACCGCTGCGAAGGGCGCACAATAACTGATGCGTTCGCCGACACGATCGGGTTTGCGGCTGTGCCATCGCTCACAGAAACATTCCCGGAAAAGGTCAGTACACCAGAGATACCATTGGGCGCTGTCGATACGTTGGTCGTATCGGCGGCCGCGGTGACGAGGGTATAGGCGTCCACGCCGACGGTAACCGTAAGGGGGTTTGAACTGCTGACCGACTGCTGCACGCCGTTCACGAACGCGTTCTGGAAACCGCGGATATCGTCAACCGACACCGCCGGACCAGCACTTGACAACGTGACGCGCACACGCGTGTTGCCTCCAAAGTAGGAATTGAAAAGCGCATTCCGTGCCAGTTCATCCAAGCTGCGGGCCGCCTGCTCGCCGTTTACATAGGCATTTTGCAGGAACTGCGAGGCGATACCCACGCGATTAGTGACCATGTTGAGGTCGGTCGTCGCCGCGTAGTGATTGATCGTGATCGTGTACTGCTCCACTCCCCAGGTGGTCGGTGTCAGGCCGTTATCGAAATTCGTATTCGTATTCGGAGCCAACGGCGTTGTAACGGTCGGTTTCAGTCCGGCTCGCGTCTTGGTTAGGGTCTCACCAATGCCGACCGCGAACTCCTCACGATCTGCGCAGGCGCGATAGCCTAGGCGGGAGTGGAGCGCCTGCATAAACTCGCGCTCCAGAAAGCCCTGCTGGATGATCGGCTGCAGAGCGGCCGGAAAGTTCTGAATTCCCATTTGAAGCAATCCCTCGATATGTCAGTGTACCAACCCGAACGATCAATTAATCTCGCCGATGTATGTCTAACCCCGATTCCTCACAACAGCCTGCCGCGCCGTGCGGTACTCGGCATCCGTCATTTCGGTCGCTAATTTTTGCCGAAGTGCCTGAGCCGGCGGTGGAATCGCTGTGCTGGACAACGAAGCCGCCGCGAATAGCCATGGTTTGGCTTTCTTGAGTCGCGCCATCAGTGCTGGCGCGCCCTCGACCTCGCCGCCCGCATCTAGCTTCACTTCGGAAGGGTCGATGAGCTTGAGCCCATCGAGATCAACCATGCCGGCACGAACAGCCTCGACCTTCAGTCCGGCTCGAATGAGCTGAGCTTCGGTACGCAGTTGCACCTCTGCGAGTTGACGTTCCAGAGCCTCAGCTCGAGCCCGTAGCTCTTCGAGAGGATCATTTGCGGCAGTCGGCGTAGGAGTGTCGTCTGACATCAATTTTCCTTGTCCAATACAAGATCTTCGGAAATTCGGGAAAGCTCCGCAGGAACATCTTCAATGTCATAGGTATCGGCGATCGACTTCACCGCGGACTCGCGACTGATGAGACCCGCAGCCGCAAGGGTCGACAGTGTCTGCGCGTCCTTTTGGCGATCATCAGAGGTCGGGGCGTACCAACGCGGCCACTTCAGCGAAAGGCGCGTGGTAGGGTCCAGGCCCGATATCTGACTACCCATTATGTTCAGCTGGTACAGCTGCGTGGCGCGAAGGATCATCCCAGCGAGCTGGAGCAGCGCACCTTCACCATAGCTGATACGCAGATTGTCGGCGAGCCAGATAAGCCCCTGGTTCAGCAGTTCCAGGGCACGGCCGGACTGTGCCGCCGTCAACCGATCCGCACTGGCCCTATTGCCATGCACACTTTCGAGAGCCATCTCACGCAGGACACGCACGTAGTCGATCACCGCGGCGGACGCAGTCCCACCTATCTCAAGCAGCTTGGCATCGCCTTTCTCGCTGACAACGAGCGCGTTGCCGGCACCCTTGACGATTTCTGAGTCGGTCGTCGCGGGTTCCTTGATCAGCAAGGTGGGGTCGCTGCTGTACTTCAATCCGCGGCCGGCCTGGCTGAGCTGATAGTCAATCTCGATTTGTGTTTCTATTGCAGCTCGAAATGTGCATGCTCCATCATTCGGGTCGCCGCTGGCGGAGGGCCCCGGCAGATTGCGAATCCAGACGAGGGGCACGAAACCGAGGCCGTGACGGACGCTTCTGGAAGGGTCAACCAGCGGCTCGATGACCTCGCCGACCGGATAGGGTACGAACCACGTCTCGTTCTGCGTATCCCAACACCTCATGAACCAATAGTCGTCCGTGGCATCGACGACATCGTAGCCGTTTGTGGCAAGTGTCTGACCCGAGACTTTGTATTTCTCGGTTACTCGAACCAGCATGTCGGGCGCTTCGACGTCCCAAGTTGGCGTGAGATAGGAGGTGTCGAGGACGTCGAGGAACACGCGACCGCGAAGGAGGCGTAGCAAGATCGCAACCGATCCAATCGAACCTCGAATTGCGGCATCTATCATGACCTGGTTGAGACGCGTCTCTTTAACCACATTTGCGAGGAACGCGGTCGCTGCTAGGTCCGGGCAGTCGATCGTAGGAAAATGTCCCTCACTGAATAACAGAGATACGCTGTCTTCGACTACGACGCGGCATAGCGCATACCTAACGCTTGGGCGCCGATTGCGCAAGGGAATGTACTCGCCGGCACCGGTACGTTCCTGATGAAATTGGTACGGCAAAACATCATATAATGTGCCATTTAGCACTCGTCGAAGTATATCGAGAGAGCGTGTACGCGGTGAATAATCGCCATCGCGCGGGATGAACTCACAAATAGTATCGAACATCGGGTCCCCGCGGCGGGCTAGCCATGAAAGATAGCATAACTTCGCTGCCTAACGTGCAAGGTGCGTCGTCTTGAGGCGACGAGTGGGCGCGCCGGACTGAGTTAGCATGGAAAATGCTCGTGACAGTGCATCGACCTGATCGTCCTTGCGACCGTCGGGAAAATCACCCAACTCGTCCAGAAACGCATGGTTCCATCTGCTCTGCACGATCGCAAAGCTTCGGGCTTCGACTTGCGACGCTACGGGCATCGCGCGCGTCATCTTGGAACCGGTCTCCCGCGACGATGTGACGTAATATCCGGCAAGAAGTCGAGAAAAATAAGCCACCTGAGCCTTCCCTGCTTGGCCGGGATCTTCCGGCAAGCCGATCGAGACCGACCGACCATCCCGCTGGGCCGTCGAGACAACTGTCGCCGTGACTTCGTGCGGGCTGCCACGCAACCGAACAATGTCCAATACGACATAGCGGCCAGTATTGACGGCGAGGAGCTTCAACCCCACCGTCCAGTCCGGATCGGTGCCGCTGGTCGCCGCTGTGGACGCAAGGTCCCAAGCTCGGACAACGCGGCCGTTGCCAATTTCGGGCCCGTCGCTCAGGGTGTCGATGCGATCGCAGCGGAATAGACCACCTTCGATCGTCTCAGGGGACTGCTGATACATCGAGTACCAAACTCGTTCCCCGACCGACGCACGCTTGCCGAGCAAACCCGATACGTCCTCCCACTCCGGCCATATTGGAGCGCCGAGGCAACGACCGACGGGATCGTCGCTCTCGGCGAACCCCGCCAACCTGAGGATGCGCCATTCGGCGCGGTCAAGTGCCTGGAGGCGCCCTCCAATATCGTCTTCGTGCCACCGGGTCATCACCAGCACAACGCGACCGCGTGGCTTGAGGCGAGTGAGCAGTTCCGATTGAAGCCAACTCCAGAGTTTTTCGCGAAGTCGCGCGTTGGTAACCTCGGCCTGTGATTTGATCGGATCGTCGATCAGGGCGAGATCGGCTCGTCGACCAGTAATCGGGCCGCGAACCCCACAGACAAAGTATTCGCCGCCGCTGGTTGTTCGCCAGTACCCTGCGGCACGGCTATCTTGCACCAACTCGTACCCCAGGCGCAGCCGACGGTCCGCAATCAGATTGCGGACTTGTCGGCCGAAGTGCTCGCCCAGGCTTGCCGTATGCGAGACACCGATGACCGAACTTCGCGGATGTTGGGTGAACCACCAAGCTGGGAACAGGATCGATGCATAGGTCGATTTTGCTGACCCCGGTGGCATCAGCACAATGAGCCGGGCGTTGGCGCCCGTGCTGATTTCCTGCAGCTCGCGAATGAGTGCATGGTGATGCGCCGCTGGTTCTTGATCTACTGGGCTGAGGGCGCACTTCGTCCATTCGGTCAGACTGTCGCGAATCAAGCCCCGCAATGGTGTCTCGCGTGCCACACCGAGAAGGTCGGGGGGCACACTCGACATTAGGAAAAGTTGCAATTCCGCGAAAGACGCCGGTTGGCGAAGCTGAGGCCTGAAATGCCAGGCAGGCCTAACACCCTGAAATAATGGAAAACCCGACTGAGAAGCAACCGCTGCGCCGCGTCTGCTTTCTCATCATGCCCATCTCTATACGCCGATCCGGGGTATCTGGGCAAGGCTTATTTTCTTATTTTTGCAGATTTTTCGTCTGAGCATGTAAGATGTCGCATATGGCGGTTGGATCGGATTCTGCGAAGGGGTTGAATTCGCAGTCCGAAACGCCGGTCTGGACCATGTGCAAGGCATAACCTTCCGCGCCACATTCGGAGGCCGATCCAAAGCGTCCTTTAGGACCCGGATCCGGATCCGGAGGTTTTTGGTGCGGTACGGGAGAAGGCAAGCGTTCCGGCAGGACAGTATCGTGGAGGGAATGGTCGAACCGAGTGACAAAGGAGGCAATATGAGGATGGAAAAGAAATTGACAGTCCGAGGGGGAGGGCCACGGCGCCATCAAGGATCAACGGCAGTCTTGTTACAATCGGGGGTCAATTGCAAACAGACACTGGCCACGCGGTATCGGCGGCCACGGTGGCTATGGCAATGCCTCCACGCCAGGTGGGCGCACGCGACACTCAGAGAGGCGATCACCCACTGCGCTCGCCGACCAAACTAGGAGTCTGGTCGCTGTGCTCGGCACATGCCGCGCGGGACAGGCTCGACGGACTGAGGGGAGGGAGCGGCGGAGTCGTCCCGAGCGAGGTCCGCCGAGATCCGGCTGTGGCCCTACGCGGCTGCCTTGTGCGGGATGCCCTTGTCGGCGAGCAACGTCTCCAACTCGCCTGACTGAAACATCTCGGTGAGGATGTCGCAGCCACCGACGAAATCACCGTTCACGTAGAGTTGTGGGATCGTCGGCCAGTTAGAGAAGTGCTTGATGCCCTCGCGCAGCTCCATATCCTCCAACACGTTAGCAGTTTGGAACGGCACGCCGAGGTGCGACAGTATCTGCACCACGCGCGCGGAAAAGCCGCACTGTGGGAACATTGCGGTTCCCTTCATATAGAGCATCACCGGATTTGCGGCGATGTCGCCCTGGATGCGCTCGAAGGTGGGATTGCTCATAGCCGGCGGCTCCTAGCGGATGGGTGAGGTCGAGGATGTGGATATCGGGCCGCAGCCTCTCCTAGCGGAGGCCTTCGGCCCGACCCGTGGGCACGGCACGCCCCGGAGAGGGTGGAGGTCGTTCATTCCGGGGCAGAGGTTTGCAAAGCCAGCGCATGCAGTTCACCGCCCATGCGGCCGCGCAGCGCGGCGTAGACGATCTGGTGCTGCTTGACACGGGTGATGCCGCGGAACTGCTCGGACACCACGGTAGCGGCGTAGTGGTCGCCATCACCTGCCAAGTCCTCGACCGTGACGCGGGCGTCCGGCAACGCGGCCTTGATCAGCGCCTCGATCTCGTTCGCCGCCATCGCCATGGTTGGGGCCCCCTCAGCCCATCCAGGTCGGGAAGAATCGCGCATGCGCATCGCGCAACGCGACTATTGATATGGTTGCGCCATCCGGCAGTGTCAAACCCCGCCCGCCTGAGGTGCCGATGCGGACCGCCGGCACGCCGATCGCCTCGGCGGCGCGGATGACAATGCCGGCTTCCGGCACCGCAAGCACGTAGCGGCCCTGATCCTCGCCGAACCAGAAGGCGTGCCCCGGGATGTCACGCGGATGGGCAGACAGCCGCGCACCGGTATCACCGGCCATCGCCATCTCGGCCACCGCGACCAGCAGCCCACCGTCGGAGACATCGTGGCAAGCCCGAACCATGCCTTTGGTGATCTGGCCACGGACGAAATCGCCCGCCGCGCGCTCGGCCGCCAGATCGACCGGCGGGGGAGCGCCTTCCTCTCGGCCGGCGATCTCGCGCAACCACAGTGACTGGCCGAGCCAGCCCTTGGTCGCGCCGATCAGCACAATGTCGAGCCACGGGGGGAGTGCAATGCCGACGGCGGTGGCCGCGTCGTCCAGCACGCCCAGGCCGCCGATTGCAGGGGTGGGCAGGATCGCGCGGCCCTCTGTCTCATTGTAGAGCGACACGTTGCCCGACACGACCGGGAAATTCAGCGCCTCGCAGGCCGCTGCCATACCGCGGATCGCGGCGGCGAACTGACCCATGACCTCCGGCTTCTCCGGGTTGCCGAAATTCATGTTGTCGGTCAGCGCCAGCGGACGGGCCCCGACCGCGGTCAGGTTGCGCCAAGCCTCGGCCACCGCTTGGCGGCCGCCCTCCTCGGGGTCGGCGGCGCAGTAGCGGGGGGTGCAGTCGGTGGTTAGCGCCAGCGCCAACTTGTGGCCGTCGATCTTCACCACCGCTGCATCGGCGGTACCCGGGCGTTTGACGGTTTGGCCGCGCACGGTGGCGTCATACTGGTCCCAGACCCATGCGCGGGAGCACAAATCCGGGCAGGCGACCAGGCGCTCCAACGCCGCGCCGAGTCCCAGACGATCCTCGATCCGTGCCGCATTGAGAGGTTCTTGGTTCTTCGTCTCGGAGGTAGGGCGGTGATAGAGCGGGGCTTGGTCGCTGAGCGGGGCAAGAGGAATGTCGGCTTCGACCCGTCCCTCGTGGCGGACAACGATACGGCCGGTGTCGGTCAGGTGGCCGATAATGGCGAACTCGAGTTCCCATTTGCGGAAGATTGCCGCAGCGAGCTCCTGGCGATCGGTGCGCAGGATCATCAGCATGCGCTCCTGGCTTTCGGAGAGCATCATCTCGTAGGCGGTCATTGCGGTTTCGCGCTGCGGCACCTTGTCGAGGTCCAGCTCGATGCCGACGCCCCCCTTGGCGGCCATTTCGACGGACGAGCTGGTCAGGCCCGCGGCGCCCATATCCTGGATCGCGACGATGGCGTCGGTCTCCATCAACTCCAGACAGGCCTCGATCAGCAGCTTTTCGGTGAACGGGTCGCCAACCTGCACGGTGGGGCGCTTCTCCTCGGAATCGGCGGCGAACTCGGCCGAGGCCATTGTCGCGCCATGAATCCCATCGCGGCCGGTCTTGGAGCCGACATACACGACCGGGTTGCCGACGCCGGCGGCGGCGGAGAGGAAGATGCGGTCGACCGGGGCGATGCCGACGGTCATGGCGTTGACGAGCGGATTGCCATCATAGGCCGGGTGGAAATTGATCTCGCCGCCGACGGTCGGGACGCCGACGCAGTTGCCGTAGCCGGCAATGCCGCGCACGACCCCGTCCACCAGCCGCTTCGTCACCGGGTTGTCCGGGCGGCCGAAGCGCAGCGCGTTCAGGTTTGCTATCGGTCTGGCACCCATGGTGAACACATCACGCAGGATGCCACCCACCCCGGTCGCCGCGCCCTGGTACGGCTCGATGAAGCTCGGGTGGTTGTGCGACTCCATCTTGAAAACCGCGGCCAGGCCCTCGCCGATCTCCACCACACCGGCATTCTCGCCGGGGCCTTGCAACACCCAGGGTGCCTTGGTGGGCAACTGCCGCAGCCAGACACGGGAGGATTTGTAGGAGCAGTGCTCCGACCACATCACGCTGAACACCCCAAGCTCGGTCAGGCTGGGGGTGCGGCCCATGATCTGCAGGACGGTCGCGTATTCGTCGGCGGAGAGGCCGAACTCCCGCGCCAGCGCCTGGTTGACGTCGCGCTGCATCACGCGGCGAGGGCGTCGAACAGTGGCTTGCCATCGGTGCCCCCGGTCAACGGATCGACCAGGTTCTCCAGGTGCGGCATCAGGCCGAGCACGCGCAGGTCGGCGCTGTAGATGCCGGCGATGTTGCGTGCGCTGCCGTTCAGGGCGGCGCCCGCCGTGATCTCGCCCGCTGGTGTTGCGTAACGGAACGCCACCAGCCCGTCGGCCTCAAGCCGATCCAGAGTAGCGTCATCGGCGAAGTAGTTGCCCTCACCGTGCGCCAGCACCGCGCAAACGACCTGACCCCGCTGGTAGTGGTTGGCGAAGGCCGTGTCGCTGCGCTCGACCCGCAGATGGCAGTCCATCGCCAGGAACCGCAGTGACGCGTTTCGCAGCAGTGCGCCGGGCAGCAGGCCGGCTTCGACGATGATCTGGAAGCCGTTGCAGGCGCCCAAAAGATAGCCTCCACGCGCCACGTGCCGGCGGACCGCGCCCATCACAGGCGACTGGGCTGCCATCGCCCCGCAGCGCAGGTAGTCGCCGTACGAGAACCCGCCCGGGATGACCACCAGATCGAGCCCGTCGAGGTCGGTCTCCGTGTGCCAAACCATGCGTGGCGCACGGCCCGACGAGCGTTCCAGCGCGATCGCCATATCGCGCTCGCGGTTGATGCCGGGGAAGACGATGATTCCGGCCTTCATGGCTTCTTCGCGGCTCCCGTCCCGCAAGGGAAGAAGCGAACGACGCTCTGGCCGATCGCCTCTGCGGCTGGGCCGTCCTCGTGCGTGTCGAGATAGGCAGTGACCACTTCGGCGAGGAGCTCGGCGTCCAGGTTGGCGGGCGGGCAGACCCCACTGGGCAGCTTTGGGGCGAATTGCAGGTCATAGATGCCGCTCACATAGCCCAGACATTGGGCATGTTTCGTTGTATCGGTGGCATGGCACAGGACCGCCAAGGCTTTTGCACTGAGCGGCGTCCAATCGGCGCGGGCCGGAGCGGCGGCAATCAGCAGCAGGGGAAGCAGCAGCAAGCTACGCATCGACTGATACCTGGAAACTTTCGATGACGGTGTTGGCCAGCAAGCGACGGGCCATCTCCTCGGCTTGGGTGCGGGCGCGGTCAGGATTGGTCTCAGCCAGTTCGAGCTCGAAGACCTTACCGGCGCGAACCTCGCCCACCCCGGCGAAACCAAGATTGCTGAGTGCATGGCCGATCGCCCTGCCCTGCGGATCGAGCACGCCGCCCTTCAGCATGACCGTGACGGTGGCCTTCACTGCATCATCTCCGGCCCCTTCATGTCCCGCATACCAGCCTCGGGCAGGATGCCGAGGCGTTTGGCGACTTCCTGATAGGCTTCCTCGACCTTGCCGAGATCGCGCCGAAAGCGGTCCTTGTCCATTTTCTCGTTGGTCTTCGTGTCCCACAAACGACAGTTGTCCGGGCTGATCTCGTCGGCCAGCACGATGCGCATCTCCTCGTTCTCCCACAATCGGCCGAACTCCAGTTTGAAGTCCACCAGGGTGATGCCGACGCCGAGGAACAGGCCGGTGAGGAAATCGTTGATGCGCAAGGTCAGGGCGACAATGTCGTCCAGGTCCTGGGTGTTGGCCCAGCCGAAGCACGTGATGTGCTCCTCCGACACGATCGGGTCCTGCAGTGCGTCGTTCTTGTAATAGTACTCGATGATCGAGCGCGGCAGCCGCGTGCCTTCCGGGATGCCCAAGCGCTGCGACAGGCTGCCGGCGGCGACGTTGCGGACCACCACCTCGAGCGGGATGATCTCAACCTCGCGGATGAGCTGCTCCCGCATGTTGAGCCGGCGTACGAAATGCGTCGGCACGCCGATCTCGGCGAGCCGCAGCATCAGGTACTCGCTGATCCGGTTGTTCAGCACGCCCTTCCCGGTAATCACGCCCTTCTTCTGGGCGTTGAACGCAGTGGCGTCATCCTTGAAATACTGCACGAGCGTGCCCGGTTCCGGACCCTCGAACAGGATCTTGGCCTTGCCCTCGTAGAGCTGGCGGCGGCGTGCCATCAAACCATCCTTATTTCTGCCCCGACCGGGCGCCCCACCGCATATAGCAGTCACCCCCGGCCGGCGCGAGGCCATCGCCGCGCGGCTCAGCCCCATGAAGGCTCAGCCCCTGGGCAGGCCTGCCAGGCGTCGCAGCCCGGCCAACTGCTGGCTCAGGTAGCTACCGGTCGCCATTGCCTCCCCGGCGCCGGCATCGCCGGTAGGAGCGTATTCATCGCTGAAGTCGGCGGTGCCGAACAGCATATCCCACCAGGGCAATACCGCACCGTAATTGCAGCTTCGCCGCCCGGCTGAACGGATCGCATGATGCAGGCGATGGAAGCGCGGTGAGACCACCAGCCGATTTCCCAGCCAGCCGAAGCTCAGCGGGACATTGGCATGAGACAGACTCTCGACGAAGCGCAGTACCAGCACCAGGAGCGGAAACTGCATGGGCGGGATGCCGATCAGCAGGCCGATCGCCATGAACCAGACGAAGGCGATCAGATCGTCCAGGATGTGGTTCCGATCGTCCGACCAGAAGGTCATCTGTCGCTGCGCGTGGTGCAGCGAGTGCAGCGCGTACCACCAACGGACCATGTGCGACAGCCTATGCCGCCAGTAGTCGGCGCAATCCAGGATCACGGCATACAGGAAGAATGTCAGGACCTGGCGTCCGAGCAGGAACGGGAACACGCCCTCGAGCGTCGGTGGCACCCAACCCCGATCCGTCATCCAGCCGTTCAGCGCCACCTGCGCCTGATAGAAGGCGACAAAGGTCACCAGCGGCAGCACGCCGACGCGGGAGATGATCGTGTACAGCACGTCCACGCCAACCGCGCGCCGGTTCGGCCACTGCTCCAACGGGCGCCATCGCTCCAATGGCAGGCAGACGGCATAGGTCACCGCCACCTGCACCGCGCCGTACACCGCGAAGAGCGCCCACCCATAGGACAGGTCTTCCCACCGCATCCAGCCGAGCTGGTAAAGCAGCGGGATCAGCAGATGCTGCTCGATCCAGCCGGCGGTCAGATCGAACGGATCAGGCATCGGCGCAGACTCCGGCGGGGCCGCCGAGGCGCGGCATTACCGCCTCATCTGGTGTGTGCGTCACGCATCGCAAGCACTTGAGATACCGCGCTCTATCAGGGGGCTGTGGCGTTAAGTAAGATTCCATGCGGCTGTCGGCCGACCTCCACTGTGCGCAACTCCCCGGTGGTCGGGTTCAGCACCGCGATCTTTTCGGCGAAGCGGCAGGTGATCCAGATCGTCCCGTCGGGGGCGAAGGCCAGGTCGTCGGGGCCGCCCGGCACATGGTAGGTCCGCAACGTCGCCAGCGAGGCGGCATCGAGCACCGTGATGGTTCCGCCGGAGCGGTTGTTGACATAGACCTGCTTGCCATCGGGTGAGCCGAACAACTGGTGCGCCCCGTTGCCAGTGCGGATGTGGCTGATCACCTTGCCGTCGGCCGGATCGACCTCGGCGACATAATCGGCGCCCATGTCGGCCACCAGGACATGGCCGCGATTCCACAACACCCCGGCCGGTGTGCTCCCCACCGGGACATCCCAGATGACCGCGAGCTGGGTCAGGTCGATCTTCGCTAGCCGGTTCGATCCCTGCAGCGAGACATAGACCACGCTTGAATCCGGAGAGAAAGCGAGGTGGCTCGGCATTGACGCGATGGGGAAGCGCTTGGTCAGTTTCATGGTCACCGCGTCGTAGACATCGACCTGGTCACGGGCGAGGCCATTCACCACCAGCCATTTCCCGTTCGGGCTGAACCCGAGCTGATACGGGTCGGCGATCGCCAGACGTTGCTTGACCTCGCCGGTGGTAGGGTTGAGGAAAAACACCTCGTTGCCGACGGTATCCCCCACCAGCAGATATTTGCCGTCCGGACTGAGGACCAAATGGTGTGGTTCGCGCAGCATCGGGACGCGGCGCAACTCTACCAGCTTCGTCATGTCGATCAGGCTGACCGAAGCGCTGCGCGAATTGACGACGAAGGCGAGGCCGGTGGCGTTGGCTGGGGGGGCGACCAATGCTGCCAGAAGGCATAGCAGCGGCAGGCGGGCGGCGAGGCGCATTGGCAAGGACCTTGGGGGTGGTAAAGGCTGCCTACGCCACCGCCGCCGTCTTGGGCAAGCGAGAACGCCGTGCCGTCGCGGGCGCTGTCGCCTCGCCGACCGAAACCGCGGCGACGAAGCTGAACAGCACCGAGGCGGGGGTCGAGATCAGTACATTATCAGTGACCGCGTGCGCGGCAAAGGCGATGAAGACCAGCCGCATGATCTGCCGCTCGGCAGGCGGAAGGCGGCGTGTATGGCGGACCGCCCAGAGCACGAAGGCGGCGACCAGCAAGGCGCGCCCGATCTGGCCGCCTTCGACCTCAATTCGCAGATATTCGTTGTGTGCGGCCCACGTCCGCAGGAGCTGCGCCACCTCGCTGTTCGACGGGATGATGAAATTCCCCGCGCCGAGGCCCCAGCCCAGCCAGTAGGATTGATCCGCCGCCCGCTCGAACGCAGGCCAGAGAAGGTCACGGCCGCTCAAATTGGTCGTATCAGTGGTGAGCACGTTGAATAGCCGGATGTCGGCCAGGGCAGGGTCGAGCAGCGCGAGCGCCGGCAGCAGCGTCGCCGCACCAAGCAGCAGCAGCCAGCGCTTACGGGCGGGCATGCCGGGGGCCGGGATGAACGCGAGCGTCACAGCCGTGACAGCGACACCGTAAGCCAGCGGTGCACGCGCGCCGGTCAAGACCAGGATCAGGAAATTGGCCCCGAGCAGCGCAAGATCGCTGCGACCGCCGCCACGGTAGAGGCGGATCAGACAGGCGTATACCGCGGCGAGACATACTCCCGCCAGGAAAGCAGGGTGGCCCAACCCCGCGAGGCGCGCGCCGCCTGACTCGATGAAGAGCGGACGCAAACCGGCAATATTTAGCGCCGCGCCGCCGGCCAAGCTCAACAACGGGATCCAGCGTGTGGCGCGGATCATCGCCCCGGCCCAGTCGCGCGGCGGGCGGCTGAAGAAAAACGCAAAAGGGGCGATAGATCCCGCCAGTGATCGCAAGCTGTCGGCCACGCTCAGACCTGGATGCAGCCCATGCAACAGGCCGATTGCGAAGATTGCCAAATAGGCCCAGGACGGATTGAACACGTCCAGCCGCGGGCCGTATCGTAGCGCGCACAATACGGCGAGACCGATCTGCGCCGCCTTCACCGCGGCGATGGTCGCCCCATAGGCCGAGGGGGCAATCAGGTCGTGCAGGGTCATTTCCAGCGAGGTGCCGGCCAGTAGCAGCCAAGCGACGCTAAACCCGATCAGATGGCGCCACACCAGGACGGCGAGCCCGAGCGCCGCAGCGGCGCCCAGCAGTGGCCAGAGCGCGCCCGGGACCAGCCCAGCGACGGCAAGGACCGCCGCGAAGAACGAACACAGATAGGCCGTTTCCGGGGACGGCAGGCGCGCTGCGCTGGGCATGACCGTGTCTACCACCGTGGGATAAACAACCCGCTAATGCGTCGCCCCAGGCGTGCGCGACTCCGGCTAGAGCATTTTCACCCTGACCGGAAACGTACCCTGTCATTGCGAGGAGCGCAGCCCCTGTCATTGCGAGGAGCGCAGCGACGAAGCAATCCCCTGCCGTGGGGGATTGCTTCGTCGCTGCGCTCCTCGCAATGACAGGTGGGGGCTATGACAGGTGGGATCGGCGATTCCAGTCAGCGTGAACGTGCTCTAGTACCTCGTGTCACCGATTCTGCGTTGATATTTCGACTCGCTTGCGGCCCTATCGGGCACGGTCGGCGGACTATGAGCCCCGGTAATATCGGCGCCTCGAGGTGCTAGCGAGTTGCCGCAATTTCGATCAGATTCACGACTGCGTGACCCGGATCGGGCAGGCCCGTGCCCCCCAAAAACCTCCATGCCGAGCCAAAGGCGCCGTCAGTGCGATTGGCATGAGCGTTGCGTAGCCGCAGTCCGGGGCGGCGGGCGCGGCGCGGCGGTACGGGCCGGAGCGCGGCAACCCGTCTGCCCTCTCGACACGGATACCTCCAAGACGGAACAGCGAAACAGGGAAGACACTCATGGCACCTGCGGATACCATCATCAGTCGTCGCGGCTTGGGCGGCCTCGGCGCCGCCGCGCTCACGGTGGCCGCCATGGGCGCGGTCAAGGCAGCGGTCACGCCGGCCGCGGCCCAGACCGCGCCATCGGGGGGCACCATCAAGGTCGGCATCCTCCACTCGCTGTCCGGCACCATGGCGATCAGCGAGACGACGTTGAAGGACGTCATGCTCATGCTGATCGATATCCAGAACAAGAAAGGTGGGCTGCTCGGCAAGAAGCTCGAGCCGGTGGTGGTCGACCCGGCGTCGAACTGGCCGCTGTTCGCCGAGAAGGCACGCGGCCTGCTAACGGTGGACAAGTGCGCCGCGGTGTTCGGTTGCTGGACCTCGGTGTCGCGCAAGTCCGTGCTGCCGGTGTTCGAGGAGCTGAACGGCATCCTGTTCTACCCGGTCCAGTACGAGGGTCAGGAGTGCAGCCGCAACGTGTTCTACACCGGTGCGGCACCGAACCAGCAGGCGATCCCGGCGGTCGACTACCTGATGACCGAAGAAAAGGTGACCCGCTGGGTGCTGGCCGGCACCGACTATGTCTATCCGCGAACCACCAACCAGATCCTGGAATCCTATCTGAAGGTCAAGGGCGTCAAGCCCGACGACATCCTGATCAACTACACGCCGTTCGGTCATTCCGATTGGCAGAACATCGTGGCCTCGATCAAGAAGTTCGGCTCGGCCGGCAAGAAGACAGCGGTGGTCTCGACCATCAACGGCGATGCCAACGTGCCGTTCTACAAGGAACTGGGCAACCAAGGGATCAAGGCGACCGATATCCCGGTGGTGGCGTTCAGCGTCGGTGAAGAAGAGCTGGCCGGCATGGACACCAAGCCGCTGCTCGGCCATCTGGCCGCGTGGAACTATTTCGAGAGCGTCGACAATCCGGACAACAAGGCGTTCATTGACGCTTGGCACACCTTCATCAAGAACCCGAAGCGCACCACCAACGATCCGATGGAGGCGCACTACATCGGCTTCAACATGTGGGTAAAGGGCGTCGAGAAGGCCGGCACGACCGCGCCGAACGCGGTGATTGACGCGCTGATCGGTGTTTCGGTGCCGAACCTGTCCGGCGGCTACTCGGCGATGATGCCGAACCACCACATCACCAAGCCGGTGCTGATCGGCGAGATCCAGGCGGACGGGATGTTCAACATCGTCTCGCAGACGCCGGGCCTGGTGGTGGCAGCGGAATGGTCACCCTATGTCGCCGACACCAAGGATCTGATCGGCGACTGGCGTGAGCCGCTGCATTGCGGTGCCTACAACGTGACGACGCATACCTGCGGCGCCGGCGGCGGCAAGAAGGCCTGACGCCGGCCTGGTTGCATGGCTTGGGTGGACCGGCGCATCCGGCCCACCCAAGCCGGTTGCAGGAAGGAAGCCGGATGCGCCGCCTATTTGGCCTGCTGATCATCGCTCTGCTCGCGCTGGCGCCTGTCTCCGGGCGAGCCGATGACGCCGACGACGCTTTCGCCGCGCTCGCATCGGGCAATTTCGAGACGATCCGGCATGGCGTGGGGCTGCTGGCCTTTTCCGGCCATCCGCAGGCATTGGCGGTGCTGTCCGCACTGCAGGCCGGCCGGCTGTATGTTCGTGCCGACCATGCACTGTTCACCAAGACCGATGCAGGCGGCTTTCTCGACGCGACGACAGGCAAGCCGGCCCCGGACGTGATGGCGAGCGGCGTCAAACCGGTGCGAATGAACAATCCGGTGCGCGGGGAGGTCGAGGCGGCGCTCGGCAGCCTGCAGTTGCTGTTGGGCGGCTCGGACGCGCGGTTTGCCGCCGCCGAGGCAGTGTTCCACACGCACGACCCCGCCGCGCTGCCGGCGCTGAACAAGGCGATCGCCAAGGAAACCGACCCGGCCGTCAAGCAGCACATGGAGCAGGCGCGCGCCGCCGCACTGCTGTACTCCACCGATGCAACGGATGCGGACAGGCTGGCAGCGATCGCAACGATCCGCGCGCGCGGCGATCTCGACAGCCGGGCGCTGTTGGATGGGTTGACCGATCAGCCCCCGGCGGTCGGAACGGCAGCGCGCACCGCGATCACCGCGATCGACCGGGTGTTGCAACTCTGGTCGGTCGTACAGAGTGTCTATTATGGGCTCAGCCTGGGGTCCGTGCTGCTGCTTGCCGCCGCCGGTCTCGCCATCACCTTCGGCGTGATGGGCGTGATCAACATGGCGCACGGCGAAATGGTGATGATCGGCGCCTACGTCACCTTCGTTGTGCAGCAAATCATCCGCAGCGCTGCGCCGGGACTGTTCGGGGCGAGCCTGATCATCTCGGTGCCACTGGCCTTCATCGTCGCGGGAATTATCGGCATCGTGATCGAGCGCACGCTGATCCGCTGGCTGTATGGCCGGCCGCTGGAGACGCTGCTGGCAACCTGGGGACTGTCGTTGGTGTTGCAGCAGGCTGTGCGCTCAATCTTCGGTGCCAACAACCGCGACGTCGGCACCCCGGATTGGATGAGCGGCGCCACCCAGTGGGGCGGCCTGACCATCACCTTCAACCGGCTCTATATCATCATCTTCGCGGCGATGGTGCTGGCGGCGCTGATGGCCTCGCTGCGCTTTACTTCACTTGGCTTGTCGATGCGCGCGGTGACACAGAACCGGCAGATGGCGGCGGCGATGGGGATTCGCACGCCATGGATCGACGCGCTGACCTTTGGGCTTGGTTCTGGTGTTGCCGGGATGGCGGGCGTGGCACTGAGCCAGATCGACAACGTCTCGCCCAATCTCGGCCAGGGCTACATCATCGACAGCTTCATGGTCGTGGTGTTCGGCGGCGTCGGCAATCTGTGGGGCACCGTGGTCGGCGCGCTGACGCTGGGCATCGTCAACAAATTCCTCGAACCCGTCGCCGGCGCAGTGCTCGGCAAGATCGTCGTGCTGGTGTTGCTGATCCTGTTCATCCAGCGTCGCCCACGCGGCATGTTCCCACTGAAGGGACGGGCGGCCGAGGCATGACCAGGCTCGCGTGCACGACCACCGTCGTCCTGGTACTGGGCGGGGCAATCCTGCTCGCCCTGCTCAATCTTGTGACCGATCCCAGCTCGGCGGTGCACGCCTCAACCTATGTGGTGTCACTGGCCGGCAAGTATCTGTGTTTCGCGTTGCTGGCATTGGCGGTCGATCTGGTGTGGGGGTTCGCCGGCATCCTGACGCTCGGCCACGCGGCGTTCTTTGCGCTCGGCGGCTATGCCATGGGCATGTACCTGATGCGTCAGATCGGCGCGCGCGGCGTCTACAGCAATCCGATCCTGCCCGACTTCATGGTGTTCCTCGGTTGGCACGAACTGCCCTGGTACTGGTACGGCTTCAACTGGTTCGCCTTTGCCGCGGTGATGGTGGTGCTGGTGCCCGGCATCCTCGCGCTGGTGTTTGGCTGGCTGGCGTTCCGCTCGCGGGTCACCGGGGTCTATCTGTCGATCATCACGCAGGCGCTGACCTATGCACTGCTGCTGGCGTTCTTCCGCAACGATATGGGATTCGGCGGCAACAACGGCATGACCGACTTCAAGGACATCCTCGGCTATGGGGTGCAGCAAGAGACGACGCGCTGCGCCTTGCTGGTCATCACCGCGGCGTTCCTGTGCGTGCAATTCCTGGTGGCGCGCTATCTGGTCACCTCGCGCTTCGGCAAGGTGCTGATCGCCGTGCGCGACACTGAATCGCGCACCCGCTTCCTGGGCTACCGGCCGGAGGCATACAAGCTGGTGGTCTGGGTCGTGTCCGCGGTGATGGCCGGCATCGGCGGCGCGCTGTACGTGCCACAGGTGGGCATCATTAATCCGTCGGAGTTCGCCCCGGGCAACTCGATCGAGGCAGTGATCTGGGTGGCGGTCGGCGGACGCGGCACGTTGTCGGGTGCCATATTGGGCGCGGTGCTGGTCAACCTGGGCAAGACCTGGTTCACCTCCGCATTGCCCGAATGGTGGCTATATGCGCTGGGGGCCATGTTCATCTTCGTTACCCTGTTGCTGCCGCGCGGGCTGATGGGCTTGGTGCCGCGCCGTCGGACGGCCGAGCGTGTCGACGCAGCCGTAGCCGCGCAGGAGGCGGCGAGCGAGCGGGAAGCGGCGGCGGCGCAGGGAGCCGTGGAATGAGCGGCGCCATGGTGCAGAGTGGTGACACGCTGCTGTATCTCGATGGCGTAACGGTGAGCTTCGACGGCTTCCGCGCGCTGAACGCGTTGTCGCTGGTGCTTGAAGCCGGCGAGATGCGCGCGGTAATCGGCCCGAACGGTGCGGGCAAGACGACCATGATGGACGTGATCACCGGCAAGACGCGGCCCGACGAAGGTAAGGTGGTGTTCGGCAAGGACATCGATCTGACCCGCATGGATGAGCCGGCCATCGCGGCACTTGGCATCGGGCGCAAGTTCCAGAAGCCGACGGTGTTTGAGCCGCATACCGTGTGGGATAATCTGCTGCTGTCGCTCGCCGAGGATCGTCGGCCGCGCTTCACCCTGTGGGCGCGCGAGACGGCGTCGGAGAAGCGGCGGATCGAGGAGATCCTCGAGACCACGCGGTTGACCGAGCAGCATCATCGGCAAGCCGCCGCGCTGTCGCACGGGCAGAAGCAATGGCTCGAGATCGGCATGTTGCTGGCGCAAGAGCCGCAATTGCTGCTGGTAGACGAGCCGGTGGCGGGCATGACGGATTCCGAAACCGAACAGACCGCCGAGTTGTTGCGTGAGATCAACAAGACCCGCAGCGTGGTGGTGGTGGAGCATGACATGGCCTTTGTGCGTGCTCTGGGCGTCAAGGTGACGGTGCTGCATGAGGGCTCGGTACTGTCTGAAGGGTCGATCGATCACGTCAGCGCGGATCCGCGCGTGATCGAAGTATATTTGGGTCGCTAGATGCTGGAAGTCGATCACGTCGATCTGCACTACGGCGCGGCGATCGCGTTGCGCCAGGTGTCCATCACCGCCGAGGTGGGTGCCGTGACCTGCCTGCTTGGGCGCAATGGGGTCGGCAAGACCTCGTTGCTGCGCGCGATCGTGGGGGCACATCCGATCACGCGCGGGGCGATCCGCTGGGAAGGTGCCGACATCACCAGACTGCCGACCTATGAGCGGGTACGGCGCGGCATCGCCTGGGTACCGCAGGGGCGCGACATCTTCCCGCTACTGACGGTGCGGGAGAATCTGGAGACCGGCTTTGCGGTGTTGCCGCGTGGCCACCGCACGGTGCGGGACGAGATCTTCGAGTTGTTCCCGGTGCTCAAGACCATGCTGCGCCGGCGCGGCGGCGATCTGTCCGGCGGCCAGCAGCAGCAACTCGCGATCGGCCGCGCGTTGGTGACCAAGCCGCGCCTGCTCGTGCTGGACGAGCCGACCGAAGGGATCCAGCCGAGCATCATCAAGGATATCGGGCGGGTGATCGCCTTGTTGCGGTCGCGCGGCGATATGGCCATCCTGCTGGTTGAACAGTATTTCGACTTCGCCAAGGAATTGGCACAGACGATCGCGGTGATGGATCGCGGCGACATCGTGCTGTCCGGGCGGCGGGAGGAGCTCGACGAAGCGGATGTACGACGCCGCCTGTCTGTCTGAACCGCTGACGCTGCAACGTGCCGTCGGCGAACTGGTGGTCTCGGTCCGCCAGCGCGATGACGCCACGGTGCTGGGCCGGCTGCGTCAGGCGGGCTGTCTGAAAGCTCGGTTCCCACGTGCTCTAGTGCCCGGATGGATCGATGTGGTGACAATGAATACCTCCGGTGGGATCGCGGGTGGCGATCGGCTGGAGAGTGCGTTCGAAGTGCCGGCGGGCGGGCGCGCCTCGATCGCGGCGCAAGCTGCCGAGCGGTTCTATCGTGCGCTGCCGGGCAGCGAGCCATCGTTTGTCCGCACACGAATTGCGGTGGGGGCCGGTGCATCGGCGGAATGGCTACCGCAGGAGACGATCCTGTTCGATCGTTGCGCGCTGGATCGACGGCTCGAAGTGGACCTGGCCGAAGACGCGTGGTTTCTCGGCGTGGAAATGCTAGTGTTCGGCCGTTTGGCGATGGGTGAGAATGTCGAAAGGGCCTGGCTGCGCGATCTGATCCGTGTCCGGCGTGGCGGGCGGCTGTTGTGGCATGATGCGATACGACTGGACGGTGACGTAGCGGTAACCCTGCGGCGCAAGGCCGTCGCAAATGGCGCGCGAACGGTCGCCACGATCCTGTACGTAGCGCCCGAGGCCGAACGAGCGTTGGACGCCGTGCGCGGCGCACTAGAAGACATACACCTCTCCCGCTTGGCGGGAGAGCAACGCGCGTCGGGTGAGGGTCGGGCCCGCACCCTCAAGCCCGACGCCAACGACGCTGCCGCCATCGAATCTGCCGCAAGTGCCTGGAACGGCCTTCTGATCGCGCGCATCCTGGCGCCCGGCAGCGACGCGCTGCGTGCTGCGGTTGTTGCGGTATTGGGCGTGCTGCGTGGCGACCGGCCGCTGCCGCGAGTATGGATGTGCTGAGAGGACGGGCGGAATGAACCTGACGCCGAGAGAGAAAGACAAGCTGCTGATCAGCATGGCCGCGATGGTCGCGCGCCGCCGGCTGGAGCGCGGGGTGAAGCTGAACCATCCCGAAGCCGTCGCGCTGATCACCGATTTCGTGGTCGAAGGCGCGCGCGACGGTAAGAGCGTCGCCGACCTGATGGAGACCGGCGCGGACGTGATCTCGCGCGCGCAGGTGATGGCGGGCGTTGCCGAAATGATCCACGACGTACAGGTCGAAGCAACGTTCCCTGACGGCACCAAATTGGTTACCGTGCACGAGCCAATCCGATGATCCCCGGAGAAATCCTCACCCAGCTCGGCGACATAGAGCTCAACGTTGGCCTGCCCCGCACGACCTTGACTGTTGCCAACACCGGCGACCGGCCCATCCAGGTCGGCAGTCATTATCATTTCGCCGAAACCAATCCTGCCCTCACCTTCGACCGCACCGCCGCACGCGGCCAACGGCTCGACATCGCCGCCGGCACCGCTGTCCGTTTCGAACCCGGCCAGACCCGCGAGGTCACGCTGATCCCCTATCGCGGCAAGCGCGTCGTCTACGGCTTTCGCGGCGACGTCATGGGAGCGCTCGACTGAATGACCCGCATCACCCGCGCCGCCTATTCCGACATGTTCGGCCCCACCACCGGCGACCGCGTGCGCCTGGCCGACACCGAGCTTTTCATCGAGGTGGAGCGCGACCTGACGATCTACGGCGAGGAGGTGAAGTTCGGCGGCGGAAAAGTGATCCGCGACGGCATGGGCCAGTCGCAAGCCTCGCAGGCCGAGAGCGCCGTCGATACCGTGATCACCAACGCGCTGATCATCGACCACTGGGGGATCGTCAAGGCCGACGTTGCCATCACCGACGGCCGCATCGCAAAGATCGGCAAGGCCGGCAATCCCGACATTCAGCCCGGCGTCGACATTATCATCGGTCCCGGCACCGAAATAATCGCCGGAGAGGGCAAGATCCTCACCGCCGGCGGCATCGACAGCCATATTCATTTCATCTGTCCACAGCAGGTAGACGACGCGATCGCCTCCGGCATCACCACGCTGATCGGCGGCGGCACGGGCCCCGCCACCGGGACCGCCGCGACCACATGCACGCCCGGGCCATGGCATCTCGCGCGCATGCTGCAGGCGGCGGAAGGCCTGCCGGTCAATCTCGCCTTCGCCGGCAAGGGCAACGCGTCGCAGCCCGCGGCGCTGGAGGAGATGCTGCGCGCCGGCGCCGCCTGCCTGAAGCTGCACGAGGACTGGGGTACCACGCCCGCGGCGATCGACACATGCCTCTCGGTCGGCGACCGTTACGACGTGCAGGTGATGATCCACACCGACACGCTGAACGAGTCGGGCTTCGTGGAAGATACCATCGCCGCCTTCAAGGGCCGCACAATCCACGCCTTTCATACCGAGGGCGCTGGCGGCGGCCATGCCCCCGACATCATCAAGGTCGCCGGCCTGCCGAACGTGCTGCCCAGTTCCACCAACCCGACGCGCCCCTATACGGCGAACACGCTGGATGAGCATCTCGACATGCTGATGGTCTGCCATCACCTGGACAGTTCGATTCCGGAAGATGTGGCGTTTGCCGAAAGCCGCATCCGCAAGGAAACTATCGCCGCCGAGGACATCCTGCACGATCTCGGTGCGCTTTCGATGATGTCGTCGGACAGCCAGGCGATGGGTCGTGTCGGCGAAGTCATCATCCGCACCTGGCAGACTGCGCACAAGATGAAGACGCAGCGAGGGGCTTTGCCCGGGGACGGCGCGGCGGACAATGCGCGGGTGAAGCGCTACATCGCGAAATACACCATCAACCCGGCGATCGCGCAGGGCATGGCGCGCGAAGTTGGTTCGATCGAGGCCGGCAAGCTGGCCGATCTCGTGCTGTGGTCGCCGGCGTTCTTCGGCGTGAAGCCGGACCTGGTGATCAAGGGCGGCAGCATCGCGTGTGCGCCGATGGGCGACCCGAACGCGTCGATTCCAACGCCGCAGCCGGTGCATTACCGACCGATGTTCGGCGCCTTCGGCCGCGCCCTGGCGGCAAGCTGCGTCACCTTCGTTTCGGCGGCGGCGCTGGAGGCGGGGATCGGCGGCGCGTTGGGCTTGCAGCGCCGCGTAGCCGCGGTCGCCGACACGCGCGGCGGGATCGGCAAGCGCAGCATGATCCACAACAACGCCATGCCGGTGATCGAGGTGGACGCCGAAACCTACGAGGTGCGCGCCGACGGTGTGCTGCTGACCTGCGAACCGGCAACGGTACTGCCGATGGCACAGCGCTACTTCCTGTTCTGATGCGCGCAGAGAACGTCCTGCCGGCCGGAAGCTGGAACCCTGCCAGGGAAGTCGATCGCGTGCTGATCGATTTCGATCGCCGGCATCGTCGCCGCATCCTGTTGGCGACCGAAGGCGGGAGCGAGGTGCTGCTCGACCTGCCGCTGCCCGCGCGGCTGCGCCATGGCGACGGGCTGCGACTGGACACCGGCGGCGTGGTGCGGGTCTGCGCGAAACCCGAGGCGCTGCTGGAGATCCATGCGCATGATGAGGGCGACCTGGTCCGCATCGCGTGGCATCTCGGCAACCGGCATCTCCCGGTGCAGTTGTTCGGGAATCGCATCCGTATCCGCGCGGATCATGTGATCGAGGAGATGGTTGAGGGGCTCGGCGGGCATGTCGATACGATCGAGGCGCCGTTTGACCCGGAGCCCGGAGCGTACGCCGGCGGACATCAGCACCATCATCATGACGATGATGATGGACATCATCACCATGGGTAATGGACACACTACTCCCCCTCNNGGGAGGGGGAGGTTATTACTACATCTACATCCGCTCGCGCACTCCTCCGTCTCCTGGCCTGGCTTTCTCCCGCCTTCCCCACCGGCGCCTTCGCCTATTCGCACGGGATCGAATGGGCGGTCGAAGCCGGCGACATCACCGATGGCGACACGCTGCGCGACTGGCTCGCCGACCTGCTGTCGCATGGCGCGCCACGCAACGACGCGATCCTGCTCCGCCACGCTCACCACCCGGACGCCGACCTCGACGCGCTCGCGGAGCTTGCCGCCGCCGCCGCGCCGGCGCGCGAGCGCCAGGCCGAGACGTTGAACCAGGGTGCCGCCTTCATGCGCGCCGCCCGTCCCTGGAACTGTCCGACCTTGCCCGATCCCGTCGCCTACCCGATCGCGGTCGGCGCGCTCACCGGCCTGCACGGCATCGACGTCGACGCCACCACGATCGCCTATCTGCAATCCGTCACCGTCAACCTGATCTCGGCCGCCGTCCGTCTCGTGCCGCTCGGTCAATCGACCGGCCTAGCGGTGCTCGCCGCGCTCGAACCGGACATCCTGCGCATCGCCGTCGAAACACGCAGCGCGACACTGGATGATCTCGGCGGCGCCGGGTTCCGCTCCGACCTCGCCGCCATGCGGCACGAAACCCAGTACACAAGGCTGTTTCGCTCATGACCATCTCCCCGCACGGTCCGCTCCGCGTCGGCGTCGGCGGCCCGGTCGGCACCGGCAAGACCGCGCTGATGGACGCGCTGTGCAAGACCTTGCGCGACCGCTACGACATCGCCGCCATCACCAACGACATCTACACCAAGGAGGACGCCGAGTTCCTCACCCGCGCCGGCTCGTTGCCACCGGAACGAATCCTCGGCATCGAGACCGGCGGCTGCCCGCACACCGCGATCCGCGAGGACGCCAGCATCAACTTGGCCGGCGTCGCCGACTTGCAGCGACGCTTCCCCGGCCTCGATCTGATCCTGATCGAATCCGGCGGCGACAACCTCGCCGCCACGTTCAGCCCGGAGCTGGCGGACCTGACGATCTACGTCATCGATGTCTCCGCCGGCGACAAGATCCCGCGCAAGGGTGGCCCGGGGATCACCCGCAGCGACTTGCTGGTGATCAACAAGATCGACCTCGCACCGCATGTCGGCGCCAGCCTGGAGGTGATGGACCGCGACGCGCGCAAGATGCGGGGCGAGCGACCGTTTGTGTTCGCCAACATTCGCGGCGGTACAGGCGTCGCCGAGATCGCCGCGTTCGTCGAACGCCAGGGTGGGCTGACGCGCTCCGCCTGATCGGCTAGCCTTCCCCACGCACGTCGGGGGAAACCAATCATGAGCGACATTCGCGTCATTGCGACCGGCCTCAGCTTTCCGGAAGGACCGGTGGCGATGGAAGACGGGTCCGTCGTGCTGGTGGAGATCGAACGGCAGACCGTCAGCCGCGTGCGCCCGGACGGCCGCGTCGAGGTCATCGCCCACACCGGCGGCGGGCCGAACGGCATGGCCGTCGGGCCGGACGGTGCGTTCTACATCTGCAACAATGGCGGCTTTGCCTGGCGGCTTGAACACGGGCTGCTGCGCCCGGTGATCCAGGCCTCCGACTACACTTCGGGCCGGATCGAACGCGTCGACCCCGCCACCGGCAAAGTCGACATACTGTACGATAGTTGCAACGGCCACAAATTGCGTGGTCCGAACGACATCGTGTTCGACGCACACGGTGGCTGCTACTTCAGCGACCTGGGCAAGAGCCGCGCGCGCGACCGCGATCACGGCGGCTTGTACTACGCTTTGGCCGACGGCTCGAAAATCAATGAGGTAGCGTATCCGATCCTCACCCCCAACGGCGTCGGCCTCTCGCCCGACGGCGCGACCGTCTATGTGGCGGAGACCGAGACAGCACGGCTCTGGGCTTTCGACATTGTCGCTCCGGGCGTGGTGCGCAAGCAGCCCTTTCCGTCGCCGCACGGCGGCCGGCTTGTCGCCGGGCTCGGCGGCTATCAGAGGTTCGACAGCCTGGCGCTCGATGCGCTCGGCAACATCTGCGTCGCCACGTTGATCACCGGCGCGGTCACCTCGATCGCGCCTGACGGGCGGATCGTGCGGCAGGTGAAGATGCCCGACCCGGTGACCACCAACATCTGCTTTGGCGGCGCCGGTCTGCGCACGGCCTTCGTCACGCTGTCCGGCACCGGCAAGCTGGTCGCCCTGGAGTGGCCCGAGGCAGGGCTGAGGCTCAATCACAACGCCTGAACCCGGCCGCACCCGAGCTTGCCTGTCGGCACCGATACGGCACAGTTATGACATGACGCCGACACCACCCGCGTCGGCATCGGTGCGGGAACCGGCATCGGAGCCGGGGCCGCCGACGCGAAGCGCACTGCAACGTCGAAACGATATCGGCATCCGAGTCGCCGGCGCATCGATGGACTGGGCCACGTAGGCTGCTTCTACCCAGGCTTCTTCTCCTCGGGCTTCTTTTCGGCAGGCTGCTGTTGCGGTGCCGGATGGGCCTCAGGGGCCGAATGCGCAGCAGGCGCTGCCGGATGCGCCACCGGGGCCGGAGGTGCTGCGGGCGCGGGATGCGCTTCAGGCGCCGGACGTGGCTCGGCTGCCGGCCGCGCCGTGGGCTCCGGACGTGTCGGAGGAGGCGCCACCGGCGCTACGGGGTGCGCCGCCGGGGCGGCCGGGGGCGCCGCGGGCACCGGATGCGCTCCAGGCGCCGGACGTGGCTCGGCTGTGGACGGCGCCGCGGGCACCGGACCTGTCGGCGGATGCACCACCGGCGCTACGGGGTGCGCCGCCGGGACCGGGGGCGCCGCGGGCACCGGATGCGCTCCAGGCGCCGGACGTGGCTCGGCTGTGGACGGCGCCGCGCGCACCGGACCTGTCGGCGGATGCACCACCGGCGCTGCGGGATGCGCCACCGGGGCCGGAGGCGCTGTGGGCGCCGGATGTGCTTCAGGCGCCGGGCGTGGCTCGGCTGTGGACGGCACCGCGGGCACCGGACCTGTCGGCGGATGCACCACCGGCGCTGCGGGATGCGCCACCGGGGTCGGTCCCGCCGCAGGCGCCGGATGTGGCTCGGCCGTGGGCCGCGCCCCAGGCTCCGGAAGTGCGGCTGGCGCCGCTGTGGCCGGATGTGGGGGGGTCGGCGCAGCGGTCGGTGGTGCCCCGGGGGGGTGTGGTGGAGTCGGGGCGGTCGGATGCGCCACCTCGCCGGGACGCGCGACCTCTCCAGGATGGGCGGGCTCGGCGCGCGGCGGTTCCGTGGCGCCGGGCGCTGCTTGTGTCGGACGGACCGCCGGCGCGGTTGCAGTCGGGGGCGCCCCTACCGCTGGGTGCGCGGCGGCCGGCGTCGGGGCGCGCAGCGGGACGTGGGCTGGGCGGCCCGGTGCGGCCACCGCGACAGGACGCACCGCCGGCCCGGCGATCGCCGGCCGCGCCGTACCTTGTGGCGCCGGCGCGACATGCAACTGGCGGGCGACGGCCGGTGTGACACCCACGGTCTCGGCGGTCGGGCGAACCGGCTCGCGCCCAATCGTCGGCCGCACTGCGGCGAGCTGTTGCGGCGAGACCGGTCGCGCCACGGCCGCCACTGGACGCGATCCCGTCAGCGCCGCAGCCGGCGCCACGACGGCATAGCGGCTGTTGTGGAACTCGTTGATCGTGACGTTATTGATCGTCGTGATGTTGGTGATGTTGGTGATATGCGGGTTCACGTCACGCACGTAGCGCTCGCTGGCGTGGTACCAGGGCCGGTACACCTCCCCGGGTGCCAGCGGGCACCAGCCGATCGAGCCGCCGACTGCCACGCCGACCGAGACGCCGACACTCGCGCCGACGCCGAAGAACGTAACCAGTGCCGGGGCATAGACCGGCGCCACGCTGACCGCTGCGCCGGGCACCCAGCCCCAGCGCTCGCCGATCCGTGCCCAACGCCCATAGTGGAATGGCGCAAACCCCCATTGGGCCTCATCCACCCAGGTCCAGCCCCAAGGCTGTACGTAGGCCCAGCGTCCGTTATGGTAGGGCGCCCACCCCGCCGCGACCGGCGGATACCAGACCTGGCCGTACTCCGGCGCGGCCTGCCAGGTGCCGACACTGCGCAGGTCCGCCCCGCCCGGCAGCGCCGCTACGAACGCCGGGGGTGCGGCGGCGGGCGCGACTGCGGGCGCGGGGACCGGCCGGGCGCGGGTCAGCATCGTCGACAGGAACGCATCCTGCGACGCGGTCCCGACGCTGCCCTGGAAACTATCGGTGCCAGTGAACGTCGCCGCCTGACCTGGCCCGACGCTCAGCGTGGCGCCGGCATCCGTGACCTGGGCCGCACCGTGGATCACAGTCACCACGGTCGGCGCCACGGTATCGCCGGCGACGACCTCATAGTCGCCCGGGGCGGCGATGGTAACCGCGCCGCGTGGCGTCTGCAGCACCACCGTCTCGTTCTGCGCCAGGCCGATCACGCGCACGTAGACCTTGCCCTGCGGCACCGCCGCCGTCGTGCCGGTGGCGTCGAGCGTTGCAAGGTCCACCTCGGTCGCGCCGTCCATGGCGAGCCGGATGCCGCCGAGCTCAAGGTCCGCCCCCGCGTCAGGCTCGGTCCAGAACGAGTTGCCGGCGACCACCGGATAATTGAGCGTCGCTGGACTCCAGTCCGTGTCGTCCGCGGTGTGGAACGTGACCGTGCCGGTGACCAGCGCCAGCCGCCCGACGCGTGCAGGCGGATCCGCCGTCGTTTGCGCGTCGGCGGCTGAAGCCGCGGCCGGCGGCGGCGGTGCGGCCTGCGCCCAGGCGTGTTGCGCCAACAGGGGGCCGCTCATCAGGCCCGTGGCCGCCAGGAAGCCGGTCAGCCGGAACATGTCGCTCTGCGTGCGCACGATTGGTCATCCTTCTTTGACTGCGCGTTCAGTGAGCAGGCAGGATTGAGGCGCCAGCGTGGCGGAACAGAAAGGGCGGTCGGTACGGCGCTCCGTCATCTTTACACTCTCCTGGCGGGGCTTGGGCTGCGAAGCGGACCAAGGGTAAGGGGGACCATCCGCCGCTCGGCGTTTCATAGGGTCTTTGTCGAGATTCGCGAATCGCCCCGCCCGCACGGGGCCAGATCACTGGTCGGCATCCGCGAGGGCCGGCCCCTCCACCAATCCCACCGCTCGGCGGTTCATAGGGTCTTTGTCGAGATTCGCGCATTGCCCCGTCCACACGAGGCCAGATCGCTGGTCGGCATCCGCGAGGGCCAGCCCCTCCGCCAATCCCACCGCTCGGCGTTTCATAGGGTCTTTGTCGAGATTCGCGAATTGCCCCGTCCACACGAGGCCAGATCGCTGGTCGGCATCCGCGGGATCCGGCCCCACCCTGCCAATCCCGCCGCGCGGCGTTTCATAGGGTCTTTGTCGAGATTCGCGAATCGCCCCGTTCGCACAGGGCCCGATCGCTGGTCGGCATCCGCGAGGTCCGGCCTCTCCGCCAATCCCACCGCGCGGCGTTTCATAGGGTCTTTGTCGAGATTCGCGAATCGCCCCGTCCGCACAGGGCCAGATCGCTGGTCGGCATCCGCGGCTTCCGGTGCCGCCGCCAATCCCACCGCGCGGCGGTTCATAGGGTCTTTGTCGAGATTCGCGAATCGCGCCGTCCGCCCGGGGCCAACGCCCTGGCGGCATCCCGGGCTGCCGGTCCCGCCGCCAATCCGACCGCTCGACGTTGCATAGGGTCGACCAGCGCCACGCAAATCGCCAGCGAAGCAACTGGCGCAGGCACCCACGCGAGCCTGCCCGGCGAAGGCCCAAGGGGCCGGGGGGGGCGGATGCTCGGCCCCGGCAAGCAGGACGGCGCTCGCGCGAAGGGGACCAACGGCGCCCGGGTGCGGACCACCCGAGGGCTTTGTCCAAGGCGAAGGACTTCTGCCTCGACCCGCGGCGGTCTTGCCTCATGTTTCTTGTCCCTGAACACGTTGTAGTGCAATGTAGCCCACATGACTGGAAACCGAACCACACATGAGCAAAACCGCACCCGTGCGCGTCCGGCTGGAGTCGGCACTCAACGACCAGGTCACGGCGATCGCCGCTGCCCTCGACCGCCCGAAATCATGGGTCATCGAGCAGGCGGTGCGGGATTTCGTGGCCGTCCAGGAATGGCAACTGGCGGCGATTGACGCGGGGATCAGCGCGGCCGACGCGGGCCGTGTCGTCGCCCATGCGGACGTGGTCGCGTGGGTTCAGTCGTGGGGACGCCCCGACGAGCTGCCCATGCCCGAATGCGGATAGTCTGGACCGAGCCTGCCGTGCACGATCTGGCTGCGGCACGGGCCTATATCGCTCGCGACAATCCCCCTGTCGCCGACCGGCAGGTTGAACGTGTCCTTGCGGCCGTCGCCGGCTTGCTTCAGTTCCCCGAAATCGGACGGCCCGGTCGGCGGGCAGGAACACGCGAACTGGTCGTCAGCCGAACGCCCTACGTCGTGGCGTATCGCCTGCGTGCCGACGCCATCGAAGTCCTCCGGGTGATGCACGGCCGGCAACGCTGGCCCGATGCGCTTTAGCTGTACTGGGCGCCCAAATGGAACTTGCCCTTCGGAAGTGGCGAAATCTAGCCAATCTGCTAAGTTATAGTCGGAGCGCGCAGCTAGTGGAGGACCAAGTACCCGGCAGCTACGAGGATATCGGCAAAATCGATCCCGGTACGGCAGTTACTATCTATGAGCGCCTTCGCTACGACGAGCGCATCAATGCTGAACCGCTGTTCTGGCTGCAATATGCTATTGCGATGGCCGAAGACCGAAAGCTGCCGGCGGCGCAAGAGTTTATCGCGACCGCCTATGCGCGCGCGGCAGATCGTCCTGGCTTTCAAACTTATCAAATCGATACACAAGCTCTTCGGATCCTTCTTCTCATGGAGTCGGAGGCAGGATCCGGCAGCCCGGTCGCAAGGTTGCCGGAGATATTGGAGAAGATCGAGCTGCTCAATTCAATGCTTAGCGAGGAAAGCCATCGGGGGTACGCTATAAGAATTTTGGAAGGAATTTATCCATTCATCGTGCACCGGGTCGCGGACCTAACTCTAGCGGAGAAGACAGCTCTTACGTTCTGGTTGACGACGCTAAGTCAGCCCCTGGGTCAATTACCAGTGGAGTATCGTGCTAGATCCGCATCCGATCAGACGCAGGCAACAATTGAGAGAGCCAGGCGCCTTCTACTCTAATGCCAGCGAGCCTGAATGATGACCATTTCATCATTCCAGCCCGCCGAGCTCAATCCAGCGCCCTCGCCGTCCCGCTGGCCTTGTCGGCAATCGCCACCGTCTCATAGTAGCTGATCCGCGGCTCACACCCGTATCGCGCCCGAATGCCCTCAACCCACGGGCCGGAGTAGAACGCCTCGGCCGCCGCCTGGCTCTCCCACATATACGCCCCACCGGCCTCCTTGCCGTCGCGCCGGCAGATGAACTGCTTGCGCACGAAGCCCGGCACCCCAAGGAAGTCCGGCGCGATCTTCGCGAAATGCGCGCGGCATTCCTCCAGGCCGATCGTCGCCGGCAGGTCGTAAAGAACGATGGCGGTGATCATGGCATTGTCTCCCCGACCAGATGTCGAAACGCCCGGCGCACAGGTCCGGGCGGCGCAATGATACGGCCAGTCAGGGATTTGGACTGTCATTCATGGCAACCGCTGGCTCAAGGCGAGAAAGTCACGCGCCGTGATGATGCGAGCACCCGCATAGCGCTTGATCCCGAGCAGGTGGCGCCTGTCGCCGGTCACCAGAAAGTCCGCCGCGCCGGCGGCGGCCATCGCCAGTAGATAGTTGTCATCGGGGTCCGGACAGACCGTGACGGTGGGAAGCTTGTCCACCACGACGGCGATCTCGCGCAGCTCATTGATGAGGCGCCCGGCGAGCGACGGTGCCAGGCGTTCGCGGATCTTCGGATAACGAGTCACCCGCATCAGTTCGTCCAGTTGCTCGGCCGAAGTCAGCAGATCGAAACGGCCTTCGCGCCACAGAACGATGAGATGCGCCGGCAGCGAAGTGCCCGCGAGCAACGCGCTGACCAGAATGTTGGTGTCGATGACCAGCCGCACGCGTCACCCGGCCTTGCGTGCCTTCGCTTTGCGTGTGGCGGCGACTCCTTCGTTGATCATCGCCTCCAGCGCCTCTGGCGGCACATCGGCGAACTTGCTCCGGGCCTCGGCCAGGGTCTGATCGAGCACCCGCCACTTGACGGCCTCCTCGATGAATTTCGAAAGGTCCCCCTTTTTCAGGCCGCGCTGCGCCAAAAAGCTGCGTACCGCGATGTCGGTCTGCTTGGACACGGAGACGGTCCAGCGGGTCATGGTGTCGTCGGGCATGGCACCTCCTGATAGACGTTTAGCCGCTTTTAAGCGTAAGGTGCTAGCTGTTTATCCGCACTCCCATGGTCGCCCGCCCCCGACGCTCGCGCATGGGAAGGATGTGATTATGCGTGCGGCCGGTTGCATGCTCGACCAGCCCCACGTTCGGCCGCGGGTCGGCGCGGGCCACACTGGTGCCGCCTCATGTTGGCGCCCGCAAATCTACAGCACATGAGCCTATTGGACAAAACGCGGCGCAACTACAACAACACGAATCTACGATATTTAGTCGGCCTCCGGGCACCTCAGTTGATCCGCTTCTCGCGCCCCGCCCAGAACGGCGCTCGCAACTCTGCCTTCAGCACCTTCCCCGCCCCCGACAACGGCAGCGGCGTCTCGCGAATGTCGACGCTGCGCGGGCACTTGTAATGTGCGATCAGATCGCGGCAATGCGCGATCACCTGCGCTTCCGTCAGCATCCGTCCGGAGCGCGGCACGACGATCGCGTGCACCGCCTCACCCCAGCGGTCATCGGGGATGGCGATGACGCACACTTCGCCAACGCCATCCAGCGTCGCGATGGCGTTCTCGACCTCGGCCGAGTAAATGTTCTCGCCGCCACTGATGATCATGTCCTTCAGCCGGTCGACGATATAGACGTAGCCCTCGGCGTCCATCATCCCGCCGTCGCCGGTGTGGTACCAGCCGTTGCGCAGCGCCGCCGCGGTTTGCTCCGGCTTATTCCAGTAGCCGAGCATAACGTTCGGACCGCGTACCTGCACCTCACCCACCGTCCCGCGCGGCACCTCGTTGTCCTCGGCGTCGGCGATGCGCACCTCGACCATCAGTGCCGCCTTGCCGCAGCTTTTGCTGCGCTCCGGCACCAGCGCGTCGCGCGCCTCCAGCGCGGTGACCAGTGGCGCCGCCTCAGTCATGCCATAGACGTGCAGGAACCGGCATGCCGGCAGTCGCTCCGTCGCCCGCTGCAACACGGCGCCCGGCATTGGCGAGCCGCCGAATGGCACCGTGGCCACGCTGGACAGATCGAACGCGTCAAGGCCGGGGAGATTCACCAGCGAGTTGATCATGGTCGGGATCAGCAGCGTGTTGGTCACACGCTCCGCTGCGATCGAAGCCGCGACGGCGCCGGGGTCAAAGCGCGCGATGAACACGTGCGTTCCGCCGACCATGGTGACCGCCAGCGTCGAGGCGCCGTCGGCGAGATGGAACATCGGCGCCGCGTGCAGATAGACGCTGTCGCTCACATAGCCGACGGTGGCTATCATGTTGGCGGCGTTGGCCACCAGGTTGCGGTGACTGAGCATCACCCCCTTCGAAATGCCGGTAGTGCCGCCGGTGTAGTAGATGCCGGCGATGTCGTCGTCCTGCGCGGCAACGCCGCTGACCGGCGAGGCGTCGAGCAATGTCTCGAAGCCGCGCATGCCGGGCGGCACCGGGGCGTCGTCGAGCCAGATTAGCTGGCGCACCTGGCCCATCCGCACCTGCAACGCATCCAGCGCCGACGCCATCGCCGCATCGACGAACAGCATCGTCGTACCGCTGTCGTCCAGCATAGAGGCGATCTCCGGCGGCGCGAGGCGGGGGTTGAGCGGCACCGTCACGCCAGCGGCCGCTGGTACCGCGAACAGGTATTCGAGGTAGCGGTCGCTGTTGAGCGCCAGGATCGCGGCGCGATCGCCCTTGCCGAGGCCGCTCGCCCGCAGCCCGCCGGCTAGGCGTGCGGTACGTTCCGCGGTTTCGCGCCAGGTGCGGCGCCGGTCGCGGAAGATCGTCGACGTTCCGCTGGGCTTGGTTTGCGCCGCTCGATTCAGACCTTGACCCAGGTGCATTCACGTCCTCTCCCTCGGTGATTCAGAGTTACGCGAACCTGCAAGAGATACGGCCCGCCGTGCTGCCCCCGCGGGCCTGCTTTTCCTCGACGGGCATCAGCCGACATTTCCCAGATAGCCGACGGTTGCGCCGGTCTAGAGCGGACGGTAGCCCCCGCTCCGGGTTTCCAACAACAATTGTTTCGATCAGAACCCCGCCGACGTCGCTGCCGCTGTGCGCTGATAGCAAGAATGGCGCGTCTTCCGATCCATCGCCCAGTATTCGGACGCATGCCTCCTGCCAACATACAGGTAGACCCAGAATGGCGAACCTCAGCATCGGGCCGGTGGCAACGGACAGATCGTAGCGATGGCGGCTAACATGGCAGCATTTCAAAATCACTCCACCGCCCCGGCCTTCCCACTGTCCCTGTCCGCGAGCGCCACCGTCTCGTAGTAGCTGATCCGCGGCTCGCACCCATACCGCGCCCGAATGCCCTCAACCCACGGCCCGGAGTAGAACGCCTCGGCCGCCGCCTGGCTCTTCCACATATACGCCCCGCCGGGCTCCTTGCCGTCGCGCCGGCAGATGAACTGCTTGCGCACGAAGCCTGGGATGCCAAGGAAGTCCGGCGCGATCCTGGCGAAGTGCGCGCGGCATTCCTCCAGGCCGATCGTCACCGGCAGGTCATACAGGACGATGGCGGTGATCATGAAGCTGTCTCCTCAATCGGTGGCCGAAGCGCCCAGCGCGCGGGTACTCCACGCGCCGCCGGCCGCGCCATCCCGCCCCGCCGCTCGGTAGTGGGCCCGTGAGGCGCTTGGTTGCCATCTCATCTCCTGCGATATCGGATCAGGGCCTCAATTAGGCCGGCGACCGCAGCCAACAAAACGCCAACGGCTGCAGCCTCGATGGGTACCTTCCAAGCGCGGTTCAGGAAATTCCCAACGTTGACGGCAATGATGCCGACCGCAAGTGCGCCCCAGGTTGTCGCGGGTACTGAAATGCCTTTCATTCCCTGAGTATGGCACGGACGGGCCTGGGTTCACCGCGGGATCGGTAGGAACAAAATCTAGGGGATTTCAAACGGACCCACTACCCACCGCTCAGGCAGCGCGGCGAACGTTGTAGAACAGCGCGAAGCCGCCCTTCAGCACCCCGGTGACCGACCCGCGATACGCCGTCGGCTGGAAGAATTGGCCGAGCGGGATGAACGGCACGTCCTGCCAGTTCTGCAATTGCAGCTCCCGGCACAGCGACTGCTGCCCAGCCAGATCCGGTGCATCGAACCAGGCGTCGCGCAATGCCTCCAGCCGCGCGCTGGTCGGCCAGCCGAACCAGGCATCCTTGCCGTTGCCGCGCATCTGGTTGTGCGTCGTGGGATCGAACAGCTCCAGCCCGGCGGCCGCGGGATTGAAACAGCTCCAACCGCCCCGGCTGGTCGGCGCCGTGCTGGTGCGACGTTGCGTCAGTGTGCCCCAGTCCATCGCCTGGTAATCGACATTCATGCCAACCCGCTTCAGCAGGTCCGCTGTCACCTGAGCCAGGGTGCCAATCGCCGGGAAGTCCGCCGGTGCCAGCAGCACGACCGGCTCGCCGGCATAGCCGGCGGCGCTCAGGTCTCGCTTGGCCCCAGCCAGATCATGTTTGCCAAGCACCGCAATGCCGGCGTCGTTGGCCATCGGGCTGGCCGGGCAATACACGCCGACGTTGTTCCGCCACATCGCCTTGTCGGTGCCGACAATGGCCATCATGAAGTCGTCCTGGTTGATCGCACCCAGCAACGCGCGGCGGATCGCCGGATTGTCGAACGGCGGTTGCAGGCAGTTCATCCGTAGTGTGCCGATCACGCCGGTGGGGTCGGTGATCTCCACCACAACGTCGCGCGAGCGGCGTAGCAGCGGCTGCAGGTCGATCGTCGGCTGCTCCCACCAGTCGACCTCGCCCACCTGAAGTGCTGCGGCGGCGGTGGCTGCGTCCGGCACGATGTGCCATTCGACCCGGTCGAAGAACGCCTGCTTGGCCCCCGCGGTGAAGCTCGGCACGCCGTCCGCGCGCGGCACGTAGCCGGCGAATTTCTCGTAGGCGAAATGGGCGCCCTGCACGCGCTCGGAGGCCAGGAAACGGTACGGCCCGCTGCCCACCATTTCGGTGACCTGAGTCGCCGCGTCGGTCTTTGCCAGCCGCTCCGGCATGATGCACGGCATGTAGGACGGCGCCTTGGCCAACGCGTTCGCCAGCAGCGGGAACGGCTTCTTCAGCCGGAACCGGATGGTCTTGTCGGTCGGCGCATCGATCTCGTCGGCAACCGCCATCAGCGCCTGGCCGAACGTGTCGCGCTTGCCCCAGCGCTTGATGCTGGCAGCAGCATCGCGACCAAGCACCGGCGTGCCATCGTGGAATGTCAGCCCGTCGCGCAGCGTGAAGACCCAGCTCTTGCCGTCGTCTTCGACAGTGTGGCCAGCCACCATCTGCGGTTGCGGCCGGTAGTGTTCGTCCATGCCGTACAGCGTGTCGAACACCAGATAACCGTGGTTGCGCGTCACGTAGGCCGAGGTGAACACCGGATCGAGTGCGGCAAGATCGGCCTGCGGAATGAATTTCAGCACGCGCTGCTCGGCCGCGGCAGCAAGCCTCGGGGCTGCCAATGCTGCGGCCGAGGCCTGCAGGAAGCCGCGCCGCCGCAGGACCGTGCTCATCCGAACCTCCGCGAGAAAGCCGGCATCAAACCGGCACCGACAGATGGAATCGCTATCGGCATGGCATGCCTATGCCGGGCATTTACTCGCCCAACAGCTCGATAGCCACAAGACGCTACCGCTTCGGCAGGAACCGCAGCTCGTCCACCACATCCCGCACGCGATACCATCGCGCCAGCGCCCCCACCATAAACGGCGCCGCTCGGTACCAGGGCTGCGGCCGCATCGGCACCAGCGGAAACGTCAGCGTATCGTCCCCCGCCCCGCGTGCCCGCGCCGCCAGCTCGCGTCCCATCAGCGTCGCCGCGGCGATCCCCCGCCCGTTATAGCCCAGCCCGGCCCACAGCCCCGGCGCCAGCTCGTGCACCCGAGGCACATGATCGGTGGTCATCGCCACCCAGCCGGTCCACGTCTCGTCCCACTGCACCGCGCCAAGCTGTGGATACAATTGCCGCATGCGCCCATCCACGCGCCGAAAATCCGCCGCCGGCTCCGGCCCCGAGGTCGGCCCGAACGCACTGCCATGCAGTCGCCCATTCGGCAGCATCCGCACCCCGGAGAACAGCCGTCGCGTATCGGTCAGCGACTGCCGCCCCGGCAGGATCGAGTGCCGCACATTGTCCGACAGCGGCGCCGAGACGAACCCATGCCCACGCACCGGAACGACGCTCTCGCGCAGCCCCGGCCACAGGTCGTCGGTATACGCATTGGTCGCCAGCAGCACGGCGTCTGCCGTCAGCCCCTCCGCCCCCCCGTTCGCGCCGGCGTCCACCACCCAGCGCCCGTCCCGACGACTGATCCCGCGCACCGGCGTTCGCGTGTGGATCACCGCCCCGGCCGCCACCGCCGCGCGCGCCAGACCGCGCACGTAGGCGAAGGGATTGAGGTTGCCGCCGCGCCGATCCAGCGAGGCCGCCGCATATAGCGACGACCCCACGGCCTCGGCGCAGGCGGCGCCCTCCAGCATCTCCACAGGGGCGCAGCGATCCTGCCAATACGCCGTCCGGCTCTCCAGATCGCGCCGCCCGGCCGGCGCGTGCGCGGCAAAGATCAGCCCAGTACGCACCGGCCAGCACTCGATCCCATGCCGCGCGATCAGCTCGAACACCAGGTCCGGCCCCGCCGCGATGGCATCGATGACGCGCGCGCCACGCTCCGGTCCGTAATGTCGCAGGATCTGCCGATGCCCAATCTTGAGATACGGCACCACCTGGCCGAAGGCGCGCCCCGACGCCCCCGAGCCGACCTCCTTCGCCTCCAGCACCGCGACACTCACCCCGGCCTCCGCTAGGTGCAGCGCCGCCGAGATCCCGGTGAACCCGGCCCCAATCACCGCCACGCCGACATGCGGCCGGCCGGTCAACGGGACGGCAACCGGCGCCGGCGGCGCCGCCTGCGCGTAAACCGACGGAGGATCACGAACGTCCGACGACGGTGCGTACATCGCCGTCAGCCGAGATCCCGCGCCACCTCGGGCGAGTGCAGCAGCCGGTCGATCTTGCGTGCGTAGTCCAGCGCGCGGTCGGGCTGGAAGGTCAGGTCGGGCGCAAACTTCAGCCGCACCCCGAGCGCCACCTGGGCGCGCAGGAACGGCGCGGCCCGCTTCAGCGCCGGCAGCAACGCGTCGATATCCTCCCGTCCGAGCCGAGCCACGAACGCGGTGGCCCGCTTCAAATCGGGACCGATCCGCACCTCGGTCACCGTGATATCCGCCCCCGCCAACTCCGGGTCGCGGATCTCATGTCGCGCAAACACCCCGGCCAGCACGTGCCGGATCTCCTCGGCAACGCGGAGCTGGCGTTGTGTCGGCCCGGCGCGCTCGCGCTGACCCGGTCCAGCGCGAAGCTCATGCGGCGTCGGTTCGGCACGCCCCTCCCGCTGCGACCGCCCGACGCGCGGCTCACCCCGCGACGTTCCATCGCGCAGCTCGCGCTGCGACGGTCCATCGCGCAGCTCGCGCTGCGACGGTCCGGCAACCGGCTTGCTCAAGCCGGGACCAGCTCGGTCTCGTAGCATTCGACCACGTCGCCTTCCTGCAGGTCGTGGAAGTTGGCGAACGACAGCCCGCACTCGTAGCCGCGCGCCACCTCGCGCACATCGTCCTTGAAGCGCTTGAGCTGCGACAGCTCGCCGGTATGGATCACCACGTTCTCGCGCAGCACGCGCACCCCGGCGCCGCGCTTCACTAGCCCGTCGGTCACCATGCAGCCGGCCACCTTGCCGGTCTTGGTGATGGTGAACACTTTGCGAACTTCGGCGTAGCCCAGGAACTTCTCGCGCTCCTTCGGCGCGATCTTGCCCTTGACCAGCTTCTCGATATCGTCCGAGACCTCGTAGATGATCGAGTAGTACCGGATATCGACGCCTTCCCGCTGCGCCAGCTCGCGCGCCTGGGAGGTGGCGCGGACGTTGAACGCGACGATCACGGCGCCCGAAGCCTTGGCCAACTGGATGTCGCTCTCGGTGATCTGGCCAACCCCGGCCAGCAGCACGCGGACCTTCACTTCCTCGCCGCCCTGCTTCAGCACCGTGGCCTGGATCGCCTCGGCGCTGCCCTGCACATCGGCCTTGATCAGGACGCAGACTTCCTTCTGCACGCCGGCCTGGATGCGCGCCAGCATCTCATCGAGCGTGCCGCGCGCCCCGGCACTGACGCCGGCGGCCTTGTCCCGCAGCCGGCGGGTGCGGAACTCGGTGATCTCGCGGGCGCGGCCTTCGTCTTCCACCACCACCAGCGGCTCGCCGGCCGAGGGGATGCCCGCCAGACCGAGAATTTCCACCGGCACCGACGGTCCGGCCTCGTCCATTGGGCGGCCCTTGTCGTCGAGGATCGCGCGCACCCGGCCCCATTCGGCGCCGGCGACGACGATCTCGCCCTGGTGCAACGTGCCCTTCTGCACCAGCACGGTGGCGATCGGCCCGCGGCCACGATCGAGCCGGCTTTCGATCACCGTGCCCTCGGCACTGCGGTTCGGGTTGGCCTTCAGGTCGAGGATTTCCGACTGCAGCAGGATCGCCTCGGCCAGCTTGTCGAGGCCGGTCTTCTTCAGCGCCGAGACCTCCACGTCCTGCGTCTCGCCGCCCATCTCCTCGACCACGACCTCGTAGCTCAGCAGCTCCTGGCGCACCCGGCTCGGGTTGGCGTCCGGCTTGTCCATCTTGTTGATGGCGACGATCAGCGGCGCGTGCGCCGCCTTGGCGTGCCGGATCGCCTCGATCGTCTGCGGCATCACGCCGTCATCGGCGGCGACCACCAGCACGACGATGTCGGTGACGCTGGCGCCGCGCGCGCGCATCGCGGTGAACGCCTCGTGGCCCGGGGTGTCGATGAAGGTGATGTGCTCGCCGGTCGCCAGCGTCACCTGGTAGGCGCCGATATGCTGGGTGAT
>PLXO01000021.1 GCA_003151425.1 Acetobacteraceae bacterium
TCTGCTTTAACCGGATAGGCACGGTACAAACTATCAAAAGTGGGGTGGGCGCCGCCGCACTGCAAGCGCGCGCCGGCAGGTCCAGGCGTCCCGCGCGGCCTTGGGTCTCCGGCCCGTTCAGCCGGACGCCCGGTTCAACCCGCGTGCGATCCGCTCGGGCGGCGCCATCGCCGCCCACGCTGCACGCGCGATTGGGTGGCGCTTGGGCGTCAACCAGCATCCATTGTCAGAGCAGCGCGATCAGCTCATCCACGGTGAGGTTGGCTTGGCGCAGAATGCTGCGCAGGGTCCCACGTTTCACATCGCCGGCGTGGTACGGAACCACAACTCTCAGGGTCGGCCGACTGTGGTGCTTGAACACGTGGTGGCTGCCGCTGGTGTGATGGATGAAGAACCCGTCGCGTTGCAGTGCCCGGATCAGGCGAGCCGCCGTGATCGTGGGCAGTTCGGTCATTCGGCCGCGACGGCCACGGTTATCCGCCGGATCGGAGGTAATTCAGGCGCCTCATAGGGCGCCGGTTCACCGTCGATCGCCAGCGATTCGAGGTAGGCGCGCAAGCAGTCCTCGGCCATGGCGCTGGCTTCGTCCAGCGTTTCGCCCTGGGTTGCGAGACCGGGGATGGCCGGGAACGTGACGACGAAGCCGCCTTCCTCGGCTGGCTCGAACACCGCCGTGTAGCTGAATTGGCGCGCCATGGTTGCGTCCTCGCTGGGTTGGAGTGGACCCCATCTTACAGGCAAGTCGCGCGTGATGCTCAACGGTGACGAAGATCCGGGTGGCGGAGATCCGGAACCGCCGGCGCGCGCTGACCTTGCCGATGATCCGGGCGCTGAGCCGGATGCGCGATCTACCGGCGGACGCGCTGTTGCAGGCGTATGATGCTGAAGCGAGCGGCGTGAGACGCCCCCACTTCAGCAGAATTCGTAGTCAAGCCGGGCGACCTGGTCCGGTTCACCACCGCCCTCGCCGGCGCCACATATGCCGTGCGCCAACCACGCTGCGGCGCGGACCGCAGCTTATGCCAATACCGCTCGTTCAGTGGTGCGTGAACTGCCGATCCCAAGGAAGACAACCACGGCACGGTTGAGACGGACGATGTCCTCATCCGCCAACCGACCGATGCGCGCGCCGATCCTGCTCTTCGGCACGGTCGTGATCTTGTCGACCATCAGGCGGCATTCCGATCGTAATCCATTCACCTGGCTCGGCTCGACCGGCAACCGGAACAAGGGCGCATCCGTGGCGTTGGTCGTGAGGCCGCACACTGTGATGGATTTGGTCATGTCGAAACGATCTTCCTGCAGGATGACCACCGGTCGGGGCTTGCCCGCATAATTCCCGCTCCCGGCAACCGTCCAGATCTCGCCGCGCCTCAAGCGTCGTTCCAGTCCGAAATCGAATCGATGAACGCCTGGTCGTCCGCTTCCTGTGGACCACTGGCGACCGCGAGGGACTGGCGGTGCGCCTCCTCCGCAAACGCCGGCGACCGCGCATCCGGGACCCATATCTGGATGGGCCGCAACCCTTGCTGACGCAGCCGCTCGCGGTGCGCCCTGACCTTGTCGCGCGACGAGTTCGAACGAGCCGAGACGGGCATGCACACCTCCTGGAGCGGTTACATGTACCCCGTTCCGGCCAGCGTTTCGAAGGACGAGACTGGCATGGGCCGCGCGAGCCTCACCGCTCCGCCGGACAGCGGTGCGGGCAATCAAGCCAGGGAACGGTGTCCGCGGCAGCGCCATGCGGGTCAGTCCGGGATGTCTGCCAGGCTGTAGTCGTGCGCGGGCGGTATCCGTGCCTCGATCATTTGCTCGATCTCGGCGTCCGACATCTCGTCCAGAAGCAGGATGCGGCGGTCGAGCTCCTTGAGGCGTTCGTATTCCGTCGCGGCCAGAATGACGACGCTGGGCTTAGAGTCCGACTCGAATCGCCCCCGGAATGCCGGCGATCATTGATTTGGTGCAATTTCGGCCCGGTTCGACCCATAGGTCCCGGGCCGCGCGCTGCGGCCGTCAACGTCGCACGCCCGGGGCGGTGGGGGCACTCCGCTGACGGGGCCTGTGCGCTCGCTCCATCGCAAGCAAGCAAGGTTTTAACACGGAGGACACGGACAAGGCACGGAGGACACGGAAAGCAAGAATTTGGGCGCTTCGCGCGGGCGTATGATCCAACGCCGCGCGAAGCGCATCAGCTTTCCTTTCCGTGTCCTCCGTGTCTTGTCCGTGTCCTCCGTGTTAAAACCTTGCTTACTTGATTGCAGAGGATGCGGCCCCGAGACGGTCGGCGTCGAGAGCCCCGTCGCCGGGCCAACCAATCGATCGACATTCATGCATCGCAATGCCGCGTCCCATCGCGGCCGAGCCTATGAAAACAGGCGGCACTTCGCCATGCCGACCGAGTTTCGAGACGGCCTCTTACCGTACTGGGTGACCACCACCGGCTCGGCGAGCGCCGTGTCCTTGTAGCGTCCGAAGTTCTTATGCACTTCGACGGAGGAGGCCGTGGCCATGCGATTTCATCGGTAGATAAGGCCAAGAGTTACGGAGCATGTCGGCCGGCAGGGTGGCGAGGTCCAGAGATGGCGGAAACCGGCGCGGGCTCAGCCCAGGCCTCATCACGCGGACGCTTCGATCACCCGCCACGCCGCGCAACCGCGCAACAACCGAACCGCACCCCCCCCCGCGCCCGCCAGCCAGCTGCAACCCAAACTAAACCCCGTCCAACGCCCCCCGCACAGCCTTGGCAAGCTCCTGCCGCCGATACGGCTTGCGCAGCATCGGGTGCCGATCGTGCGCCCCGTTGCCCTCCATCGACAGGTCCCTCGCATACCCCGTCGTGAACAGCAGCTTCAGCCCGGGTTGCAGACGCCGTGCCGCCTCGGCCAGATCGTAGCCGGACAGCCCATCCGGCATCACCACGTCGGTGAACAGCAGATCGAACGTCTCGCCGGCATGCAGCGTGGCCAGGGCCACCGCCCCACTCGTGGCAGTTCGCACATGATACCCCAGCGCGACCAGGTGACGCTGCGTCACATCCCGCAGCGTCGGATTGTCGTCGACCAGCAGGATTGTTTCGCTTCCCCGGGGATGGGGCAGCTCCGCGTCGGGCGCCGCCGCCCCGGGCGCGGCCTCGTCCAGCGCCCGGGGCAGAAACAGCCGAATCGTGGTCCCGACTCCCGCCCCGCTCTCGATCCGCAGATCGCCATCCGACTGCCTGGCAAAGCCGTAGGCCATGCTGAGGCCGAGGCCCGAACCGACGCCCGCCGGCTTGGTCGTGTAGAACGGCTCCGTCGCCCGCGCGATCACCTCGGGCGACATGCCGATGCCGGTATCGGTGACCGTCAGCACCACGTAGTCACCCGCGCCGATCTCGGTGTTCGCCGCCACGTCCCGCCCGTCCAAATGCGCGTTTTCGGTCGCGATCGACAGCCGGCCGCCATGTGGCATCGCATCGCGCGCATTGAGCGCCAGATTGAGCAGCGCCTCGCCGATCTGGGTTGGATCGACCAGGGTCGGCCAGAGGTCCGGCGCCAGCGTCGTGGTGACCTGGATCGACTCCCCCAGTGTCCGCCGCAGCATCGCCGCGTGGCCCGGCAGCAGCGCGTTCAGATCGATCACCTGCGGCTGCAACGGCTGCTTGCGGGCGAACGCCAGCAGGCGATGCGTCAGCTCCGCCCCGCTCAGCGCGCTGTCCAGGATGTCGCGCCCCAGCTCGGCAAGATCGGGCCTGTCCCGCACCCCGTCGAGCAGGAACTCGACGTTGCCGATGATCACCCCCAGCAGGTTGTTGAAGTCGTGCGCGATGCCGCCGGTGAGCTTGCCGACCGCCTCCATCTTCTGCGATTGCCGCAGCATCTCCTCGGCGCGCTGCCGCTCCTCGATCTGCTGCGTCAGCGCGCGATCGACGGTTTGCAGGTCCGCCGTGCGGTCGACCACGCGGCGTTCCAGCGAGACATTGAGGGTTCGCAGCGCCCGCTCCGCCTCCGCCTGCAACCGCTTGCCCGCGGAGATATCCACGAACGTGATCACCACGCCCTCGACGGCCCGCTCGAACGTGCGGTACGGCTGGATCCGCATCAGGAAGGTCGCATCGCCCTCGGTTAGCCGCACTTCCCGTTCGACGATCCGGCCCACCTGGTCACGCCCCGCCTGGTCACGCCCCGCTTTGTGGAGCCCCGCCTGCTTGAGAACCGTGGCGACGTCCTCCACCAGGCCGCTGTAGCGCAGCCGGCCGGCGATATCGGTGATCACCCGGCCGAGGTCGGTGTCGCGCAGGGCGAACAGCGCCGTGATCGAGGGTGTGAAGCGCGTGACACGCAGCTCCCGGTCCAGGAAGACCGTCGCGATCCGCGTGCTGTCCATCAGGTTCTGGAAGTCGTTGTTCAGCCGCGAGAGCTGATCGTTCCGGGTGGTCAGCTCGGTATTGATCGTCTGCAGCTCCTCATTGATCGACTGCATCTCCTCCTTGGCGGTCTCCAGCTCCTCGTTGGTGGACTGCAGCTCCTCGTTGGATGACTGGTACTCCTCGTTGAAGGATCGCAGCTCCTCGTTCGCCGTCTCCAGATCGGCGATGGCCGCCAGCAGTTGCGAACGGGTTGCCGCCAGTTCCTGCGCCAGTGCCTGATCGTCGTCTGGCGCCGCACCCGTAAGGTCGGACACGCTCGCCCCCCGGCGGCGCGCCGGTCCGGCATCGATGAATGCGACCAAAAAGCGATCCTGGTCGGTCCGGCCGTCGGAGATCGGTTGCACGACCAGCGTAATGAGGCGGGGGGGCGCCTCGAAACCGAGCATCAGGCCTTCCTGGACGACCGTCTCATGCTGGGTGATCGCCCGGTGCACGGCGGTGCGCACCGGCCGGCGCAACGGCCGGCGCAGCATCCCGAGCAGGCCGAGGTTGGCCACGCCGGGCGACGGCTCCAGGTAGCGTCCGATCACGCCACCGGAAAACCGGATGATGTCGGCGGCCCGGTCGATCACGACAAAGGCCGGCGAGTACTGCTCCAGCGCACGGCGCGCGCTCCGATTGAGTGCGTCCTCGATGCCGCTGCCCGCGCGTATGTCGCTCGCCAGGTGGACCGGCCGGGGGGGCACCACATCGCCCAGCTTCTGGCCGAGCGGCGCCAGACCGGGCAGGAACGCCTCCACATCCCGGCGCTGGAACAGCCGGTGCCGCCGGTCGACCTGCTCGAACAGCGCGGGGGAGTGCCCGACACCCTCCGATGGCCCCAGGAACAGCCATCCGCCCGGATTGAGCCCATAGTGGAAGCTGCGGATGGCACGGGTCTGCAACGCGACGCCGAAATAGATCAGCACGTTGCGGCAGGAGATCAGATCGAGCTTCGAGAATGGCGGATCCTTGAACACGCTGTGCACCGAGAACACGCACATCTCGCGAATTTCGCGCACGGGGCGATAGAATTCGCCGTCCTCGACGAACCATTTGGCGCGTCGCTCCGGCGTCAGGCGGGCCAGCGCCGGCTTGCGATAGCGCGCCGACCGCGCGGCCGCGATGGCCTCGTCGTCGATGTCGGTGCCGAAGATCTGCGGCTTCGGCGAGGCTGTCTGCTGGTCCGTCAGCTCCCGCAGCATGATCGCCAGGGAATAGACCTCCTCGCCGCTGGCACAGCCGGGCACCCAGATGCGGACAAAGTCGGCCGCCCCCTTGCCGGCCAGGATGCGCGGCAACACCGTTTTCCGCACCGCCTCGAAGGCGGCGGGATCGCGGAAGAACTGGGTGACACCCACCAGCAGGTCGTGGAACAACCGGTCGATCTGCCGTGGCTCGTGTCGCAGCAACTGGACCATGTCAGCGACCGTGGCGATGCGCTGAGCCTGCATGCGGCGGCGGATACGGCGCACCAGTGTCGGTGTCTTGTAGTGGCTGAAATCATGGCCGGTGCGTCCGCGCAGCAGGCCGCAGATCTCGGCGAGCAGCGCGGGATCCAACTGCGCTGCGTCCGCCGTCCCGGCTGCGCCCACGGCGTCATCCGCCGGCGCCGGGTCACGCAGCGACCGCTGATGCTCGAGCAGCTTCGCCGGTATCGCACGTACCGCCAGCAGATGGTCCACCAGGCCGGTGGCGACGGCGCTGTACGGCATGCCGGCCAGTGCCTCCTGCCCGTCGTCCTCCGCCTGGGCGAGAACCAGCCCGCCGTGCCGCTTGACCTCGCGCAGGCTGCGCGACCCGTCGCTGCCCGCGCCCGACAGGACGATGCAGACGGCATGGCTGCCCTGGTCCTCGGCGACGGACGTGAAGCAACTGTCGATCGGCCAGCGGTTCACCCGCGCCGGCGCCGGGCTGGCAATGACCAGCCGCCCGCCGCTGATCGTCATCGTCGCGTCCGGCGGGATGACGAACGCCGTGTTCGGCGCCAGCTTCACGCCGTCGGTGGCTTCCATCACGGCCATTCCCGTATGCGGCGCGAGCAGGCCGACCAGCAGGCTCTTGTGACTGGGGTCGAGATGCTGGATCAGCACGAATGCCATGCCGGTATCGGGCGGCAGATTGGTCAGAAATTCGGTGAACGCGTGCAGCCCGCCCGCCGAGGCGCCGATCGCCACGGTCAGAAACGGCAGGATGGTCGCCGGCTGTGACGCGTCCTGCCCGGCGGGATTGTCCGCGGCGCCGTTGTCCGCGGCGCCATTGTGCGGGGCGCCCTTGTCCGCGGCAGTCACGCGGTGGTCGCGCGGCGGCTGGCTACGGGCCCGGCGCGATCCTGCAGGAAGTCTGGGCATTTTGCCTTTTGTCCGGATCGCAAACGAACAACGTCGGTGGAGCCACGTTTGATCGGTGCCGAACTGGCCGCGCGTCCGAAACTGGACGGCGAGAACGGCGTCGCTCGCGAACACGCTACACCCCGATCGGCGTCGCGTGCAATGGCGCAATGATCTGCGCCCAGAGGTTGTGCCATCAATCTTTCTCCCCCTCCCCTTTAGGGCTTGGGCCGCGAAGCGGACCAAGGTTGGCGGTGGGGTTTCGGCCAATACAGCAGCGGGTAGAAGCTCAGATCGGTTTTGCCCGGCACCACCGGGTCGGGCTCAACCAGGAACGCGTCGGTACGGCGATTGACGTAGTCAGACAGTCCCTCCAGCCCGGCCCGGGAGACCGCATCGACCTGGGGATCGAGGGTGACGATGTAGCCCAGCCGGGTCGCCAGCGCGGGATTGGGATTGCTCTCCAGCGCCCACGCGGTGCTCATTCCCAGCGGGCCCACCTCCAACGGGCCTGACCCTAGCCCTGGCGGTCGCGCCAGCTATCGCAGGTGATCGATGCGCCCTGGCTCCGACCGATGCGCCGGGCCTTTTCCCAATTCGCGCGCTGCTTGGCGATGGCATCGTTGTCGATCGTCTGCTGCCCGGCCGGGGTCGGCGCGATCTGTTCGGAGACGATGATGCGCACCCGGTATTCGCCCAGCGTGTCATCCAGGATGGTCGCCCGGCGATTGGCGAGGCCGCCCAGGTCGGCCGTTTGGTCGACGCCCGAGTAGACCACCACGTATGTCGAGAACCGGCCATCGACGGACCGCTCCCCATTGATCGCCTCGACGTTGCCCGGGAGGGTAAAGCCGGAGGCGTGCTGCGAGGTGCCGATGCGGTCCAGCACGAGCCTGCCGAACACGTCCTCGTAGACCAGGTAACCGGCGTAGCGCGCCACGCTCTCGATGATCTGGTAAGGCGTCTCGCCCAGCGGCACCTGAAACGACGGGATCGCGATGCCAAGGTCGGAGACGCCCGACCTGGCTGTGATGCCGTACGCCTTGCAGAGCTTGGTCGCTACGTCGAGGGCGTTCGCGCCGTTGATCTGCCCGCCGCGGATGCCCGGGTCGTTCAGCAGATCGGCCGAGCAATCAACCAGGTTGCGGGTGATGCCGCGGCCCGACAGGGTGACCTGGTGGTTGCGCGCGTCGATCGGAATGGACCGGCGGTCGATCTTCCCGGTGATGACGAGGTCGGACCCGATATAGATCAAGCACGACTGCCCCGGCCGCGTTCCCGCCAGCGCCGCGCCTTGCAGGAACTCGGCGCTCGCGGTCAGCGACCAGTTGTTCGGCATCGACTCGCACGACCGGCTGATGGTCACGTTCTGCCAGCCGACGAAGCGATTGGAACCGACCTGGATCGTCACGTCATCCGGGCTGGACCCCAGTGATACCGCCACAGTTTATCACTCCGGTGCATCGGGGGCTTGTGCTGGCGCCGAGGCCTTCCCGGCCGCTAGGATGGCAAGGGCACAGCTCGGTTTCGCGGCCGTCGCCAGGACAATCGCGGTCCCGGCCATCACGGTCTAAGGCGCGATGCCGGTGCCGCTGGTTGCAGCGCCAGCTACGACCGGGTTGGGTGGATTCCGGACCTTCGAGCCTGACGCGCCAACTGCCGAAAGGCAAATCTGACCAAGGCCGCGCGGGAACTTGATTGCTTCATGCCCCTGCGAAGGGTTCTATCGCTGGCCGGGGCACTATGAATCAGGGTTTCAAGACGGCTTCTTGCAGGACAGCGCAGGCGCTTATTTTCGTTACGGCAAGAGCTTTCCACACGGTATCGACCCGGAGCGGAAGCCGCCGCGCCCCTGGCGCGGGTATACTTGGCTCGGCCGGCGGACAGCGTGGCCAGCACGTACGGATGTCCGCACGGTGACCTCGGAGGCCGGAGCGGCTCAGGCGGTGCGCCGTCCGGCGGCGGTGCGGGGGAATTTCTGCCGTACGATCCAGTCTTCCAGCCCCTGCATCGCGGCGTGGCAGACATACGGGTCGCCATCCTTGCAAGCGGCGAGCAGCGCGGCACGGACCGTGGCGTCCTCGGCGCGCGCGGCCAGCGCCTGCACCGCGGCTTGGCGGATATCCTCGTCTTCGTCCTTGCAAGCGGCGAGCAGCGCGGCGCGGACCATGGCGTCCTCGGTGCGCGCGGCCAGCGCCTGCACCGCGGCTTCGCGGAAGCGCCAGTCGTCGTCCTTGCAAGCGGCGAGCAGCGCGTCGCGGACCGTGGCGTCGTCTGCGCGCCCGGCCAGCGCCCGCACCGCGGCTTCGCGGACATCCTCATCGTCGTCCTTGCAGGCGGCGAGCAGCGCGGCGCGGACCGTTGCGTCGTCGGCGCGCCCGGCTAGCGCCCGCACCGCGGCTTCGCGGACATCCTCATCGTCGTCCTTGCAAGCGGCGAGCAGCGCGTCGCGGACCGTGGAGTCGCCGGCGCGTCCGGCCAGCGCCTGAACCGCGGCTTCGCGGACGCACCAGTAGTCGGCGTCCTTGCAGGCGGCGAGCAGCGCGGCGCGAACCGTTGCGTCCTCGGCGCGCGCAGCCAGCGCCTGCACCGCGGCTTCTCGGACATCCTCGTCGTCCTCCTTGCAGGCGGCGAGCAGCGCGGCGCGGACCGTAGCGTCTTCGGCGCGCGCAGCCAGCGCCTGCACCGCGGCTTGGCGGACATCCGCGTCTTTGTCCGTGCAGGCAACGAGCAGCGCGTCGCGGACCGTAGCGTCTTCGGCGCGCGCAGCCAGCGCCTGCACCGCGGCTTGGCGGACATCCGCGTCTTTGTCCGTGCAGGCAACGAGCAGCGCGTCGC
>PLXO01000234.1 GCA_003151425.1 Acetobacteraceae bacterium
TTAGCGCATATGGGGTCAAGCCCGGGGGCAGGCTAACTGGCTGTATGGCGCGGAGGTGGCCGGCGAACGGCTGGAGAGCGCGGCGCTGATCACCGTGGTGGCGGACCGGGAGAGCGATATCTACGACCTGTTCGCCCGGCGGCCGGCATCGGTACATCTACTGTGCCGTTCGGCGCAGGATCGCGTCCTGGTGGGCGGCGGTCTGCTGTCGGGGCTCTGCGCCGGATGGGTGGAGCAGGACCGCACCACGATCAGCGTGCCACCGCGCGGCCAACGAGCGGAACGCCAGGCCACCGTGGCGCTGCGGTTCGGCGCAGTGACACTGCAATGCCCGAAGATGCTGGCCGCCCGGGGGGCCGCCAAGGGATTGCCGGAGAGCGTGGCGCTGTGGGTGGTGGACGTCCAGGAGATCGATCCGCCCGAGGGCCAGGAACCCGTGCATTGGCGGTTGCTGACCACGCATGCCGTCACCTCGGTGGCCGAGGCACGTCAGATCGTCAGCTGGTACCGGATGCGCTGGACCATCGAGCAGGTGTTCCGCACGCTGAAGGCCCATGACCTGCGCATCGAGGACTCGCAGATGGTGGAAGCCCGCAGCTTCACCAAGCTCGCCGTGGTGGCGCTGATCGCGGCGGTGCGCTCGATGCAGCTTGTGTTGGCCCGTGACGGCAGCAGCGGGCAGAAGATCACCGACGCCGTCGATCCGCCCGATATGCCGGCGCTGCGCAGCCTGAACACCAGCCTGGAAGGCCGCACCGAGATGCTGAAGAACCCGTTCGACAGCAGTTCGCTGGCCTGGTTCGCCTGGATCGTCGCCAGGCTCGGCGGCTGGTCCGGCTATACGTCCAGGGGCTACAAGCCGCCCGGACCCAAGACAATGCATCACGGCCTGCTCCGTCTGGACCAGATCCTGGCAGGATGGCGCCTGGCTATTCATTCCGCAGATGTGCGACTCCCGTAGCCCTCAAGGGGAGGGGGAGTAGAGGCTTCTCTTCCCCCGGCCGCCACCTTCGTCAGAACTGTTGCAACAGCCGCCCGATGTAATCCAGCTCGTATTGCGGCCGCGTGCGGTCGGCGCCGCGCCGGCGCAGCTCCTGTTCGATCGCCTGCGTGCGCTGCTGCTCGCGCTGCTCCGGCACCGAGGTGGTCTCGCTCTCGTCGGCGCCGGCGCTGCCCTGGCCGTAACGCCGGCCGAATGGATCGCGCCGCGAATCCGGTCGCCGCGGCGACCCCGGCAAGGTGCCGTTCGCGTCGCCATCACCACGCCCATCCTGCAGGCTGAGGCCCATCGAACCGTCGTCGCCCTCGCCATCCTCCGGGCTGCCGTCCTGACCGCCCTGACCACGGCCGAACTGCTGCGCCATGGCCTGGCCCATTTCGCGGCCGCCCTTCTGTAGCGCCTCGATGGCTTTCTGCTCATCCTCGCCGGCGGCCTTGTCCTGCCCGTCGGCCAGCGCCTCCCCGGCGCCGCGCATCGCGTTGTCCGCGTCGCTCAGGCTCGGCGGGATTTTTCCGGTCAGGTCGCCGAACCGCTGCATCAGCTCGCCCAGTGCGCGCCGCAGCGCCTGCTGCACGCGGCGATCGGTCTCCTGCCCGGCCTTCGGATCGGCCGGCTGGGTCGGCTGTTGGCCGTAGCGATCGAGCCGCGGCCCGTCATTGGCGCGTCGCTCCGCCTGGTCCAGCAGCCCACCCTGACGGCCGATCATGTCCTGCAGCACGCTCATTTGCTGCCGGCCGCGCTGGCGGCGCTCGGCGTTGCGGGCGGCGTCGGCGCTCTGCCGTGTATGGGCGTTGCGCAGAGTGTCGAGCATCTGCTCGAGCTCCGCCATGCGCTGGCGCGCCTCGTCCATCTTGCCCTGCTTCGCCGCCTCGCGCGCCTGGTCCGCCAGGCGCTGCATCTGGCGGCCGTCGAGCTGGGTGGCGTTGGGATCGATCGGCATCTCGTCCGGGCTGCGGCGCAACTGATCGAGCAGCGCCTGCATGTGGTGCTGGATGGCATTCTCCAGTTCCGCCAAGCGCTTTTCCAGCTCGTCGCGATTGCTTTGCGAGGGCTCCTTCTGCGCCCGGTCCAGCGCGTCGTTGGCGGCCTGCCGCGCTTCCTCCAGTTCGCGCGCGGTCTGCTCGGTCACCCCCTCCTCCATGTGCAGCGCGAGCTGCCACATGCCCTGCTGCACCTGGTCGATGGCCGCGGCGGGCTTGTCGTATTCCAACTGGTAATAGAGCGCGCTGAGGTTGGCGTAGGCGCCGAAATCGGTGCCGAACGCCTGGGGGGTCTGCAGCAGCGCATCGAGCATGCCGACCGCGGCGTCACGGTCCTCCGGATGCACGCTCAGCCCGCGGCGGGCGGCGATCAGCACGCGGGCGACCGGATTGGTGAAATTGCGCTCGGGAAGCACGAACTCGGCCGGGCCGCTGTCCCCGATCTGGCCGGGCGAGTCGCGCGCGATCAGGTGGGCGATCACCGGCAGCCCGGCCCAGGGATGCGCGGTCAGGTCCTGCTGGTTCACACCGTGCGCGGATTTCGGCTCGCCGCCCGGCAGCGGGATGGTGACGATCAGCGGCGGCGCGCTCGGCCGGTCGCGCAGGTGCAGCTCGGCCTGCAGCCCGACCACGCCGTAATCGTCGGTGACCGTCCAGGGCAGCCGGATGTGCTGGCCGTCGTTGGCGGCGCCCGGCGGCTCGGTCCAGGCGGCGGTCGGCGCGCGATCGGCGACCACGGTCAGGTCCCAACCCGCCATCTCGGCGCCGCCCCGGCGCACCGCCAGGCGGCCGCCGGCGGTCAGGTCCAGATCGGCCTGGAAGCTCGACGCGTCGAGGGCATGGAACGGGGTGGCGTGGCCGTTCAGCGCGAGGGTCGGCGCGCCGTCGCTGCCGGTGACGTCGATGGTCAGGTGGGAGCCGGCGGGCGCGGTGACGCTGCTGGCGTCGGTGTGCAGGAATATCGGCGCGAGGCGGGTGTAGGCGGGCGGCGTGATCCACGCCTGCAGCTCGGTCCCCAGCGCGGCCGGCGCGTGCGGCACGGTGGGCGACAGCGCCTCCATGATGCGGTCCGGGGCATCCGGCCCGGCGATGACCGCGGCGGCGACCAGGGCGACCACCAGCCCGGCGCGTAGCGCCCGCGGATCTCGCCGCGCCAGGCCGGGCCGCGGCAGGCCGACACGCAGGTGGCGAAGCTGGCGGATCGCGCGCGCGACATGCGCCCGCCACAGCGGGTCGGCGGCCGGATCCTGCGCAATCGACTGCCCTGGGGACTGCCCGGGTGGACGACCCGCCGGACGGTCGGTGAGCACCGACAGCGGGCGGTGCCGCAGGTCGGAGGCGACCTCCAGGCGGCGGTCGGCGGCGGCATCGTCGGGCGCGGTCAGGCCTTTGCAGCCGCGCACCAGCAGCACCACCACGGCGACGCCGGTCGCGGCGAGCAGAGCCATGTGAAGCGACGGCGGCAGCAGGCGCGGCAGGTCGAGCAGGGCGGCGCAGAGGAACAGGCCGACGACCCCAAGCGGCGGCCACAAAGTCGGCCAGACACGCTCGAACAGCAGCGCGAGGCGGGCGAGGGCGCGCCACCCGGCAAGGCGGCGCAGCAGACGGTCCGCACCCTCCCGCAGATCGGGTTCCTCCCGCGGGCCGCGCCCATCCCTCGGACCGCGCCCATCCTTCAGTCCGCGCCCATCCTTCGGACCGCGCCCTTGCTGGTCGGGGATCATTCGAGAAATGTTGGAATGTGTTCGTGCGCCCACAAGGCGTCGACCGGCTGGCGCGCGCGGATCACTGCGATATCACCGCGGTCGATCATCACCTCGGCCGCCAGCGGGCGGGCGTTGTAAGCGGAGCTCATGACCGAACCATAAGCACCCGCGTCGAGAATCGCCACGCGAGAATTGGCGCCCAGGTTCGGCAGCAGGCGGCCACGCGCAAAACTGTCGCCGGGCTCGCAGACCGGGCCGACCACGTCGGCGGGCGAGGCTTCGCCGACGGCCTCGGCGGCGGAGACCGGGACGATGCCGTGCCAGGCGTCATACATCGCCGGGCGGATCAGGTCGTTCATCGCCGCGTCCAGCACGACGAAGCGGCCGGCCTCGGTCTGCTTCACCAGGATGACCGAGGCCAACAGCAGCCCGGCCGGGCCGACCAGCCAGCGGCCGGGTTCAAGCGCCAGGCGGAGGTTCAGGTTGTGGAACGCCCCGGCGATCGCGCCGGCCAGTGCCGCCGGGCTTGGGGCCGGCTGACCGCGATAGGGGATGCCGAGGCCGCCGCCGCAATCCACCGTCTCGACCGCCAGTCCGTCGGCCCGCAGCGCGTGGACCAGCTCGGCAATGCGGGCATAGGCGGCGCGGTAGGGGGCGACCGACAGGATCTGGCTGCCGATATGCACGGCCAGGCCGATCGGGCGGATGCCGGGCAGCGTCGCGGCGTGGGCATAGAGGGCGGCGGCCTGGGTATAGGCGATGCCGAACTTGTCCTGCGCGCGCCCGGTGGTGAGCTTGGCGTGGGTGCCGGCGTCCACATCGGGGTTGACCCGCAGCGCCACGCGCGCGGTGCGGCCCATCTGCGCCGCGATCGCCGACAGCATCGCCAGCTCTTCCGCGCTTTCCACGTTGATCTGCGCGAGGTCCTCGGTGAGGGCCAGCCGCAGCTCGTGCGCGGACTTGCCGACGCCGGAGAACACGATGCGGCTGCCCGGGATGCCGGCGGCGCGGGCGCGCAGCAGTTCTCCGCCGCTGACCACGTCGGCCCCGGCGCCTTCGCGTGAAAACAGCCGCAGGATGGCGAGGTGGTCGTTCGCCTTCACCGCGTAGTGCACCTGCGCGTCCAGCCTGGCGTCGGCGAGCGCGGTGGCGAGGGCGCCGTAGCGCGCGCGCATCGTGGCGGCGGAATAGACCCAGGTGGGGGTGCCGACCTCGTCGGCGACGCGGTTGAGCGGCACGTCGTCGAGCAGCAGACCGTCCATGGCGTGCATGGACAGGAAGGGCCGCGCCGCGATCAGCTCGGCGACGGTGGGGTCGGGGCCTTCGAACGTCGCGGCGGCGTGGGTGGCCATTCGGGCGGTATCACACTCCTGGCCAGCGCCCCCGCCAGCATCGTGACGCGGCGGACGATGGCGCGGGAGGCGAGGCGGTTGCAGGCGGTCGACGGAGCCTAGCATCGGCGCGCCGTGCCGGCGAGACGATCGGTGGCGCCGGTAATGGGGCAGTTTGAATGCCACCCACCCACCCCAAGCAGCGGTAGCCGGGCCGCATGGCCTGAACAGCCGCATTCGACCCAAGGCAGTCCTTCGCAGCCGCCGCCCGACCGGCCGAGTCTGGCCGGAAGCGGAACGGCAACATTGGAGCGCCCAACTCGAGTAGCAGACGCTCGTTCGTGGAAAATTGTCGAGGGCAGATACCGACACAATGCGGCCGCGGCTGGCGCGAATACACGTGGCCGATGCCAGGTGCATCGGCACTCTGCCGATTGCTGTGCCCGAGCTCGATGCTACGCGAGGTTCAGTGCCGCATCGACCTGCGTGGCGTGATCGACTATCCACCATCCGCCGACGCGTCACCGGCATGTTCCAGAATACTGCCGACAACACGCTCGGCTCGCCGGCTTCCGGGATGCCAATCGAGCGCATAGAATTGCCACCAGATCGGGCGAAATCGCGGACGGGCAACGTCCGCCAATGAAGGATGCCATGGATGGTATGACACGCGTGGACCTGCAAGGCGTCGTGGCGCCGCTGAACTTCATGGTGCCCATGGCGGAGAAGCCCTATTCCGACAATTACGACCCACCGCCGGGCGTGCCGGTCCGCAACGGGCAGATGATCGAACACAAGGTCACCGTCCGCGATGCTCGCCCGGTCAACGATGCGCTGTCGCTCGACCGCGAGGGCTTCGTCCTGCTGCGCCACCAGACCGCGGCGACCGATCTCTACGACGAGACGATCATCACCTCGGTCTACTACCCCGAGTGCGAGCGGCTGATGAAAGAGGCGACCGGGGCCAGGCGGGAGGCCAAAACCCGCCGCCCGGTCCACACCCGGCTTCGCGAGGGTCTTCACTTCCATCCAGTGCATACCGTCCTCGAATTGGCGCCCCGCGTGTGGTAAATATGCATCGCTTAGGGTGCGGCTGCTGAAGTCGTTACTATACGGCATGGGGAGGCTGGACATGGATCTGTCATCTCTGGGCAGGATCGCAGGCTTGGGCGGAATTGCGATCGGCGCAGTGGTGACGATCGTGCGCCAGTTGATCGGAAAATCGACCAAGGCCAATCCAGAGCAACTCGCGCTGTTTCGCTTGATTGCTATCGGTGCCTTCGCCATCGGTGTGCTGGGCATCTTCGCATGGGCGGCCGGCGGAACGCGCGTCGATGTCGGTCCATGCGCCGTGGGGAGTGGTCACGACGCCTCGGGCAACACCGTCAGTTGCGGGACTGTGCCAAGCCTTCCGAAGGCGCCGCCATGACCGCACGGACTCCCTGGGCGGCTCTGGCCCTTGGCGCGAGCCTCGCGCTGCCGCATCCACACATTGCGGCGGCGTCAGGGGAAACCGAGGTCAAGACTGCCGCGTGCAGCGTCGTGGCCGCAGGCGATGCCATAAACAACACTATCAACTGCACTTTCGGCTTTACGCCGGAGAAAATGAAGGAGCTAGTCGACGCTGCCACGCGTGGTGCGACGGGTCCATTGACAGACACGATCGTCGAGCTAAGCAAGCGGCTCGGCGTCGCTGAGAACGCAGCAAAAACACTGCTAAGCATTGTGGGCGAACGAAATGTGCCGCCGGAGCGGCTGTCTGAGACACTGAATCGGGTCGCGAGCGACTACAAGCGCATGCAAATGCAATTAGCGGCGCTAAATTCGAGTGACCCCACCGTGCGGAGCTTCGTTGATCGAGCCAAGGCGAAGATCTCTGAGGGCACGGCCGGCGACTTCAAAGAAGCACATCAACTCCTGATGGAAGCTACGCGGAGGCAGATCGAGGCGGCGCAACAGGCAAGAGCGATAAAGCAGCAGGCAAACGCGGCCGAGGATGCGGATTTGATGGGGGCCGCGGCATCAACCGCAACCGAGGGCAGGCTCGCCCTTACCGAGCGGCACTATCAGGTGGCCGCGAATTTGTTCAAGCAGGCTGCGGAGCTGGTTCCGGCAGAGCACCGACGTGAAACGGCAGACTATCTTGAAGGTGCGGCGGTCGCCTTGTATCGACAGGGTGATGAATTTGGCGACAACGCGGCGCTGGCCAGTTCGATCTCGATATTGGAGGATGCGCTTCGACACCGCTCTCGCGATCGGGTGTCACTTGCCTGGGCGATCACACAAGCGAATCTCGCCGTTGTGCTTGAAAAGGCTGGCGAGCGTGAGACCGGAACGGTGCGCCTTGAAGAGGCGGTGGCCGCGGATCGTGCCGCGCTGGCGGAGATGACGCGCGAGCGCGCGCCGCTCAATTGGGCGATGACGCAAGTAAACCTCGGCAATGCGCTTTGTGCGCTGGATGAGCATGAGAACGGGTCGGCACGTCTCGAGGAGGCGGTGGCGGCGTATCGCGCGGCACTGGAGGTGGAAACGCGCGACCGAGTGCCACGTCTCTGGGCAGCAGCTCAGACGGATCTCGGTACCGCGCTGCAAAGGCTGGGTGAGCGCGAGATCGGGACTGCGCGCCTCAAGGAGGCGGTCGTGGCTTATCGCGCAGCGTTGGAGGAGGAGACGAGGGATCGACTGCCGCTTGCCTATGCGAAAACGCAGATGAACCTCGGCGCCGCGCTCAGCGCGCTAGGCGAGCGTGAGAACGAGACGACTCATCTCGAGGAGACAGTGAAGGCATATCGCGCGGCGCTGGAGGAAGGAAGGCGAGACCGAGTACCACTCGTTTGGGCGACGATCCAGATGGATCTTTGCGGAGCGCTTCGCGCGTGGGGCGAGCGTGATAGCCGGACAGATAGCGGCACAGAGCATCTGGAGGAAGCGGTGGCGGCGTGTCGCGCAGCGTTGGAGGAGAGAACGCGTGGTCGTGCGCCGCTCGACTGGGCAGCGGTGCAGTTTAATTTGGGAAACGCGCTCGATACGCTGGGTGAGCGTCGAAGCGGAACGATGCTTTTTTGTAGAGGCGGTGGTGGCTTACCGTCTGGCTCTGGAGGAAAGGACTCGTAATCGACTGCCGCTTGCCTGGGCGGCGACCCAGATGAATCTTGGCATCGCCCTCGAGCATCTGGGCAATCGTGAGACCGGGACGACGCATCTGGAGGAGGCAGTGACGGCATATCGCGCGGCGCTGGAGGAAGAAACCCGCGAACGGGTGCCGCTCGTCTTGGCGATCACGCAGGTGAACCTAGGCAGCGCACTTGAGAAGCTGGGCGAGCGTAGCAGCGGGACGACACTCTTAGGCGACGCCCAAAGACAAC
>PLXO01000362.1:0-199 GCA_003151425.1 Acetobacteraceae bacterium
CGGTTCATAGGGTCTTGTCCTGGTTTTGCGACCGGAGCCACTTGCCAGAGGGCCGACCGCTGTCCGCCATCTCCACCGTCCGACCTCACCGCGCCACGGTTCATAGGGTCTTGTCCGAGTTTCACGACCGGAGCTGCCTGCCCGAGGACCGACCGCAGTCCGCCACCTCCGCCGCCCAACCGCACCGCGCCACGGTTCA
>PLXO01000362.1:218-2824 GCA_003151425.1 Acetobacteraceae bacterium
ATAGGGTCTTGTCCTGGATTTGCGAGCGGAGCCACCTGCCCGACGACCGACCGCAGTCCGCCAGCCCCGCCGCCCAACCGCACCACGTCACGGTTCATAGGGTCTTGTCCTGGATTTGTGACCGAAGCCGCCTGCCCGACGACCGGCCGCAGTCCGCCACCCCCGCCGTGCGACTGCACCGCGTCACGGTTCATAGGGTCTTGTCCTGGATTTGCGATCGGAGCCGCCAGCCCGGGGACCGGCCGCAGTTCGCCACCCCCGCCGCCCAATCGCACCGCGTCACGGTTCGTAGGGTCTTGTCCTGGATTTGCGACCGGAGCCGCCGGCCCGACGACCGACCGCGGTCCGCCACCCCCGCCGTCCAACCGCCCGCGCCACGGTTCATGGGATCTTGTCCTGACTTTGCGATCGGAGCCGTCGGCCCGACGACCGACCGCGGTCCGCCACCCACGCCGCCCAACCGCACCGGGCGACCACGCAACCCACCCGCCGCCCGCCCTGCGACACCCCCTGGCCGCCGACCCAGCGCCTTCCTGCCGGCCGCGCCCTGTCACCCGCACAAATGCCCGGTAGCAGGCTCTGTCGGGAGTCTCCGCCGCGCCACCGCCGCCTCGCGGCTCACCCCGCGTCCAGCCGCCGGCGCAATGCGGGATCGGTGATCAGATCGAGCCAATGCGCCATCCCCTCCGGCAACGGCACCACCGACGGCGTCTCGAGCTGCCTGGGCGTCGTCCGCCGCCGCCCCGGGATAGCCGGCGCGTCGCGCATCCGCATCCGCACCTGGCGCTGCTCAACCGCCCTCAGAAGCATGGCCGCGCTCGCCCACAGTTCGCGCGACAGCGCCGCGGTGCCCTTGCCGTCCAGCGCACAGGCGGTGGCCGTCAGAATGGTGCGGATCTGCGCCGCGTCGGCCGCGTCCTGCGGATCGAACGCGGCCAGCGCATAGAGCGCGGCCTCCTCGGCGAGGCCCCGCGCGGCCGTCGGGTCGGCGCAGGCCGGATCCTGCGCCGCCGGCGGCAGCATGAACGCCGCCAGTTCCCGCGCATGGAGGGCAAGCAGATCTCCGATCCGATAGGGACCGGCGCTTCGCCCGGCGCCTTGGGTGGGCATGAGCATCGTCTCCTTGGTCGCGAGCCAAACCGGCAATCATACCAGCGATAGGTTAACACTTCGTTGACCGCGGCGTGCGCCTTCGTGCATCCAACCGCCGGGACCACAAACCCAACATCCCACCGGCCGGCGCGCCACCCTGCCTACAATCACGCGGCCAGCCGGCGCCGCAGCTCGTCGCCCCTGCCCGGGCAAGGGAGTTCCACCCAGCCATGTGCGGCCGCTACGCCTCGTTCATCCCCGCCGACCGGCTGCACCAGCTGTTCCGCACGGTCAATCCGACGCCCAACCTGCAGCCCACCTGGAACATGGCGCCCACACGCGACGCCCCGGTCGTGCGCCTGCACCCGGAGACGCGCCAGCGCCACCTGGACCTGCTGCGCTGGGGCCTGGTGCCGCACTGGGCGCGCGACCCCAAGGCCACCCGCCAGCCGATCAACGCCCGCGCCGAGACGCTGGCCACCTCGCCCATGTTCCGCGACGCGCTCGCCCGCCGCCGCTGCCTGGTGCCGGCCGACGCGTTCTACGAGTGGCAGGCGACGGACGCCGGCAACCTGCCGGGCAAGGCCCCGGTCAAGCTACCCTGGGCGATCGCGCGGGCGGACGGCGCGCCGCTGGTCTTCGCCGGCCTGTGGGAGGGCTGGCGCGGCGCCGACGGCACCGTGCTGCGCACCTTCACCATCGTCACCACGCAGGCCAACGAGGCGCTGCGCACCCTGCATGAGCGGATGCCGGTGGTCCTGGAGGAAGCCGCGTGGCCGCTCTGGCTGGGCGAGACGGAGGGGCAGGCGACGGATCTGCTGCGTCCGTCCGCGGCGGCGTTGCGCGTCTGGCGGGTCGGGACCGAGGTCAACAACGTGCGCAACGATCGGGCGGAGCTGCTGGAGCCGGTGGCGGGGTGACGTGGTCGTGGGGCGCGTCGGACGCTAGTGCGCACCGCCTCGCCGGGCTGCGCCTGCGGACGCACCCTTGGTGCGGAATGCCCGACTGGTCCAACAGCGCCGAACGCCCGCATCCCACGGCGGCCAGTCACTCGAAAGCGCGCCACTTCGACAAGATGTATAGCGCGAAGGCAATCACAATTGCGGTGCCGATGACAATTGCAACGGTCTGGGCGGAAGAAGCAACCGGATAGAGTCCGGTGAGGACCATTGCGACACGGCCAACGACATCGGTTGCCAGACACCCTATCGCGAGCGCCACTGCCGATTTCCTCATGGTCAGGACGAGCACTCCTGCCGCTGCGTAGAGAGCGCCAAGCGATGCGCCTGCATAGGCGGAGACCGCGCCGCGTGCGGTCGTAACGCCAAAGAACTGGTGCGTGAAGCCCGTTACGACCTCTGCGAGACCGAAGAGGATCATCAGGAATGCGACGACGATGATACCCCAAGGGCGCCTCTGCTTCACAAGGTTTATTCCTTAATCGTATCATACCAGCGGCCCTGAACATTGACCCACCGGCGCCACCCCCCCCGTCATGCCGGCCCACGGGTCAA
>PLXO01000016.1 GCA_003151425.1 Acetobacteraceae bacterium
GTGCCGCGGACAATGCCACGCAGCAGCGGCTCCTGGCCGAGGTCGCCGCCCGTGCCGCCGCCTCCGTCGTGGCAGCCGCGGCGTGATTGGTAGGCAGGACCCTATGCACCGTGAGAACAGCGGGGCCAGTGAGAACACCGGGTCCCAGTGAGAACACCGGGTCCCAGTGAGAACACCGGGTCCCAGTGAGAACACCGGGTGTAGCGGGAGCAGGCGCCGGGTCGTACCGGCGCGGACGGTGAGAATTGCGCAACTCACCGCAGCTACGGCGGTGCGGGGATCGCCGGGGCAAGTCCCCCGGGTCAAGTCCCCGGAGGCAGGGCCATTCACGACTTCCTTGCTGGCAGCAGCAAAGAACCTATGCCGGCCTTCGCCCCATTACAGCTCCAGCACCATGCCGTCGAACCCGGGCTCGATCCCCGGCGGCAGGTTGGCCAGCAGCCAGCCCCAGTCCATGCCGGTGCCCATATGCGTCAGCACCGTCCGCCGCGGGCGAATGCGGCCAACCCACTCATACACCAGGGCCAGATGCGCGTGCGTCGGGTGCGGCCCCTCGCGCAGCACGCAGCCGACCACCCAGGTATCGACGCCCTCCAGGACCCGCAGCGCCAGCTCGTCCAGACGGACCACATCGGTCGAATAGGCGAAACCGCCGGTCCGGAAGCCGAGCGATTCGACCCACCCATGGTCCTGCGCGAAAAACTGCACCGGCATGCCAGCGATGTGCACCACCTCGCCGGACGCCACCACGCGCGGCACCAGGGCTGGCCGGAAATAACCCGGCGTGGTGACGGGGCGGAACGCATAGGCGAAGCGCTCGGCGAGCTCCTCCAGCGTGGCCTGCAGGCCGAACGCATCAAGCGGGCGGCCGAGGCTGCGGTTCAGGATGCGGACGTCGTCCATCCCGGTGACGTGGTCGGCGTGCGCGTGGGTGTAGATGATGGCCTCCACCCGCCCGATGGCGTTGGCGAGAAGCTGGGCCCGAATGTCCGGCCCGGTATCCACCAGCAGCCTGGCCCCGTCGTCGGCCTCCACGACGATCGAGGCACGGGTCCGCCGGTTGCGCGGCTCGGTTGGATCGCAGACGCCCCACTCGCCGCGCCCGTCCGGACCGCCGACCGTCGGGACCCCCGGCGAGCCCCCGGTGCCAAGCAGGATGACGCGCATGGTCTAGACCGACGTACACCTCTCCCGCTGCTCGCGGGAGAGGTGCACTTGCGACGCGGGTGAGGGTCTTGCCGCGTGTGCGACCCTCACCCGTGTCGCTGCGCTCGTCGACCCCCGGGTCAAGCGCCCGGGGGCATGCCTTGGTCCGCTCTTCGCGGCCCAAGCCCGCGAAGCGCGGGCGAGGTGTACTTCCACTACTCCCCCAGTCATGCCGCGGTCTTCGCGAACAATCGGCGAAAATTCGCCGTGGTCAGGGCGGCCAGCACTTCCGGCGCCAGACCGCGCAGCTCGGCCAACACCTTTGCTGTGTGGACCACGTGCCCGGGTTCGTTCCGCTTGCCGCGAAACGGGACCGGCGCCAGGTACGGCGCGTCGGTCTCCACCAGCAATCGCTCGGCGGGAACATCGCGTGCGATCACGCGCAATTCGTTGGATCGCGGGAAGGTCAGGATGCCCGAGAAACTGACATACCCGCCCATCTCGAGCGCCGTCTCCGCCAGCGCGCGCGAGGAACTGAAACAGTGCAGCAGGAACGCGAACGCGCCGCCATCATCGCGTTCTTCCCGCAAGATCCGCGCGATATCGGCGTCGGCGTCGCGCGCATGGATGGCCAGCGGCAGCCCGGCCAGGCGCGCACCGCGGATATGGGCACGGAAATTCTCCCCCTGCACGTCGCGGGGGGCGCGGTCGTAGAAGTAATCCAGCCCGGATTCGCCAATCCCGATCACCTTCGGATGAAGGGTGAGCGCCACCAGCGCCTCCGGTGCAGGAATCGGGGCTTCCGCGGCGTGGTGCGGGTGCACGCCGACGGTGCACCAGAGATTTTCGTGTGCCTCGATCAGCGCCGGAAGACCCTGAGATTGCGCCATTGTGGTGCCGATGGTCACCATCTCACCCACCCCGGCCGCGGCGGCGCGCGCCAGCACGTCCGGTCGTTCCATCGGCGTGAAGTAATCGAGATGACAGTGGGAATCTATTAGCATCAGCGTGCTACGCCGTTGGCTCGACGTAGCGTGGGAAGACGCCGTGCGGTGCCGGCAGGGTGATGCCGTCCGGCAGCGGCACTGCCAACGCCGCCAACTGGCGCTGATCGGCCGCAACCCCAAGCTGATCGAGCATCCGGCTCATGCTGTCGGGCATGAACGGCTGCAGCACCGTCGCCACCGCGCGCAGCGTGTCCACCAGCACGCGCAGCACCGTGCCCATGCGCGCCTTGTCGGTCCGGTTCAGCGCCCATGGCGCCTGGCGGTCGATGTAGCCGTTGGCGGCGCGGATCACCTTCCACACCTCCTCCAGCGCGTCATGGAAGCCTTGCCGCTCCAGGTGGTCCCGCACCAGCCCGGGCAGCGCAGCCGCCACCGCGTCCATGCCCGCGTCGTCCTCGCTGGGCGTCCCCGTGCCCGTCCCCGGGTGCCGGGCCGGCAGCACGCCATCGCAGTTGCGCGCGATCAGCGCCAGCGAGCGCTGCGACAGATTGCCCAGGTCGTTCGCCAGCTCGACATTGATCCGCGACACGATCGCCTGGTCGCTCATGCTGCCGTCGGCGCCGAACGCCTTCTCGCGCATCAGGAAGTAGCGCACCTGGTCGAGGCCGTAGGTGGCGACGAGCTGGCGCGCCTCGACGACGTTGCCGAGCGACTTGCTCATCTTCTCGCCCTCGACCACCCACCAGCCGTTCGAGGTGACCCGCTTCGGCACCGGCAGCCCGGCCGCCATCAGGAAGGCCGGCCAGTAGACCGCGTGGAAGCGGATGATGTCCTTGCCGACGACATGCACGTCGGCCGGCCAGAACGGCCAGCGCGCGGCGGTCTCATCGGGGAAGCCGCAGGCGGTGACGTAGTTGTTCAGCGCGTCCAGCCAGACATACATCACGTGGCCCGGCGCGTCCGGCACCGGGATGCCCCAGGTAAAGCTGGTGCGGCTGATCGACAGGTCGCGCAGCCCGCCGCGCACGAAGCTGGTGACCTCGTTGCGGCGCGACGTGGGGGCGATGAAGTCGGGGTGGGTTTCGTACAGCTCCAGCAGCTTGTCCTGCCACTTCGACAGGTCGAAGAAATACGACGGCTCGCGGACCCAGGCGGCGGGGGCCCCTGACGGCGCCACCTTGGTTCCGTCGGCGCGGGTGGTCAGCTCGCTCTCGTCGTAGAACGCCTCGTCGCGGACCGCGTACCAGCCCTCGTAGTGGCCGAGATAGATGTGCCCGTTGGCCGCGATCCGCCGCCACAGCTCGGCGCAGGAGACCTTGTGCCGCGCCTCCGTGGTGCGCATCCAGTCGTCGTTCGACACGCCCATCTTCGCCGTCATGTCCTGGAAATCCGCAGAAATCTGGTCGACGAAGGTTTGCGGGTCCAGCCCGGCGGCGCGCGCGGCCTGCTCGACCTTCTGGCCGTGCTCATCGGTGCCGGTCACGAAGAACACGTCGTAGCCGTCCAGCCGCTTGAAGCGCGCCATCACGTCGGCCGCGATCGAGGTGTAGGCGTGGCCGATGTGGGGCGCGCCGTTCACGTAGTAGATCGGCGTGGTGATGTAGAAGCGCTGGCTCATGGCCGGGTTATAGCCGATGCCGCGGTGCGGGCCAGGGGTGGGGGTGGCGCGGTGTCGGCGGCTGCCATTGCCGCCATGCGCGACCTAGCGCTCATTGTTCAGCATGCCGCGACCACTTCCCCGATCGAACCTGCAAGGTGGCCATCGGACATGAATTTCCGGGGGTAAAGGGCCTCAAGCTCCTTCACCGCCCGATAGATCGCCGACACGGGCTCAGGCAGCTTGATCCTTCGCTTGGTCGCGCCGATCGTCATTACCGTCCCCAGCGGCCGGTCGGGCGACGCCGGCGGCGGCAGGTGCTCACGGCGCGTCGGTGAGCAGCTCGTCGAGGGTGAACGGGCAGCTTGACGGCACAAGCATCGGTGCCTGGTCGTCCAGCGTGTCGGGCAGCGCGGCGAGCGCGTCGGCATAAAGGCCGGCAAGGCCAATCTTCTGCCGCATGGAGGGTGCGAAAGCGTCCCTCGCCTGCCGGCGGAAGTCGATCGCATCGGCGCGCCAGGTCGGCGCATCACGGGACAGCGGCCAGGCCTCGGCTTTCAGCATGTGCCGCAGCGCCTGCCGCAAGAGCGACCGGCAGGACCGCAATTCGCTCCGACCCACGTCCTCGATCTCCTCGGCGATGTTCGGCCAGTCGAGCTCGGTTTCGTTCACCAGCTCGCCGGCGGCGCGACGGCGCAGCAGATCGGCCTGGCGCTCCGACCACAGCAGAATGTCGCCTTCGTAAAGATCGCTCATAGGTGGCCCCTGCTCCGCTTTCTCCGCTCCATGCGCGCCCCGGCAGCCATTGACGACATCGCTAAACACCATCGACGCGAGGGGGGCAAGTTCGTCGCATGCCTTGGGATTGTGTTTCGGCGCCGAAGTTTGACCCGTTTCGGCGTCCAAAACCGACCCCCGGCGGGTCGCCGAACTGCCAATGATTGCAACGGTATTGAGGGCAAACTGGGGGCTCAACGTTGGGCGCCGACGGGGATAAATACCATGCCGATTCGCAGCCTGTCGGCGGCATCGCGGATCTGTGGTCTCCGCCCGGACCAAGTAAGGCCTGCAGGGCGGGTGCCAATGGCGACGCCGCGGTGCAGTCCGTGCGGCGCCCGGCAGCCGGATCAGCCGTTCAGCATCCCCAGCCCGGCCACCAGCGCCTGGCGCTTGTCGAGGTTGAACCACTCCGTCTCGTCCTGCAGCCGCGACAGCGCCTGCCACACCTCGACCCAGGCGTCGGGCGAGCGCAACGCGGCGATCCGCGCCTGCTCCGGGTCCGCCCGCCCGCGCACCGCCTCGCGCACCGCGGCGGCCAGACCGGCGCGCAGCATGTCCATGAACGTCGAAAACCCTGTCTCGCCCCGCAGCAGCGTGTCGGCGAGCGCATAGGCCCGCGCGGCCGGCAGGTCGGGCAGCGCGGCCAGCACCTCGTCCACCAGGGCGGCGATCTTGAGCCCCTCCGCCTCGGCCAGCTTCAGCGCGCGACCGGGAGAACCTTCCGCGAGGGTGATCAGCCGGCCGCGCTCGTCGTCCGACAGGTCCGGCAGGTAGGCGGCGAGCAGCGCGCCCATCGCGGCGTCGTCCAGCGGGTCCAGGCGCAGCCGGCGGCAGCGACTGCGGATGGTCGGCAGCAGACGGCCGGGCGCGGCGCAGCATAGGATCAGCAGGGCGCGGGCGGGCGGCTCCTCGAGCACCTTCAGGATGGCGTTGGCCGCGGACGCGTTCATGTCCTCCGCCCCGTCGATGACGACGACGCGCCAGCCGCCCTCGGCCGGGGTCAGGCTCATGAAGCCGCCGATGCGGCGGGCGTCCTTGACCACGATCTCGCTGCGCAGGCGGCCGGTCTTTTCGTTGACGCCGAGCTCGATGGTCTCCAGGTCGGCGTGCGAGCCGGCGGCGACGCGGCGGAAAACCGGGTTGGCCGGGTCGAGGGCGAGGGTCTCGGTGGACGCCAGCTCGGTCGGCGGCAGGCCAGCGAGCAGGCGGCGGGCGAAGCGGAAGGCGAGCGTGGCCTTGCCGACGCCGTCCGGGCCGGTGATGAGCCAGGCATGGTGCATCCGCCCGGCGCGCAGCGCGTCCAGGATCGTGGCCTCGGCGGTGGCGTGGCCGAGCAGCAGCGGGTTGGCGCGGGGGTCCGGGGCGGGCATGCCGGCGCACTATATCGCAGAGCTTGAAACCGCCCAGATAGAGACGCCGATCGTCATCCCCACAACCGGCTGGCGGCACCGCTAGGCTTGGTCGTGATCCATCACAGGTCGTGCGAGCGCCGCCTATCCTGGGGGCAACGGCATCCCGGTGTGTGGCGGCACGATCGTCGCCTGGACTGCCCGCTCGGCCGCCGCCAGGTCCGCCTGCGCCGCCGCGCCGCCGCTGCACTGTACCACCGCCGCTGCATTCTCCCGCCAGGTCTGCACAATCGCGAACCGCACAGCACGCGCGTCCGATACAGCGCGCAGTGCCGCGGCGTCGTTGCCGCCCGCGCCCTCCAACGCCTTCACCGTCCGTTCCGCCTTCGCCAATCCCGCCCGTGCCTGCCCGACATGCGTCCGCGCCAGGTCGCAATCCACCGACACCGTGGCGTGCGCCAGCACGGTCTCGCCCTGCACATCCTCCACCTCAAGCTGGAACGGTTGGGCGAAGCTCGCCAGCGTGGTCGGTGCGGTGACGCCAATCTGCATCCCGGGTGCATTCAGATACAGTGCCTTTCCCGCCGATCGGTGCCAGCGCCGGTGCCCCCATTCGTTGAAGCGCCGCCAGCAACGCCGCCGCCTTTGCCGGATCGATGATGCCGGGATTGAGCCTGTCGGGCAGCCCCGGGATACGCTGGAAGCCGTTCGATGCGTCCACCGCCGCGGCCACCGCGGCTGTCTGCGCCGCCGGCACCACCTTGTATCCCACCCGCACGAGCAGCGTCGGTACGTCGGCCTGCGCTGATGCCGCCACGGTCAAGCCACCCCCGAGGGCAAGGAGTCCGGCCAGGGCGCCTGCGGCGGCAAGCCTGCCAGTCCGACGATCCACCCGGGCGCGGAACAGCGTGGCACAGCGCGGGGCAAGCAGGCGACGGGCTAAGCGCAAGGCGAAGTGGGCCACCCATCCCAGCCCAAGTCGCGCCAAATATCAGCCCCTACTGCACCAACTTCCGCTCAGCCAGCCAGTCCCGCACCACGCCGGCCACCTGGTCCGAGTTCCGGTCCATCATCATCATGTGGGTGTTGCCGGTAATGCCGCGCTCGGGCAGGTGCACCACATCCATGCGGCCCTGGGCAGCCTGGCCATCCTGGAACTTGTAAGGATTGACCACAATCTTCTTCCACGCCGGGAAGTCGTCCAGGTGATCGCCCCACACGAACAGCATGGGAATGGCTTTCAGCCGGGCCATGTCGATCGAGGCCGGGTCGGGGGCGGCACTCGGCTCCAGCCCCACCAGCGCAAGGATCTTGTCCGGTGCACGCAGGGCAGCCCGCACGGCGAAGCCCGACCCCGCACTATGCGCGACCAGAATGCACGGACATTCCTTGTCGATCATCTGGTCGAACGCCGCCTGCGCCACCGCGTCCGTCGTGGTCCAACGGGCGTTGAAAGACCCGACGAAATTATCGTAGCCGCCGACCGGGAACTGCGTGTTCGGTTCGGCTACGCGCGCCGCCGGATCGCTCGCGTAGGTCGGGCCGATGCGGAACAGCGTCCAGCCCTCCTGCGCTGTGCGAAACAGCGGAGCGGACGTGAAGATCTGCGGCCAGCGCGACCAATTGGACCGGCCGCGCTCCACCTGGTCAGGGACGACCACGTCGAAGCCGGCCTGAAGGAAGAACTGCTGCCAGCCGGGACGCCCGTCCGGGGTGCTTTCCCAACCGGTGCCGGACAAGCCACCGCCATGCACCAGGATGATCGGCACTGCTGCCCGCGGCGGCTGCAGCCGGACGTAGTGGACGTACATCTGCCCCGTGTGCACGTCGCCGTTAGGATTATATGCGGTCGGAGGAGCGCCCTGATAGAAATAAACCGTCTCCTCGGGCAGGCCCGTCAGCGTCTGCATGTGGCCGCCGATGAAATAGCTGCCGATCTCCTTCACGTCATACGCATGGGCAAGCCCGGCCCAGGCCACTGAAAGCGCGGCCGCAATCCATCCCAGGCGCATCGCTCCACTCCTCACCATCGGGCCCGGTTGGTCCGGGTTTGCAATACCGCTCTAGCGGCGCGATCGCGCGGCGGACAAGCCCCAGCATGATGCCGTGATACCGCCTCCTGACAGCGCCGGCGGCCCAGCGAAGGCACTCATGGGCTTCGCGCGCCAACTCGCATCTCGGTCACGGGGATAACGTTCCTCCGCCCGAGAGCGCAATTGAATATGGTAGGGACCATGGATGCGACCCCCTGGCCTTCGTGACCCCATTCCTTGACAACTTGTGCCGGACTTTATTGGGGCTTCAACGCTTAACCCGACGCGCGGCCTCTCTCATGGTTCAATGCCACGCCGATTGCGGAGGCGCGGGATCGGGCTAACCTCGCCACGGAGCGGGAGGGGTGCCATGACCAACGCCTCGGACGGTGGCTGCGCCTGCGGACACCGACGCTACCGCATGCGCTCGGCGCCCATGTTCGTGCATTGCTGCCACTGCAAGGACTGCCAGCGGCAGACCGGCACGGCGTTCGTGCTGAACGCGTTGATCGAGACGGATCGGATCGAAGTGCAGTCCGGCGACCCCAAGCCGTACGTGATGCCCACCGACAGCGGCCAACCACATACCGTGTTCCGCTGCCCCGACTGCGGCACCGCGGTGTGGAGCGAATATGGCGGCCTGAAAACGCTGCGCTTCGTCCGAGTCGGAACGCTCGACGATCCGCGGTCGCTGCCACCGGACGTGCACATCTATACCCGCTCGAAGCTGCCGTGGATCACGCTGCCCGAGGGTGTGCCCGCCTTCGAGGCGTATTACGATTCGCGGAAGCTGTGGCCCGCCGCGAGCCTGGAACGCCGCAAGGCCGCGCTCGGCTGACGGTGGTCGGCGGCCTGTTTGGCGGCGCCCAGAAATAAACGAATCATCGCGTATTGCCCACGACCGGTCTCTCCGTCATGCCGGCGAAGGCCGGTATCCACGACTTTCTTGGCGGCGACAAAGACAAGTCGTGGATACCGGCCTTCGCCGGCATGACGAGGTGGGCGCCGACCGTGCCCTACTTCACGCACTCATTTCTCGGCGTCGCCTTTGTGTCTGCCTGCTGCACCAGCCTGCTTGGGGAGCGGTCTTGCCGCCGGGAAGCGGCTACCGCCGCAAGTCCCCGGGCACATCCAGCACCCGGGACAGCTCCGCCACGAGTATCGCGTGCACCGCCTCCACCGACCGATCCGCACCCACCACCACGCACCGCGCCGGCGCCGCCGCGGCAATCTCGCGAAACCCCGCCCGCACCCGCCGATGGAAGAACGCATCCAGCCGCTCATATCGGTCCGCGTCCATCCCCCGCCGCACCTGCCGCTCGACCGCCACCGCCTCCGACACGTCCAGCACGATCGTCAGATCCGGATGCACCTCCACCAGCCCGGTCAGCGTCGCAATCATCGCGCGATCCGCCCCTAGCCCATACCCCTGATACGCCATCGTCGAGTCATAGAACCGGTCGCACACCACCCACATCCCGACCTCCAGCGCGGGCCGGATCGTCCGCTCCACATGCTCGGCCCTGGCAGCGAAATGCAGCAGCGTCTCGGCCGGCGCGCTCCATTCGACGCGCCCGCCCAGCAGCAGCTCGCGCAACACCTCCGCTCCCGGCGCCCCGCCCGGCTCGCGCGTCCGCAGCACCGCCAGCCCGCGCGCCGTCAGCGCCTCGGCCAGCAACGCGGCCTGCGTCGACTTCCCCGCCCCCTCGCCGCCCTCCAGCGTGATGAAGCGGCCCCTCGCCCCCGCCTGCCCGGCGTCCCCGGTCGGCATCACCCCCGCCCGCCCGTCACCATGTGCGCCAGCACGGCCAGCGCCCGCCCGGGCAGGCTCATCCGCAGCACCGCCTCGCCGGCCAGCAACGGCCACGAGGCGTCCGGCACCCCCTTCCCGGAGACCATCAGCTTGCCGACCTCCACCCCTTTCGCCACCGGCGCCGGGATCGGCGCGTCGTAGTGCAGCTTCACCTGCGCGGTCTGCCGCCAGTTGCGCGGCAGCGTCAGCACCAGATCCTTCCCGGCGACCAGCGGCACCGTCGGCGCTGTGCCCAGCCAGACCGGCGCGTGCTCGATCACCGCGTCGGCGCTGAACAGCGTTACGTCCTCGAAATTGGCGAACGCCCAGTCCATCAGCCGCTCGCCCTCTTCCGACCGCTCGCGCATCGAGGCCATCCCGTTCAGCACCAGGATCACCCGCCGCCCGTTGCGCAACGTGCTCGCCACCAGCCCGTAGCCGCCGGCGTCGGTGTGCCCGGTCTTCAATCCGTCGGCGGTGCCGTGCTGCACCAGCGGGTTGCGGTTGCCCTGCTCGATATTGTTGTATTTGAATGTCTTTTCCGAATCGTAGTGATAATACTGGGGAAAATCGTGGATGATGTGCCAGGCCAGCGTCGCGATGTCGCGGCAGCTCATGTGATGGTCGGCATCCGGCCAGCCGGTGGAATTCCTGAAATTGGAGTGCGTCAGCCCGAGCTTCTGGCCCGTCTGGTTCATCAGCTCGGCGAACTGCTCCTCTGACCCGGAAATCGACTCGGCCAGCACGATGCAGGCATCGTTGCCGGAATCGACGATCATGCCGCGGATCAGGTCCTCGACCGGGACCATGCTGCCGATCTGCACGAACATCTTCGACCCGCCCATCCGCCACGCCTTCTCGCTCACCGGCAGCGTATCGGCGAGCTTCAGCCGGCCGTCCGCCAGGCGCGAGTAGACGATGTAGATCGTCATCAGTTTGGTCATGGAGGACGGCGGCATCTCCAAATCCGAGTCCTTGTCCATCAGCGTCGCGCCGGTGGTGTAGTCCGTGATGAACGCCCAGCGCGCGGCGGTATCGACGGGGCCCAGCGGCGTGTCGGCCGGACTGCCGGCGGGGACCGGCTCGCCGTGGCCGGGCGCGCGAGGTTTCCCCGCGGCCGGGTGTGGCGCGACGGGCCGTTTCGGCACCGGCGGGGACTGCGCCCAGCCGCGTCCTCCGGCCAGCGCCACCGGGGCCATCGCCACCGGGGCCAGCAACGCCAGGCGTCGGGTCAGCATCGATCCGCCCTCCTTCTACCGCACCACGATCCGCGCGTCGGTGATCCCCGAGGCGACCGCCGCGTCCAGCAGCCGGTCGGCCTGAGCAACATCGGGAATCGGCCCGATCGTCACCTTGAAAATCTCCCCGCGTCCGTGCATCTCGCTCACGATCGTCGCACCAAGCTGCGCCACCGCGGCGCGCTGCATGTTGGCGAACTCATAGGTCGGGAAACCGCCGAGGTCGATCCACAGCGCGCCTCGCTCCGGTGCCACCTGGGTCACCGTCTCGGGGAGCCGCATCGCCGGCCCCGCCTCTGCGCCAAGCGGCGTGCCTTGCGTCGCGCCGGGTGTCTGCTGGCCTGATGTCCCTGGGCCTGATGTCCCCAGATCTGATGTCCCCGCGCCTGGCACCCCTGAACCGGCAGTGCCGCGGGCGCTTCCGCGCGCGCCCGGCGGCGGTGCCAGGCTTGCCGCCTCCACCGCGCCACGCGGCGCCGTGGCGATCTCCAACTTCGGCGCGCCGCTCAGCGCGTTCTGCGCGGCTTGGCTCTCGCCCTCCAGCACCTCCAGCCGCACCCGTGCCACGCCATCCGGCGGGAAGCCGAGCAGCAGTGCCACGCGGCGCGTCACCGCCAGCATCCGCCGCGGCGTCGGTGGTCCCCGATCGTTGATCCGCAGCTTGACCTGGCGCCCGGTCGCCAGGTTGGTCACCAGGGCGATCGCCGGCAGCGGCAGCGTCTGGTTGGCCGCCGCCATGGCCGCCTGGTCGAACACCTCGCCGTCCGTCGTCAGGGGCGCGTGTCGATCGCCAAACACCTCGGCCAGTCCACGCTCGTCGAGACGCAGATCCGAGCGCGGATACCACCACATCCCACCCGCCTGGTACGGCGCGCCCAGCACGTAATGCGGCGAGGGCGTCGGTGGCGTCACGCAGGACGCCAGCAACAGGGTCGCCGCCACGAGGGCCGGCAGTACCGCACAAGATCGAGGCAACCGCCTCTCCCCCTCCCCTTGAGGNNCCTCAAGGGGAGGGGGAGAGGCGGTGAGCCAACGCCCGCCACTCACCGGCCCCATCGCCATCACGACGTGATCCCGTCGCCGATCAGGCCCACGGCGATGGCGTAGAAGTCCGAAGGGTTGTAGCGGCGGATCGCGGCAAAATTGGCGTAGGCCAGGAACGCCTCGCCGCCCGGCCCATCCGGCAGAATCAACGCCGCCTCGGTATCCGGCGGCGCCAGCGCCCGCCCGTCCGCCGAGCCGACCCCGCGCCGCATCCACTCGCCGACCGGCTTGCGGTTGCCGCGTCCGCTCTCCGCCGTCGGAAACGCCGTCGGCAGCGTCACCGCATGCCCCCAGGTCCCGCCCGCCCGCCAGCCGCTGTCCGCCAGGTAGTTGGCGATCGAGGCCAGCGTGTCCGGCGCGCTGGTCCAGATGTCGCGCCTGCCGCTGCCCTCGAAATCCACCGCGTAGCGCAGATAGGCGCTGGGCATGAACTGCGGCTGGCCCATCGCGCCGGCGTAGCTGCCGGTCATCCGCGCCGGCGAGACGTCGCCGTGGTCCAGGATGCGCAGCGCAGCCAGCAGCTCGGTGCGGAAGAACGCGGCGCGGCGGCCCTCCCAGGCGAGGGTGGCCAGCGCCTGGACCACGTGGAAGCCGCCGAGCTCGGTGCCAAAACTCGATTCCAGGCCCCAGATGCCCGTGATCACGCCGGGCGAGACGCCGTAGCGGTCCTGGATCCGGCCCAGCAGCGCGCGGTTCCTCTGCAGCGCCGCCCGTCCGTTGGCGATGCGCTGGTCGCTGATCACCAGGGCACGGTAGCGCGCCCAGGTCAGGGTGAACTCGGGCTGGTGCCGGTCACGGTCGATCACCCCCTGGTTCGGCGTCAGGCCGGCGAAGGCGCGGTCCAGCGTGCCCGAGGCGATGCCGGCGCGGCGCGCCTCGGTCCGCATGCTGAGCAGGAAGGCATCGAAGCTGCCGGGCGCGGCCCAGGCCCGTACGCTCAGGGCCGGCGCGGCGAGTGCCGTGGGAATCGCGGCGGCTAGGAGGGTGCGGCGAAGCATACGCGATTGTCTGCCACGACGACGGGCCGCGCCGCAATCAACGGTGCCGAGTCGGGGGCAATCGAAGCCCGGGCTGGTTCCGGCGATCCCACCCCGCGCGGCCCGAGCCTGCGATCCGCCATCCGAGCCGGCCGCCCGCACCGTCTCACGGTTCATGGGATCCTGTCGGGGATTCTCGACTCGGACCTCCGGCTCGAGGCCGGACCGCACTCCCCCATCCGCGCCGGTCGCCCGGGCCGCGCCACCACCGGGACAAGCGCCCGGTGGCAGGCTATTCATGGGATCCGGTCGGGGATTTTCGACCCGAGGCTCCGGCCCGAGGCCGGACCGGGCTCCCCCATCCGCGCCGGCCACCCGGGCCGCTCCACCACCGGGACAAGCGCCCGGTGGCAGGCTCATCATGGGGTCCGGTCGGAGGTTTTCGACCCGAGGCTCCGGCCCGAGGCCGGACCGCACTCCCCCATCCGCGCCGGCCACCCAGTCCGCTCCACGGTTCATGGGGTCCGGTCGGAGATTTTCGACCCGAGGCTCCGGCCCGAGGCCGGACCGCACTCCCCCAGCCAAGCTGGCGGCCCGGGCCGCTCCACGGTTCATGGGGTCCGGTCGGAGATTTTCGACCCGAGGCTCCGGCCCGAGGCCGGACCGCATTCTTCCAGCCAAGCTGGCGGCCCGGGCCGCTCCACGGTTCATGGGATCCTGTCGGGGATTCTCGACCCGAGGCTCCGGCCCGAGGCCGGACCGCGCTCCCCCATCCGCGCCGGCCACCCGGGCCGCTCCACGGTTCATGGGATCCGGTCGGGGATTCTCGACCCGAGCCTCCCGCCCGGAGCTGGACCGCATTTCCCCAGCCGAGCCGGCCGCCCACACCGCACCACGGTTCATGGTATCCTGTCGGGGATTTTCGACCCGAGGCTCCGGCCCGAGGCCGGCCCGCGCTCCCCCAGCCAAGCTGGCGGCCCGCACCGTCTCACGGTTCATGGGGTCCAGTCGGCGGATTTCGGACCATGCCCCTTGCCCGAGCGTCCCGGCCTGGAGGACGCCGACGACCGACACCCCCCCGATGCCCACCCCGACCGACCGCACCGTCTCACGGTTCATGGGGTCCAGTCGGCGAATTTCGGACCGTGCCCCTTGCCCGAGCGTCCCGGCCTGGAGGACGCCGACGACCGACACCCCCCCGGTAACCACCCCGACCGACCGCACCGTCTCACGGTTCATGGGGTCCAGTCGGCGAATTTCGGACCGTGCCCCTTGCCCGGGAGTCCCGGCCTGGCGGACGCCGACGACCGACACCTCCCCGATGCCCACCCGACCGACCGCACCGTCTCACAGTTCATGGGGTCCAGTTGGCGGATTTCCGACCGTGCCCCTTGCCCGAGCGTTCCGGCCTGGCTGCGGCCGGGGACCGACACCTCCCCGGCACCCACCCCGACCGACCGCACCGTCTCACGGTTCACGGTATCCTGTCGGGAATTTTCGACCCGAGCTTCCGGCCCGGAGCCGGACCGCATTCTTCCAGCCATGCTGGCGGCCCCGGCCGCTCCACCACCGGGACAAGCGCCCGGTGGCAGGCTCATCATGGTATCCTGTCGGGGATTCTCGACCCGACCCTCCGGCCCGAGGCCGGACCGCGCTCCCCCATCCGCGCCGGCTGCCCGGACCGCTCCACCATCGGGACATGCGCCCGGTGGCAGGCTACTCATGGGGTCCGGTCGGGGATTCTCGACCCGAGGCTCCGGCCCGAGGCCGGACCGCATTCCCCTATCCAAGCCGGCCGCCCGCACCGCGCCACCACCGGGACAAGTGCCCGGTGGCAGGCTAATCATACCGTCCTGTCCGCATTTCTCGTCCCGCTCCTGTTGCCCGATGCCAGACCCCAGTCCGCCATCGACGCCGTCGCACTCCACCCGGGTGGAGTACTTGTCCCGGGCGTCCCCCGCTATCGCGACGACCGTGTCGGGGGCCGTGAGGGGAGCGGAGGCTATGATTGGGTGCATCTGCTATCCTGAGTGTTGAGAGTTAGTTATAAGATCTTACACCAGAACGCCCCACCGGCGCCAGACAAACCTAAAGGGAAGCAACGCCCACGCCGGCAACCGGCAGGCGAATACAGACACCATGGGCCCTCGCATGCCCACGAGCAGAGTTCCCCCGGCGATTGCCCGCGCCCGCGTCAGTGTCTTGGAAGAAATCAGAAATGGAACCGCAAATGGAGCGCCGCGAACCGCCATCGGGTCGGATGTGAGGCACTTGTCGGTACAGCCTGCGTTTGCGTTCATTTGCGGTTCCATTCCTGGCAAACCGCGGGCACAGGGGCGCTCGACCGTCCGCAAGCAAGTGAGGCTCCAGCACGGAGGACGCAGGAAAGCGGCACGGAGCACGCGGACAACCGTGCGGGATCGGCCGCGGTGACCCTGAACGAACCTCACCCGGGTCCCAGCCTGCACCGAGGTCGCGCGCGCGGCGCCCGGCATCCACCGATGCGGTCCTCGGTCGCACCCGCCTCGCCGTTAGGACAGTGCCATCCGCAAGGCGCTTCGCGCGGAGCGACAGTCCCCGCTCGGTGGCGGGTGTCTCGGCTTGAATGTCCGCAATGGGTGGATTGCGGACATTCGATGGCCGTTCTGCTCCGACCGACTTTCGCACGAGGGGGCCACATTCGACGGCGCCGAACCCGGCAAGCCTGGCCTAAGCTGGCCTACTGGCAGACCAGCACCGAGTTCGCATCTGTCAACGAAAACAGATGGTTTTGGATACGGTCGGCACGACCGTGGAAACCACGGTGGAAAGCCAGTTTCCAGCGACCGTCAACGAGGGGGATTTCTGAACAGGTGCAGATGGTCGCCATCGGGAATGTATGGGCGACCACCCCGACCACCATGACCGCAGGCATGGTCGGGGCAGTCAGCCCGGTCAGGGTGGTCGGGGTCGTCACAGCCCACAGGATGTTTGAACGATGATATGGCCGGTGCTACGCTGCTGGGGACGGTACATCCGGAGATGGCGATGACCGACAAGGGACGGCAAACTGGAAAGGTCCCAAAATGGGAAAGCTGACGCGAACTGCGATCGAAAACTTCACACTATGCAAATACAAAGCCTACTTGACGTTAGCGAAAGGGAGATACCCTCAGGATATAGAGAAATCAGGCGCAAGCACCATAGAGACGGCGCCTCAATCTACATACATTAGCTGCGAAGTGAGCGAAAACAGCGACCGCCCGAATGTCACGGTGTCTCTTCTGGCACAAGGCCAGAACCTTATTTTGGACGCACAGTACGAGACCGAATCAGCCTTCATCCACTTCGACGGGTTGGTAAAAGTCGATGGAAAGTCGGCCGCCGGAGGGTTCCATTATATCCCCCTGAGCTACGCGGCTAGAAACCAGCGTCATGGTGGCCGCAAGCTAGTTCTAGAGATGTTGGCTGTGATTCTGGAAGAGGTACAAGGACGACCTCCCGAAAAGGGAGTGATCCGGTATAACGGTAGGGACTCGCAGATCACTCTCGCTCGCGGCCTCAAGCAAGGTCGCCGCAGTCTGCAGACCCTGATCGACATGCAACAGTCAAGCTCCCCTCCTGCGCTGCTTCTGAACCAACACTGCAACGTTTGCGAGTTTCAGGATCAATGCTACGCCCAAGCGGTCGCAGAAGATAATCTCAGTCTGCTCCGTGGATTATCTGAACCGGAAATTGTGCGGTTGAGAGCCAAGGGCATTTTCACGATTACCCAGTACTCCTATACTTTTGCGCCAAGGCGCGTAAGCAAAAGAGCCAAGAACCCGAAGCAGCCGCGTTATTTTGCTCTTCAAGCTCGCGCCATTCGAGAGCAGCGGATATTTGTGCATGGAACCCCGACCTTGAGCGCAGAAGGGTGTCGAGTCTATATGGATTTCGAGGGAACGCCGGATGACAAATCGTACTACCTCATCGGGCTTCACATAGTTCATGATGGAACGGCCAATCGGGTGTCCTTCTGGGCCGACGATAAGCAACACGAGATTCAGATATTTTCCGAAATGCTCGATTACCTTGGGGCATTCGAGACCTACACGATGCTCCACTACGGAGCATATGAGATTCGTGCTCTACGCCGTATGCAGCGTAGGCTGCCGCCAAGCTACGAGGAGAAAGTAAACGAGGTCATCAAGCGATCGATCAACGTACTTTCAGTCATCGGGCGTCACGTGTATTTTCCTTTGTATTCAAACAGCCTGAAGGACGTAGCTAGATACTTGGGCTATTGCTGGTCGGCTGCTAAGGCATCAGGGTATCAAAGTCTAATATGGCGTCAAGATTGGGTTGAAAATAGAAATGATGGCGCAAAATCCGAATTGATACGATACAACATGAGGACTGTCTGGCTCTTCAACGTGTCACCGAATTCGTCGAACTCTTATCCCGCAAGCAAGCCATTTCTGCTGAACATAACGGCGACTGCGTGGAATATACCGACACGATAGTAAGCCGCCCACGACGCAGAATATTCGAGCGGCGGGAGTCAACATTTCCTGACTACTCGCATATCAGCCGATGCTCGTGGTACGACTATCAGCGGCAGAAAGTCTCCGCGAGAGTAAAACGGTCGCGCACACATAAGGTGTCCCTCAATAGGTTTCGGAGACCTCCGAACAACAAAATCGTGGACATAGTCGCATCTCGCTGCCCTGCGTGCAGGAGCAAGAAGCTACGAACCATGCGCGCGTTTGAGAGGCAAATTATAGACCTCAAGTTTTCCGGCGCAGCGGTCAGACGATGGGTGGTGATGTATCGGTCACATAGATACTGCTGCGATAAGTGCAGCCATACCTTCGTCCCGTCTGCTTTTCCCGACGGAAAAACTAAATTTGGAAGGGGACTCGTGAGTTGGTGTATGTATCAGATCACTATAGGCGGACAGAATATGGTACGAGTACATGATGGACTTTATCGTCTGTTCGGACTGCAACTTCCCTATGCAGCATTGTATCGGTTCAAAGCAAGCGTAGCAGACTACTACATCGATAAGCAGAAGGAAATACTTTTGACATTGGTAAATGGACCGAGGTTGTACATCGACGAGACCGTTGTGAATTTGCGTGCTGAGAGCGGATACGTATGGTGCATAACCGACGGCGAAATGGTGTACTACTTCTACAGGAGTTCAAGGGAAGCCTCATTCCTGCTTGATATGTTAAAGGATTTCAAAGGCATCATGGTATCCGACTTTTATACGGGTTATGATTCGGTGCCATGCGCGCAGCAGCGATGTCTCATTCACCTCATGCGTGATTTCAACGAGGAGATGGAGAAGAATCCGTACGATGACGGATTGAGAATCCTGGCGGCGAAGTTCTCCGTGCTGATCAGAGCGGTGGTAGAAACTATAGATAAACGAGGGTACCAGAAGAAATATCTACAGACGCATAAACGGTCGGTGGACGAGTTCTCTGAGTGGGTATCGGAGCGACAGTTCGACTCTGTTCCTGCGGAGAAGCTTCGCAATCGAATTCAAAAATATCGTGACAAGCTGTTCGCATTTTTGGATTATGATGATGTCTGCTGGAACAACACAAACGCTGAGCATGCCATTAAACCGTTTGCGCGGCATCGTGAGACGGCAGATGGGACGTTTACAGCCCGTTCTTTACAGGAGTACTTGACCATCCTATCGATTGCGGAGACCTGCAAGGGCCGGGGCGAGGACTTTCTGACGTTTCTGCTTGCCGATGAGGATGGTCACGGAAGTTTTCGACCGAAGATGGGCTAATGCTACGTCGATCGCAGTTCGCGTCAGCTTTTCCATTTTGGGACCTTTCCAGTTTGCCGACTGCGCGGCGGACCACGGCTGCACATCGGTTCAGGTATGGACAATTCTCGCGGATTTTATAGCTGGTCTTCGGCAACCCGCCCAGCTTCTGGATGTGCATCCCGTCGCGACCATGCCTGCGGTCATGGTGGTCGGGGTGGTCGCCCATACATTCCCGATGGCGACCATCTGCACCTGTTCAGAAATCCCCCTCGTTGACGGTCGCTGGAAACTGGCTTTCCACCGTGGTTTCCACGGTCGTGCCGACCGTATCCAAAACCATCTGTTTTCGTTGACAGACCACAGCCGCGGGAATGTTGGGGGCGCGTCCGGCCAACGTGCCGCCCTCTACGGGCGGTCGGACGAATCGACCGATCGACTTCCGCAGCCGCGCTCAAGATTGGCGGAACACCATCGCCGAGTTGATCGAGGTGCAGGGTCAGTATGCCGCGTGGGTGGGGGTGTCTGCTTTGGGTCGAATCCGGCTGTTTAGGCCAAGCCACCCGGCTGCCGCTGCAACGGGTGGCTAGGCGACAATCAAAGGCCACATTCCGATCGTGGCAGCGCGCGCTGACCGACCTGCCTGCGCCGCCCTCTCGCCAGTTGCTCCGCCACGTCAGTCAACGCCCGATACCGTGCGGCGGGGCAGGACCACCGCCCCCGCACATCGGCCACCCCGTTCAGACCCTACAAACTCCAAATGCGATCACCCCGGTGCCGCGCCGCACCAACCAGGATCACTCGCTGGCAGCCACCGGCTCCTTCGGCGCCACCTTCACGCCGCTCGGCGGTGCCGCGGCCTTGCGCTCCGGCAGCCCCACCACCCACGGCCGCGTGCCGCGCAGCCACCGGTCGCTGACGACCACCGCGCCCTCCGGCCGCAGCCAGACCGCCACCGCACCGTAGCGCCAGACGGTGAAGCGATCGACCAGTGCCGGCCACGGCTTCGGGCAAAGTCCGCGCGCCGGCTCGGCCGCCACCTCCACCGCAGCGGCACGGCACGCCGCCACCGAGACCGCGCCGCGCACCAGCAGCGCCGCCGCCGCGCCCTGGTGCGGCCGCAGCAGACATCCGGTTGCATCGCAGACGATCGCCCCATCCGCCGCCGTCCCCGTCTTCGGCATCGGCTGCATCTCGCCGACCCCCCAGTAGTCGGTCCAATCGTCCCGCACGAAGCGCGAGGCGCCGGATCCCTGCTCCGAAAACACCCCCTCCGCCGTGTGCACCGCGATCAGCCGCCCGTCGGCCGAGACCAGCACGTCCGCCGGCCGATCCAGCAGCGGCGAGGCCAAGCCCACCGCCAGCACCGCGATCCCCGCCAGCCGCATGCGGCTGCGCCACAGCCCCAGCCAGGCCATGCCGAACCCAACCAGCGCCAGCCCCCACGCCGGCGCGTGCGCCACCGGCACCGTCGCCGCCGGCAGGGAGGAGGTCGTCCGCGCCACCCACACGATGGCCTCGATCCCCCAGCCCATCGGCAGCATCGCCAGGCGATCCAGCCCAAACGGCATCAGCGCCAGCGCCACCAGCCCGAGCGGCATCACCCAGAACGCCGTCAGCGGCACCGCCAGCATGTTCGAGAGGATAAAATACACCTGCACCCGGCCGAAATGGTACGCCCCGAACGGCATCGAGGCCGTCCCCGCCAGAAACGAGGTCAGTCCCAGCATCGCCAGGTGCAGCGTCAGCTTGCCGCGCCAGCCGCCCTCGCCTTGCAGCGCCCGCAGGTGCGGGCGCAGCACTTCATAGCCGGAGATCAGCGCCAGCACCGCGCCAAAACTCATCTGGAACGACACGCCCGGCACTTCCTGCGGCTCGGTCAGCATCAGCACCACGCCGGCCAGGCCCAGCCCGCGCAACGAGATCGCCCGCCGCCCCAGCAGCACCGCCAGCGTGAACAGCGCCGCCATCGCGAAGCTGCGGGTGATCGGCACGTGCATGCCGGTCAGCAGCATGTAGCCGCCGCCCGCCGCCAACGCCGCGAACGCGCCGAGCTGCTTGGTCGGCCAGCGCAACGCCGTGTATTCGCACAGCGCCAGGCCGGCTCGGGTCAGGAACATCGCCCAGCCCATGACGATGCCGATATGCAGCCCGGCCACCGCCAGCAGATGCGCCAGCCCGGAGTTGCGGAACGCGTCGTGGTCCGCCGTCGGAATGCCGCCGGACATGCCGGTGAACAGCGTTGCGGCGATGGTGCCGGGGGCGCCCGGAATGCCGGCGATGAAGCGCGCGCCGATCCGCTCGCGCAGCCACTGCAGGCGCCGCGCCAGGCCGGTGGGATCGCCGCTCGCCACCAGCGTCGCCGGCCCCAGTGCGAAGCCCGACCCGCCGAGCCCCGCGAAGAAAGCATCGCGCTGCTGATCCCAGCCTCCCGGGTAGGCCGGCGAGGCCGGCGCCCGCAGCAGCGCGCGCAGCCGCACCGTGTCACCGGTGGCGACCACGACCGGATCGCCGTTGCGCAGCCGCACCCGCACCATCCGCTCCAGCGGTTGCACCGCGTCATCCAGGTGCGCCGCCTCCAGCACCAGCCGGCGTCCCTCGGGCAGCGGATCGATCCCCCGCACCACCGCGGTCAGCGTCACCGCGTGCGTCGGCAGCGCCACCAACGGCGGCGCCCGCCAGGTCGCGAACTGCGCCGCGGCCAGCCCCAGCGCGAACGCCACCAGCCCCACCAGCGCGCCGCGCAGCAGCGATCCCTGCCGCGCCAGGCCAGCGCCGACGCCGGCCGGCAACAGCAGCGCCAGCCCGACCCAGAGCGGTGGCTCCTGCCGCAGCGCGAAATAGGTCAGCACGCCCGCGCCCATCAGCACCGGCAGCCACAGCACGACGCGGCCCCGCTCGACCGCCAGCCACGCCGGCAGCGACGCGGGCCACGCCCGTACGCCGGCGCGCGCCAGGGTCAGCAAAGCCTGCATGGCCGCACTCTACCGCGTACGCCTCTACATTGTGTGAACGCCCGAGTTAGAGCGGCTTCAGGTTGGCCGGGCGCGCGTTCACCCTAGCTCCATGGCCTTCTACATGATCGCAGGGGGAATGATCGCAGGAGGCAGCGACATGTCAGGCGCCCGCCGCGGCATCACCCCTCCGCCATGATCTTATCCCGTGCAGCGGACGCAATAAACGCCGAGCGCGTCAGCCCCCTGGCTCGCGCTGCCTCATCGATCGCCTCAAGCAACGCGGCGTCCAACGACAGGTTGGCGCGGACCGGCCGACCGCTATCGAGCAGCAGCGGAATCATCACCGCCGTTTCGCCCGCCGCCACATCCAGTTCGCCATCGCTGATGATCTGCCGCAGCGGGCGGGAAGCCGGCATCGCCGCCCCCTTGGCGTTGCGATGTTCCGCCCACTCCCGGGCCGCCGAGATGGCGTCGGCAATCGCGGCCTCCGCCGTGTTGCCGCCACCATGACATCCGGGAAGGTCGGGGATGCGGACGCCCCAGATGTTCACTGAGCCGTCGAGAATGCCAACGTAGTGCGGCACGGCTACCTCCTAAGTCCAGCCCGCCAGCCTGGCGATCGAGCGCGCCACACCAGGGGATAGCTGTTTGTGGCGGCGAACGATGATCAGCACATCCGGCCGATTGGCATGCTCGAACTTGTCGTGCTTGCTGCCGCCGACATCCACCCAGCCCTCGGCCTGCAGCCTGGCGACGATCTTGCGGGTGTTGGTCTCAACCGTCGCCATGCACGACCTTGTATGTGCGCACTATATTGCGCAATTTCAGGCCGCTGTCAAGTCAGCAACGCAGGCTGGCAGGGTCGCCTTTACCTTCCCGCCAGCGGCATCGGAGTACCGCCCGTGAATCTCCCTCTCCGCCCGCCTCGTCCGCGCCACACAATCCCCCGCGCCTCACCGCTCCAGGCGGCGCCGCTGCTGACCCGCTCCCCACTGCATAGGGTCGCTGCGCGAAATCGCATTTCGTGCTCCGCCACATCCGCCAGCTGTGCCGTCCCGGTCCGAACCCCGGCCAGCCCGGCGCCGCTGACCCACCCCCATTGCATAGGGTAGCTGCGCGAAATCGCATTTCGTGCGCCGCCACATCCGCCAGCCGTGCCGTCCCGGTCTGAACCCCGGCCAACCCGGCGCCGCTGACCCGCTCGCCATTGCATAGGGCCCGACGCCGGACTGCGCTCCCCATCCACGCCGGCCGCCCGGGCCCCTCCACCACCGGGACAAGCGCCCGCGGTGGCAGGCTCATCATGGTATCCGGTCGGGGATTCTCGACCCGAGCCGCCCGCCCGCAGCCGGACTGCACTCCCCCACCCAAGCCGTCGGCCGGCACTGGACCACCACCCGGACAAGCGCCCGGTGACGCGCTGTTCATGGCATCTTGTCCGGGTTTCTCGACCCGAGCTTCCTGCCCGGGACCGGACCGCACTCCGCCATCCACGCCATCCACGCCGGCCTCCCGCACCGCGCCGCGGTTCATACCGTCCTGTCCGTATTTCTCGCCCCGATCCTGTTGCCCGATGCTGGACCTCAGTCCGCCATCAACGCCGTCGCACGCCACCCGGGTGGGGCGCTTCTCCCGGACGTCCTCCGGTATCGCGACGACCGTTTCGGGGGCCGTGAGGGGGGCGAAGGCTATGACTGGGTGCATCTGCAATCCTGGTTGCTGACAGTTAGTTATATTTTCTTACACCTGAACGCCCCACCGGCGCCAGACAAACCTCAAGGGAGGCAACGCCCACGCCGGCAACCGGCAGGCCAATTGAGACACCCAGGCGGCCCTCGCATGCCCACGAGCAGAGTTCCGCCGGCGATTGCCTTCACCCGCGCCAACGTCCTGGAAGAAATCAGGAATGGAACCGCAAATGAACCCAAACGGAGTGCCCGGGAACCACCATCGGGTCGAATGTGAGGCACTGCCGGCGCGGCCTGCATTTGCGTTCATTCGCGGTTCCATTCCTGGTAAAACCGCCGGCACACGGGCGCTCAACCGTCCGCAAGCAAGTAAGGCGCCAACACGGAGGACGCAGGAAGGCGGCACCGAGCACGCGGAGAACCGGCGGGATCGGCCAGGGTGATTCTGGACGAACGTCACCCGGGTCCAGCCTGCACTGGGGTCGCGCGCGCCGCGCCCGGCATCCACCGCTGCGGTCCTCGGTCGCACCCGCCTCGCCGTTCGGGCAGTGCCATCCGCAAGGCGCTTCGCGCGGAGCGACAGTGTCTCCGCTCGATGGCCGGTGTCTCCGCTTGAATCTCAGCAATGGGTGGAAGCTGCCGCAGAAGGCATTGACCCGAATGTCTGCTCTGCGCCCGAGCCGGTCTTTCGGGATGGCCGGGGCGGTTGCCGGAAGCGGACATTCAATCCGGATCGATGGCGAGCGGCATTATCGCCGGCACGCGGTTCTCGCCGAGAACGTGACAACACAGACCAATGACGCGGCACGGACATCTCAGATTCGTTCTGTTGAAATCCCGTAAGGTAGCCCGTAAGCTGCAGGGGCTCAGCGGGGGCGAATGACGTGGCACGGACCCGACCCACGGGATCCAGGCAGCAAGACAGATCAGAATGCGAGTGTAGGCATGCCGGACGCGAAAATGAATGCCTGGGTGAAGGATGCGTTGGGCTTCGATCCCGACACCTATAATCAGCCCGCGTCCTCAGCCCAGCCCGCCAACGCCAAGGCGACGGGCGCGCAACCTCGCGACGCGCAGCAAGGAGGCGGCACGACATCCCAGGACTCTGGATCGGAGAGCGGGGAGCAGGAGAATCTTGGCGATGACATCCTGGGCGGGCTGAAATCCGTCGGGGAAGGCATTGTTAGCGGCGTCAAAGCGGTGGGCGAGGGTGTCGTCTCCGCTGGGAAGACGATTGAAGAGGGCGTCGTCTCCGTTGGGAAGACGATTGAAGAGGGTGTCGTCGCCGGCGTCAAAGCCATCGGCGGTCTCATCAACGACGAGGCCATGAACATCGCCGATGGTGACTACGATGACTCAATGAAGCGGCTCGACGCCGAGATCAAGAACGTCAAGGATGCTGGTCTGGACGCCACCCCCTACGAGGCGCAAGCAAAGAACATCCGCGACGCCCATGCCGAGGCGCTCAAGCAGCCCGACATCACCAGCCGCTACCATGCCGTCTCGGCGTGCAGCACGCGCGCCAAGACCGCCGCCGATCAGGCTGTGGTCGATGTCGCGAATCTCAAGAAATCCGCTGTCGAAGGGGTAACGGCAGCGATCAGCGACATGCGCGACGCGGCGAAGGCGCAGATCGACAAGATCGCCAAGCAGAATCCCAAGAAAGACGAGCTCAACAAGAAGCTCGCTGCCCTCGACCAATCCATCGAACAGGCCGGCAAGCTCACCGACCGTGCCGATCGGGCCAAAACGCTCAAGGAGATCAACAAGACGGCGCAGGCGCTGTTCGACGCAGCGGTCGGCGTTACCAACGACAAATCCACGGTCGAGGCGACCTACGGCAAGGCGCTGAAGGACCGCTACGGCTTCGACATCACCAACCCGGCCAACATGCCGAATACGCATCTTGATCAGGTCTACAAGATGTTCGACCGCGTCCCCGAGGCGGACGTGGTGCAGAGCCAGATGAAGACGCTGAACTACGAGCCGCTTAGTCAGGTAGATGATGGAAAGGGTGGTTTGAAACTGGTGAAAAATACCGGCGCCGCCTATGGTGGCGCAAGCATCGACATGGGCGATTACGGCGACGAGACCTGGCCGTACATTGATCCCAACATTGATCCCAAGCACCCGACTGTCAAGACGCCGATGCCCGCCAACGGCTTCAGCATCTCGACTTTACATGAACTTGGCCATTCCGTAGATGACCGCTTCAAGATCATGGATTCCAATCAGAGCAACTCCACAGCCGGCGGCTGGCGGCAGGAGAGCCTGCAATCCACCGCCAAAGGATTCGTCGACCAGTTCAAGGCGGGTGATGCCAAGAACCTTTCCAAGCCGCTCGATGACGGGGTGCTCTCCAAGGCCGTCACCGATGCGCTCGGTGGCAGCGTCAACCGACCGGACGGGATGTCTGACCCGGATTGGAAGGTGCTGAAGACCCTGCTCGATCTCTGCGTGTCGCGCCGGTCCGATAAGCACCCCTGGCCGTGGGGTTCGGACCACACCCACGACATCAATGGGCGGACCTATCACGAGGCCTATCCCGGAGAATGGTGGAGCTACGAGACCGCCGTGCGCGCCCAGGCGCTGACCGTACGCGACTATCAGTGGCGCGCGCCGGGCGAGTGGTTCGCCGAGCTCTATGCGTTCAGCTTCTACAATGAGAAGCCACCGCCCGGCGGCGTCGACGGGGCGCTCCGCGACTACATGTATGGCGGCTCGGCGGCGGGCGACAGCGCGCCCACGAAGGGCAGCTAGACGGAGGGCCTTCTGCAACCCGCATCCAACACATGACGCATCCATGAAGAGGTCCGGCCATGTCACTTTTTCTGCGCGTAACGGCCACCTGCACCAAATGCGGCAAGGCGGCCGAGACCGAGCTTGCCGCCAGCGTGAATGCCGATCGGCGGGAGGATTTGCGTGATGCAATCATCGACGGTTCGTTCCAATCGCTCACCTGTAGCGGCTGCGGCGCGGCGATCCGGCTGCCGGCACATCTCACCTATATCGACATCAACCGCGGCCAGTGGATCCTGGTCGAAGACACCGATCGGCTGGACCAATGGTACGTCGCCGAAGCGGAAGCTACCGCGCTCTATGACCAGGCCTTTGGCCGGTTCGCCCCCCCGCTGCAGCGCCAGATAGGTGCCGAGATCGATGCCCGGGTGGTGTTCGGCTGGACGGCACTGCGCGAGAAACTGATCGCTAAGCAGGCGGGGCTGGATGACGGTATCCTCGAAGTGCTGAAGATCAGCGTGCTGCGCAACGTGCCGGCCCCGCCGCTGAATGACCGCACCGAGCTGCGGCTGATCGATGTCGCCGAGGATGGGGAACTGCTGTTGCGCTGGGTCAATGGGCTGACCGAGGAAGGGATCGTCGATCTACCGCTTAACCGCGAACTATATGAGACGCTCGCCGCCAATCTGGGGCCGTGGGAGGAGCTGTTGGCCGATGTGCGCAAGGGGCTGTTCGTCGACATGAATCGGTTGCTCATCAGCCCGCCGGCGCAGGGAATGGCGGCGTGAAACGATCTTTGCTGGCTTTCTGTGCGATCTTTGCGACATCGGGAATGGGGCGTGCGATGGCGGACGAGATTTGTCCTGCGTTGACCAGGTTGTTGACCAATCCGCCGGCGGGGTTCGTTGCCCTGCGCGCGGAGAAGACCAGTGCGGTCTGGCCGATCTGGAAGGCCAAGGCGTTTCTGGCCAATGCCGTATGCGAGCTGCGTGGGGCGGAGAGCGATCCGCAGCAGGAGCTGCGCTGCACCATCAATGATAAGGCGACCGAAGCGGTGACGACCGCGTGGTACAAGACGACGGGGGCGGCAATCGATGCCTGCCTGCCGAGCCTGCCGCGTGGCTCGCGCTTCGTGCGCAAGCCGGAGATCTCCAAGGAGGCCGATGAATTCCAGGGAGTGGTGACGGTCTGGGCCTATGATGGAAGGTCAGAGCATATCGAGATCGAGCTGACCGATGACCGCAATTTCGGCTTCGCCAGCAACACCCTGTCGGTGCGCTATCTCAAGCGGTGAGATGATACGGCCTGGGAGCAATTCGCTGACCGGCGAGACAGTCACCTCACCAATCTCAGGAGGCAGGCGGCAACGGCAGATTCTCAATCGCGGCGCCCGGACATCGACAGTACCAAACAGGGTCTGCAGCCGCCGATGCCGCAGGTCCTTCACCGACTGGAAAGTGAGGCAGTCGGAGCATACTCTACGGCAGTGTAGATATTCGGCCACCGGTCCGCGAACCTTGGCCTTCTTCTACCGGACCATCAGCGATTTCGCCTCTGCGAGGGAAAGCCCGACGTCGTCCGCCGTGGCCGCCAGCACCGGACGGGTGATGCTTACCACCTCCGCCGTCTCCACCTCGCCTCAGTGCGTCTTTGCCTCCAGCCGGATCATCCATTCCATGAGCCGCTCCCCTGGTCGAGATCGATGAGGTGCACACCGCCAAACTCACCGCCGGCCAGTCAGGCGTGCCCCAGGTTTTTACCGCTCTCTCAAATCAACGAATTTCTCGCCATTAAGTGCAATGCGACACCGGGCATCTGATGTCAGCGCACCGCCTTCGACAGCGCGCTTAGCGTCGCAGTCAGGGTCTTTTCGACGGCCACCGGCACGAACGGGTTGGCGTCCAATTTGGCAATGAGCGGCTCGCTGGCCACATAGGCTTCGTAGCGCTGCATGATCTGCCGCGCCTCCTGCACAAGCTGCGCGCGCTGCGCCGCGTCGGTCGCCTTGTTCACTTCGTCCAGCTTCCCGGCGAGGCTGTGGTCGAGCACGCTCAGCATCGCTGCAACGCGCGTCTGGAATGCCGTCTCCAGGGTCTCGGCGGCACCATGCCCTTGGTAGGCCGAGGACAACGCGCCGTGCAGTTTGGCAATTTCACTCTCGACCTTGGCGCGCGTGGCGAGCCAGGCAGCACGCGACTTGACATAGAGCGCCCCGTTGCCGGCCGCGGGCGGGGTGGCTGCACCACGGCTCTCGGCCGGACCGACCCCGAGCACCCGGCGCACCCAGGCGTTCTGCTCGGGCGTTTGGGTGGATGACATTGCGGCTCTCTCCTGACCAGAACGGCCATGCTCGGAGTTTGAGACATTTCGGTTTCAAGCGAAAGAGTTGCCTGTCACGATGCGCACTGGCCGTTACGTCCTGCTGATCCGCATCGTCGCGGGTGCCTCGCCATTGCTGCTGTTCACGTCCCTGTTCGCTCAGAAGCCGTCGATAGGGGCGGCCCACCATGAGATCAAGAAAAGTCTGCTTCTCGCCGTCGCTCGCCCCAAAGCGGCCGGTCCGCCTTCGGCCAGACTCGGGCACATGGATTTCGTCGTGAACGTCTCACCTGGGTCGCAGCCTCTCTACCGCGACGCGCGGCAGAGGTATTCGGCGACGCGGCGATTCCAGTCATTTGAACGCCTGTGCTAGCGTCCCCCCGCATGTCAGTCCGCACCCGCTTCGCCCCCAGCCCGACCGGCCTGCTGCACATCGGCAGCGCCCACACCGCTCTGTTCAACTACCTGTTCAGCCGCCACCACGGCGGAGAATTCCTGCTGCGCATCGAGGACACCGACCGCGAACGCAACACCGCCGCCGCCACCCAGGTGATCCTCGACGGCCTCGACTGGCTCGGCATCACCCACGACGGCGAGACCGTCTTCCAGTCCGCCCGCGTCGCGCGCCACGCCGAGGTGGCGCACCAGATGCTCGCCGCCGGCCGCGCCTACGCCTGCTACTGCACGCCGGACGAGCTGAAGGCGATGCGCGAGCAGGCCGTCGCCGAGGGCCGCCCGCCCCGCTACGACGGACGCTGGCGCGACCGCGACCCGGCCGAGGCCCCGCCAGGCGTCAAGTCCGCCATCCGCCTGAAAGCCCCGCGTGACGGCGAGACCGTCGTCGAGGACCTCGTGCAAGGCACCGTCCGCGTCGCCAACCCCGAGCTGGACGACATGATCATCCTGCGCAGCGACGGCACGCCCACCTACCTGCACGCCGTGGTGGTCGACGACCACGACATGGCGATCACCCACGTCATCCGCGGCGACGACCACCTGACCAACACGTTCCGCCAGGTGCAGGTCTACCAGGCCATGGGCTGGGAGCTGCCCCGGTTTGCCCACATCCCGCTGATCCATGGCTCCGACGGGGCGAAACTGTCGAAGCGCCACGGCGCGGTCAGCGTGCTGGAGTTCCGCGAGCAAGGCTACCTGCCCGAGGCGCTGTGCAACTACCTGCTGCGACTCGGCTGGGGCCACGGCGACTCGGAGATCGTCAGCCGCGACGAGGCGATCCGTCTGTTCGATCTGGATGGAGTCGGCCGCGCCGCGAGTCGCATGGACTACGCCAAGCTGACCCACGTGAACGGCGTCTACCTGCGCCAGGCCGACGACGCCCGCCTGACGCACGAGGTGCTGCAACGCCTGGCGCATCGGCACGACCTTGCGCTCGGTGCGATCGCTGCGCAGCGCATCTGCGCGCTGATGCCGGGACTGAAGGAGCGTGCGAAGACCCTGGTCGAATTGGCTGACAATGCAACATTTCTGGCTCGCACCATCCCCCTGCCCTTCGAGCCCAAAGCCGCCGCCCTGCTGACCCCGGAGGCCAGGCTGATGCTGCGCGAGGTGGCGCAAGCCCTGGCCGCCACGGATTTTTCCCCGGCCGCCCTGGACGCCGCCTTGCGCACTTTTGCTGAAAACTCACGTCGAAAACTCGGCCAGGTCGCCCAGCCGCTGCGCGCCGCGCTGACCGGAAGTACGACCAGCCCCGGCATCGACGCGACCCTGGCCGCGCTCGGCCGCGACGAGGCCCTCGCCCGCATCGCCGCCGTCACCTAGGCACCGGAGTCGGGCTCGACGCCTGCTCCGGATGTGCGGGCCGCCCGCGAGGCCCGATCTGAACCTCGCCCAAGCAGGGATGAACGATGGGGGTCATACTAGGGCGTGTCCTCAATTGAGCCAAATCATTGCAGCGGCGAGGTGGATGGCGGCGAGGAAGTTGCGCGCGGTCTTTTCATAGCGCGTTGCGATAGCACGGAATTGCTTGATTTTGGCGAAGAAGTTCTCAATCAGGTGACGCGCCTCATAGATGTCGTGGTCGTAGTCGCGGGGCAGGCTGCGGTTTGTCCTGGGTGGGATCACAGCGGTCTTGCCGGCCGCGGCGAGCGATGACCCGCTCGTCGGCGTCGAACGCCTTGTCAGCGATCAGCGTGTCGGCCTGCATCGAGGGCAGCAGGTGGTCGGCGCCGACGAGATCATGCGCCTCTCCGCCGGTCAGGAAGAAGTTGACGGGGTTGCCGAGCGCGTCGGCCAGAGCATGGATTTTGATGCTCAATCCACCGCGAGATCGCCCAATCGCCTGGTCCTCGCCGGCTTTTTCTGGCACCTGCGCCGTGCTGATGGGCGCGTACAATGGTGCTGTCGATCATCGCATACTCATTGTCGGCATCCGCTGCGAGGTGGCAGAAAATCTTCTCCCAGACACCAGATTTCGCCCATCGGCTGAAGCGCTGATGCACGTTCTTCCAATGGCCGAAGCGCTCCGGGAGGTCGCGCCACGGCATGCCAGTGCGATAGCGATATACCACTGCCTCGACGAACAGCCGGTTGTCCGCCGCCGTCACCCCCACATGACCCGCCTGCCCGGGCAAGAGGTCCCGGATACGCTCCCATCGATCGTCGCGCATGCCATAACGTCGCAGCGGTCAGCTCCAAATCGGCTGACACCCTATGAATCGATGTTTCCGCCGCGCCGAAGACCTGCGAGATGCTTAGCGAGATCCTGACCGAGGTGGTTGCGAACGGCGGATCGGTCAGTTTCGTGCATCCGCTGCAGCCGGACATGGCGCGCGCGTTCTGGGATGGCGCGCTGGCTGCGGCGGCCCGCGGCGAACGGATCGTTCTGGGTGCCTGGGATGGCGAGCTCCTGACCGGCACGGTGACGCTGCTGCTCGATTGTCCGCCCAACCAGCCCCACCGGGCCGAAATAGCCAAGCTGATGACCCGCCCGAGCCATCGGCGCCGAGGCGTGGCGGCGGCCTTGATGCGGGCGGCCGAGACCTTGGCCGTGCAGCACGGGCGCACCCTCCTGGTGCTCGACACCGCGACCGAGGGCGGGGGGTCGCGCCTGTATGAGGGGTTGGGATACGTGCTGGCCGGCGAGATCCCGGACTATGCGCTGAAGCTGCATGGAGGGCTGACCGGCACCCTGATCTATTGGAAGCGGATCGGACGGGAAACCCGAACCGGCGGATCCCCTGAAGCGCCGTCCGAAGGGTAGTTCCACCGCAAAGCCCGCGAGCCCCCCGGGGAGGCCATGCATAATCAGTGTCGCCCGGATAGAAGCCGCGGCGGCGGCGGCGGCGCCACATCTCCGGGTACCGCATAGCCGCCGCCACGTAACCGAGGTTGACTTGCCTCAATGCGCCGCAAAGATCGCAGGTGATATTGGGTTCGTCTCGGTGCGTCGGAAGAACACAATGCGGAGTCCAGGCGATCGCTTGCACAATCTGATACTGCTGGCGGTCGGCGCTGCGCTGGTCGGCATGGCCGCCCTCAGCGGTGTACTGGGCGGTGCTGATTTCGTGCGTGTCAGCGGCCCGGGGGTGGGCGACGTCGTGGCCTTCGATGCCAATGTTGGCGTGCCGGCCGACCTGCCGACCCGGTTGAGCGTGGCACGGACGGACGGCACGCGATGCCAGCTCGACCTTGCGGTGATGCAGCGCGTTCACGGCAGTCTGGTCGTCGACGCGGCGACCAGCGACTCGCCGCACGTCTACCGGTTGCATTGGGCCGGGGCGCACAGCAGCCTCGACTCCGGCGATTGTGGCGCCGCCGCGGATATCGTGGCGTCGGATAGCGTCATGGCAACGCTGCTGGTCGCTACCGGTGGCGTCGGCGTTGGACCGGAGAAGCAGGTGCTGCCGGTGTATCTGCTGCGGCACACGCCGACGGGCGGCGAATAGCCGCGGGCAGCCGGTCGAACGAAGCAAGGTCAGGGCTCCG